>CAYMUE010000139.1:0-12130 GCA_964393505.1 uncultured Polyangiaceae bacterium
CCCGCACCGCCGCCCGGCCGCCCCGCACCGCCCCCGGGCCGCCCCGCACCGCCGCCTCCCCCCTCGCTCGATCAGGTCGGCGCAGGGTTCGGCTCTCTCGATCTCGGACTCCCCGACGATCACGCCGATCTGCCTGCGGTCGCCCAGGAGGCCGGGCTGCCGGCACTCGCCCCGCATGCCGCGCTTCCCGCAGTTCGCGGCGCGAGACCCGCTCCGCCTCCCCCCAAGCCGCGCCCCCACGCGCCGCCCGTTGCTCCCGCCGCCGACTTCGGTAGCATCGATCTGCCGATCGTCAGCAACGGCGCAGGCCTCCCGGCCCCCGCACGCCCCAGAGGCGTGGTCGACCTCCCTTCGCCAGCACGCCCCGGCGCCGATCTCCCTTCTCCTGCGCAGGTCGGCCTTCCCGCGGTGCAGAGCAAGTCTGCGCGACAGATCACCGGCGCGGCCCTCGGCTTCGGCGAGCCCGATCTGCCCATCATCGCCAACGTGCCTCTCCCCGTCCCCGCCGCAGGCGGCGACTTCGGCGACTCCTTCGGCGAGCTCGATCTGCCCCTCGCAGTCGATGGGCAACGCGATCTCCCCGCGCCTTCCGACGTCAACGCGAACCTGCCCGCCGCGGCCGAGTTCCTTCCCACGGTCACCCAGCCCGACCGGTACTTGCCGTCTGCGGCCGGAGGCGGCGCCGGGCTCCCCGCTGCCGCCGGCTCGGGCCTGGAGGCAGAGGAGTTCGACGTCACCGCCGAAGTCGACGACGCCGTCTGGCCGAAGCCCCCCGCCCCGGGAGAGGAGCCCAGGCGGGTCACACAGAAGCTCGGCTCTCTGCCTCCGGTACCGCCCGGAGACGGCGAAGAGACGCTGCAGCGCGAGGGGCGTGGCGGCATCGCGTTCGGTGAGGTCGATCTCGGGAGTGGAGCGGATCTCGGGAGCTCCGCGACGGACGTCGGCGGCGCCGGCCCCATCGCCCAGCAGTCCCCCGACTTCGGCGAGCGCCCCCTCGCTCCACCGTCGGAAGAGGACATGGAGTTCGGCGCCATCCCGCAGGAGAAGGAGGCGACCACCGCCCAGGCGCCGGTTGCGGCCCCCGGACCCAAGCTCGACGTGGGCCCCCAGCCCGTGCCCGCGGCGCGCGCCGGAGGCGCACGGGGAGCCGCAGGGGAGCCCGCACCCAAACGCGGCAAGACGCTCAAGCTCCTGGCGGTCGGCCTGATCGGCGTCGTGGGTGCCGGCGCAGCGCTCGCCGCGACGCCGTACGGAGCCTTCGGCACGCACGTGCTCAGCGATCTGATCTACGCCAAGGACAACCAGAACCTGCTCAAGGGCAAGATCGATCAATCGCGCTCACTGTTCGCCAAGGACACGACCGACGCCGCGCTGCAGGCGATCATCGCGTTCGACGGCGCGGTGCATCGGGCTCCGCGCCTCGCGCCGATGGCCGCGTATGCAGCCTACGTGGGCTTCGCACGGGAGGTCCGCTTCGGCGCCGACCCCGCAGTGCATGCGCACGCTGTCTCGCTGCTCGCGCAGGCCGTGAAGCTCTCCAAGGACGCGGATCACATCGCGCTGGCGAAAGCAGCCGAGGCCGTCGCCTCGGGGCAGATCGCCAAGGCGCGTGCGGACCTCAACGCGCTGTCGCGCAAGAACCCCGACGACATCGACGCTGCAACGCTGTCGGGGGAGTTGGAGATGCTCGCGGGCGATCACAAGGCCGCCCTCGAGGCGTGGAGCCGCGCCGCACAGCTCGAGCAGTCTCCCAGGACGTCGTTCGGCCGCGCACGAGCGCGCTTCGCCCTGCGCGACTACGAGAAGGCCAAGCAGGAGACCCAGTCCGTCCTCGATCGGAGCGCCGAGCACGTCGGTGCCCGGCTGTTGATGGTGCGAATCCTCCGCAAGACCTCCGCCGACGAAAAAGCCGTGCCGATCCTCGAGGAGCTCGTCAAGCCCGGCAAGCTGAGGGAATCCGCCAGCAAGGGTGAGATGGTCGCCGCGTACACGCTGCTCGGCCAGGTCCATCTCGCCCACTCCCGCATGTCGCTGTCGGAGACCGCCTTCGCCGAGGCCCTCAAGATCGATCCGAAGGACGCCGAGGCGCTGTGCGGTTTCGGCGAGGTGCTCTTCCGCGAGGGACGCTTCGCCGAGGCCCTCGCTCGCTACGAGGCCGCGATGCAGGCCAACGCCGAGAACCCCGTCGCACGCATCGGCGCCGCCAAGACCAAGATTGCCCTCGAGCGCCTGCAGGACGCCAAGGACCTCCTCAAGAAGCTGCGAGAGACCCGTCCCGCCGATCCCCAGGTCGCCTTCTGGCTCGCTCGGGTCGAGCAGTCCCTCGGCAACAAGTCCGAAGTCGAGAAGATCCTCTCCGACGCCATCGCCCGCGCGCAGGGCACGGAATACGTCATCGACCTGTACGTGGCGCTGTCCCAGCACCTCGCCTCCGTGGGCAGGGCCCAGGAGGGGGAGGCCAAGCTGGCCGAGGGACGGCAGAAGCTTCCCGACACGATCGAGCTGCGCAAGGCCCTGGCCGACGTGCACCTGGCAGCGGCCCGGCTCCCGGAGGCCAAGGCCGAGCTCGAGAACGTGTTGGAACGGGATCCGAACGATCTGTACGCGCTCTTCAACATGGGCGTCACGCTGCGACGCATGGCGCGGTACGACGAAGCGCAGGCGATCTTCGACAAGGTGTCGGGGATCGACAAGAACTACCCCGGACTCGCCCTCGAGCGCGGAGTGCTGTTCGAGACGTCGGGACAGGCCCAGCGCGCCCTCGAGATGTACCAGGAAGCCCTGCTCAAGGCCCCCAACGACCCCGACCTCATGCTGCGCGTCGGCTCCGCCCAGGTCGCCTCCGGCCACGCCAGCCAGGCCGAAGAGACCCTGCGCAAGGTCCTGCAGGCGCGCCCCAACAGCGCCGAGGCCAACCACTACCTCGGACGCTCGCTGCTGCTCAAGGGAACCAACCTCACCGAGGCCTTGCAGAAGCTCCAGCGCGCAGCCGAGATCGATCCCAACCGCGCAGAGTACTGGCTCTTCATCGGCTGGGCGGCCAACGATGCCGGCCAACCCCAGGCCGCCCACGACTCGCTCCGCAAAGCCCTCGAGCTCGACAAGAGTCTCGCCGATGCCTACTGGCAACGCGGCGTCCTCGGCCGACGACAGGGCGCCGTGCGCGACGCCGAGCGCGATCTGCTCAAGGCCCTCGAGCTCAAGCCCTCGCGATTCGAAGCCCACGCGACGCTCGCCGAGGTCTACGAGGAGACCCGTCGCTGGGATCAGGCCCAGGCCTCCTGGCGCAAAGCCATCGCCGGGGACCCCTCCAACTCCTTCTGGCACTACAAGCTCGGCAGGCTGCTGTACACCAGCGGCAACCGCGGCGAGGCAGGCGAGGAAGTCGCCAAGGCCGTGGAGCTCTCCTCCAAGGAGTCCTCCCGCCCCGCCTGGCTCTGGGAAGCCTATATGATCCTGGCCGAGTCCAACCGCGCTGCCGGCAAGCGCCAGCAGGCCATCGACTACTACCAGGAGTTCCTCAAGCTCGCCCCGCCCGACTCGCCGTTCCGCAACGACGCTAAGAAGGCCCTCGCCACCCTCGGCGCCGAGTAGAGCCGACGCCGTCAGCCTCCGCCGCTACCCCTGACCTACCGCTGGTACGCGCAGCCTTCTGCTTCCACCGGCGCCGTTCCCTCCCATCGCAGACGCTCCGGCGCCGGCGCCCCCTTGCCGCCCGCCGCCGACTCCGCAGGCTCGTAGCTCAGCCTCAGCTCCCCTCCCGCCTCCGTCCAGCTCCCCTTTCGGAGCACGATCCCCGACCACACGCAACGAGCCCCCAGCGGACACGGCGACACCTTGTCCGTCATCCGAAAGGTCCCCTCCGATTCGAGCTCGATCGTCCGCGGGTAATTTCGTTCGCCACACGAACCGTTCGTCCACGTGCCCACCCATCGTGCGGTCCCCGCGGACCCAGATGCTGGTGTGGAGGCCGCCGGCGTCGCGGACGACGCGGCCACCTCGACCGGGAGCGGAGCAGGCGCGGGCTGCGGACACGCG
The DNA here is from genome assembly GCA_964393505.1 of uncultured Polyangiaceae bacterium. GTDB lineage: Bacteria > Myxococcota_A > Polyangia > Polyangiales > Polyangiaceae > JACRCQ01. The sequence continues at coordinate 4,039 of CAYMUE010000139.1, forward strand.
CACGCACAGGACAGCAGCAGGAGGACGAGAGCGCAGAGAAGAGGGCGCACCATGAGCGGAGAAGCTACCAGGGAAAGCTGCGCGCAGCCAGCGGCCCACGGGGGCCGCTGCCCCCGTGTTGCCCGCAGAGACGAGGCTCTCAGTAGTTCCCGGAGAACCAGCGCGTGAAGTTGGTGTCGAGGTCGTGCATCGACTCCTCAAGACGCTTCCACATCCGGTCCACGTCGTTCGTCATGAACACGACGTCATGAAGCTTCCCGTCGAGCCCCTTCGCGTACAGCTTGCGCACCAGCTCCTGACGGAACCCCAACCCCTCCAGAATCGGAATCAGATCCGTGCGCTCCACCGGCACCTGCATCTGCATCCGCTCCACTCCAACCTGCTGCGCCAGGATCACGAACTCCTCGCACATCCCCGCACGCACGCCGAGCCCCTCGAACTCGTCATCCACGATGACCCGCAGCTCCGCAACGTGCCGCGTCCACCCGTAGGCGTCCCGATCCAACGTGCCGTCGGCGATGATGCGGCCGTCGAGCTCCGCCACCAGACGCCAGTGGTTCTGGCTGTCGACCTCCTTGAGCCGTCGGGACAGGATCTCGTGGTCGTGGACGTTATATCGGAGGTACTGCTTGATGTCGTCGGGCAGGCGCGTGAGAAAGGCCATCAGCTTCTCGAGGTCTTCGATGCCCGGCTGGCGAATCTGCACTTCGCGGCCATCATGAAGCGTCAGGACGGCGAGCTTGTGTTCCATGAGCAGCCCCTTCTCTCCGGATTGTTGAGGCGTCGATGGTCGCGGAAAGCCCCTCGCGATGCAAGAACGACCTGCCGCAGAACGCTCTCCCCGTTGCCCCGGGTCCGTTCTCCCCTGCGTCGTGAACGCTCGCGCTCCCGCACCGATGCGCCTCTCCCCGAGCACTCCGTCCCCGTCTCATGGCCTCCGCGCGCAGCGCCACCCCCCTGGCCCGCCGTGTGCGGCCGCGACAACGCAACGCCGCGAACACAAGCAGCGCGGGCGCAAGCAGCCAGGAGGCCTTCGATCCGGGGCCTCGTCCCGCTGCCGCGTCGATGCTCACCCGTCCTGTGACCGCACTTCTTCGCCACACTCGCAGCATAGGGGGGGTGTGCGGTATCGGTGAGCTCACCGGAAACGACCACTTCGCACCTCGCCCAAACCGCGCCACCGTCATCGCCATCGACGGCGGCCCGCAGGCCCCGGGAGGAGCGACGTCGTAGACGACATGTCCGCACCTGATCGCGGAAGATCCTGTTTACGCGGGGCGAGCGGTGATCGCCCCGATTACCTGGGAAGCCGCGGAGACCGAGCCCGAGCCCCAGGCGTCGCTCGCTTCGATCACCCCCAAGATCGATCCGATCCAAGCCGGCGCGACAGGGTTGTGCTAGTCCCGGTGGCATGAGGCTGCGCCTCTCCCTGGTCGGTGGTGTCTGCGCGATGACGGTCGCTCCCCTGGCGTCCGCCCAACCCTCACCGGCGCCCGCTGCGCCGATGACCTCTCAGGCTGCGCCCACCGCCGCGCCTGCGAGTTCCGCACACACGGTCGTGATCCTCACGGAGATGACCGGCGACGCTGCGATCGATCCGCACCTGCGGGCGGCCACTGACGGAGTCCTGCAGCGCATTCGGGCACGCGGCTACGAGATGCACTCGCCTTCGGCGGTCGGTGCGGCAATGCCCGCGAATCCGCAGCCCGCAGCCTTGCGCGCCGCCGTCGGCGCCGAGCTGCTCGTGCGTGTCGCCGTGCGCTACCGTGATCGCGACCGCGCCGTGATCCATGTCGCCGTCCTGTCCGCCCTCGGACAGCGCACCCAGGACATCACCGCATCGCCTGCGGAGATCTCTGCCGCCGTGCCCGCAGCCGCTGACGCGATGATCCCTCCTCCCGGCACCGCGGTTGCCACCCCCGCGCCCACAGTGCCCCAGGTGGCCCCCATGCCTCCGGCGCCCGCGTCAGCCGACCGTGTCGTGCTGCGCGATGGGAGCATCGTCGACGGGAAGATCCTGCAGGGAATTCCGGGGTCGTTCGTGGTAATCGCGACAGCGGACGGGCTGCAGCGAACGATCTCGTGGGATCGGATCGCGGAGGTGCAGTCGGCGGGGAGCCTGCCCGCGGCGACGGCACCGGCGACACCTCCTGTCGCATCTTCCGGGCAGACGGCGTGGGACCGCCGCGGCGGCTCGCTGTTCACGTTCGACGTGCAGGCGTTGATCGTCGGCGTACTGGAGTCGAGGACGACGATCGTGGACAAGACGTTCACGAGCGGCGAGACGATGCGGTTCACGGGGACGGGCAACGCGGGCGGAGGTGGCGGCGGGCTGGGACTGCACCTCGGGTACCTGTATCTGGGCGCCCCCGACGTCGCGAAAGGGAACACCTGGGCGGGATTCCGGGTGGGCACCGGGCTCGAGCTGGCGATGGCCGCCTACGGGCACAGGAACGATTCGAAGATCCAGGCAGGTTTGCGCGATTCTTCGGGCAAGGTGCTGATCCCGGGCACGGCGAGCGGAGGCGACACCACGTGGACCTCGACCACGCTCGTGATGGTGCCGCTCACCCTCGGCGGGCAGTTCGGCTTCGGCAAGTTCTGGAGCGGGTCGCGCTGGAACGGCACCCAGCTCGGGATCGACTGGCGTCCCACCTACTACCGATCGAAGCCCGGCGACCTCGAGCCGACCAGCGGAGTCAACCCGGCCGGGATGCAACTCACCCTCGACGTGGGCTCGTTGGAAGCGGGCTCGAAGCTGGAGTCGAACTTCCGCATGGCCGTCACGTGGTTGCCACCCGTCTCGGATCACCCCACGGTGCTCACCCTCGGCTTCGGGGCCGGATGGTACTGATTGCGCGCTCGTGAGACGTGACCGTGACCGAACGTGGTCGTGGTCGACAGAGACCGTGGGACCGTGCGGTCAGCAGCCGTCGCAGCTCGCGGGGACGACGGGACCGACGTAGGGAGTGCTGACGCAGGTGGTGGTCTTCAGGGACTCGGTGCACTCGCTCCAGCGCTCCTGGGAGCACGAGCTCTCGAGGGACCGCAGGGCGCTGAACTCGTCGAAGTTCTGCTCGACGCAGTCCTCCTCCCCGCCGGGGTACGAACGGAGGAAGTCCTGCCTGCCCTGATCCTCGCCGCGGAGCTCCTGGTGACACTTGAGCAGCCGGGCGCAGTACGCCTCGTAGAACTGGTGCGAGGCCTCTTCGAAGCTCGGGTTGTCGCCACCGTTGCAGGCGCAAGCGCCTAAGACGGCGGCAGCGAGCAGGATCGGGCGGGGAGTTCGCATGACGAGGGGATTCCCATGCCATGTCGTGGCGGGACGGTCAATCGGCGGGCGGACCGGCAGGTTCGCGAAAGGCGCTACGGGACTTGGATGGTGTGGATGCCGTCGAAGATGGAGGAGTCCATTCTGGAGAGGTCGGTGACGGATGAGCCGGATGCCTTGTACACGGTCACGGAGAAGTACCCGGGGAAAGTGAAGACGTAGGAGGTTCCCCCGGGGTAGGTGCCGACGGTTGTCTTGTAGTTGTAGACGACCGTCAGGAGTTCCTCGGTGGCGGTGCGCAGGGAGACGCGCCCCGCAATGCCGGAGGCGGCATACATGTTGTAGATGCCCGAGGGTGCGCTTGGGAAGCGGACGATCTTGCTGATGTAGTAGTCACCCACGGTGGTGGGTGCGATGACAGGCACCCAGGCGGTGCAGACACCGTCGAGACAGCCCAGCTTCCCACAATCCCCATTGTCCTCCCACTTGCCCGCGGCGCTGCACTTGAGAGGGTTGGCAATATCGCACCCCTTGCTGAACGGGAAGCACGACCCCACGCAGACTCCAGCGCTGCACAGATACGGGCACTTGGAGCCGCTCTTCCAGACGCCGGTCGCGTCGCAGGTCTGCGGATACTGGCTGCTGCACTGCTTGTCGCCCGGAACGCAGACACCCGTGCAGTCTCCGGCAGAGCAGACATAGGGGCACGCGGCGCCATCGATCCAGGTTCCGGACGCCGAGCAGGTCTGGGGGATCAACCCGCTGCACTGCTTGGTGCCCACGGTACAGGACCCCGCACAGGTCCCTGCGGTGCACACGAACTGACAAGTCTCGCCGTCCACCCACTGTCCGTCGGAGGAACACTCCTGGGTCTTCTGGCCGCTACAGCGCTTCTCGCCCGGAGTGCAGACTCCCGTGCAGTCTCCCGCCTTGCACACGAACGTACAGGGAGCGGCAGACTGCCACGTTCCAGCAGAATCACAAGCACGCGGCGTCAGCCCGAGGCAGGCCTTGCCGCCGGGTGCGCACTCCCCAGTGCATGCGCCGCCAGCGCACACGAACGGACACGACGTCCCGCTCTGCCACTGCCCTTCCGCGTCGCACGTCTGCGGGCTCAGCCCGGTGCACTGATTCGTCCCCGGGACGCAGGTTCCGGTGCACTGACCCGCACTGCACAGGTAGTCGCATTCGGTGCCGGCTTGCCACGCGCCTCCCACACAACTCTGGGGAACAAGCCCGTCGCACTGCTTCTCGCCGTCGGTGCACGCTGTCTTGCACTCCCCGCCAACGCACATCGCCGGACATTCGGCTGCGGCATCCCACTGGCCGCTCGGGTTGCAGGTCTTCGGAACCTTGCCGCTGCACAGCTTGGTGGCGGGCGTGCACACCCCGGTGCACTCGCCCTCTCCAGAACACACGAACGCGCACGGGGCCTCGTCCGACCACGCACCGTCGCTCCCACACGATTGCGGCGTCCTGCCGTTGCACTTGCGCGAGCCCGGCACGCAGCTCCCCGCGCACTCGCCGTTGGTGCACGCGTACTCGCACGTCGTCTTGGTGCTCGAGATGAGGTCCGGACCGCACTCGTGCGCGACCTTGTCCTCGCAGATCTTGTCCCCTGGCTGCTTGCCTACACACACCGCGATCGGCTCCTGGCAGCTCCCCTGGCTCACGCCCACGGTGGTGTCACACAACAGGTTCCCGGAGCACGACTGCAATGCTTTCCATTCGTGGGAATCGGGATCGCAAATCAGCACGAGCTTCTGCGCGTGCCCCGCACACGCGAGCTCGCCCGCCTTGCAGCAGGGATCGCCCAGCGTGCCGATGGGTTGCGCTGCGCCCGACTCGCAATCGGTCGCTCCCGCCTCGGCTGCCACCGACGCATCCCCGGAGGTTCCCGCGGTGCCAGCCTGTCCCGCGCTCCCCGCGGAGCCGCCCATCGAAGCGTCGGCGTCGAGGGGCTCAGCGTCGGGGACCGTGCACGCTGCGACCGCCAATGCAGCCGGAATTGCCCAGAAGATCCCTCTATTCAAGCGCATCGCAAGCCTCCCCTCCCCTACCACGCTCCGCGAAGGAGCAAGCCACCTTCACCACGCCCGGCCAGGGGCGAAACCGTCCACGTCGCCGACTGTCGTGCAGGCTTCGGCGATGGCGCCGTGAGATACAACACCGCACCCGCAGCGATGAGCGCTCCCCCCGCGATGAATCCTACCGTCGCCATCGTCCCCGCCCCCTTCGCGTCGTCGTTCGCCGCAAGCCCTTCCGCATTGCACCCCTTCGGGTAGTCCAGGCAATTGGCCTTCGCGTCGTCCTGCGACGACTTCATCTTCAACCCGTAGATCGTCCCCACGGCCAGCCCCACCACCCCGAGCCCCGCCGCCGATATCCCCAGCACGCGCTGCGTGCCCCACTTGCTCGCAGGCTTGACGTCCGCCGCGGGAGACTGCTCCCCCTGCGGTTGCACCGCCGCCGCGCTCGAATCCCCCGCTGGCGGAGTCACCGCTCCCGCTGCCTCCGGCGCCTTCTCGAGCACCGGAATCGACACGCTCTCCTTCGCCGCCCCCGCTGCTACCTTCACCGTCGTCTTCCAGGTCGTTCGCCCCGGCGCTGACACGATGAGCTCGTGGTCTCCCGGATCCACCGGCACCGCAGTCCCCCAGATCGGTCTGCCCAATACCAGCCCGTCCCGCTTGATCTCGAGCCCTTCGATCTGCGATTCGCTCGGAACCACGACCGTCATCCGCGAGAGCTTCGGCTCGAGCGCCGTCGCCTTGTCCAACGCGATCTTCTGTCGAGGTGCCTGCCCCGCCGCTGCCGCCGCCGACGCCGCCGAGTGGAACGTCGCCCACGCCGTCGCGGTCTTCCCGCTGCGCTCGTAGCAGTCCCCCAAGTACAGCAGCGTCCCCACCGCAGGGTCGATCTGCTGGCTCTCCGCCAGCTTCGGACACGCCTGCTCCAGCCTCCCCTCGTCGAGCAGCCGACGCCCCTCCTGGAACAGCGCCTCCGCCGCTACCTTGTCCCCCTTGCCCTGCGCCGATGCATCGGCCCCTGCCGCAATCGCCGCGAACGCCAGGAACGCTGACGCAATGATTCGTTGGCCCTTCCGGCTCACTCTCGTCCTCCGTAATCCGTCCGCGTCGGTGCCGGCGCAGTCTTCGTGGTCTTTGCCGGCGGCTTCCTTGCCGTCCCCACCGGCGCCCCGACCTTGCCCACAGCGGGGCCCTTCGATGTCTCCTCACCCGCGGACTCCGCCGGGGCGGCGCTCGCTGCGGGCGCCGCGGACGACTCCGCAGGTGCAGCGCTCGCTGTGGACACGGCAGATGCGGAAGGGCTCTCCACCGCGGCCCGCTGACTCCCTGCCGCAGCCGTGGAGGCCGACGCCGCAGGTGCGGGGGCGAGCGCGCGCACGGTGAAGAACACCGCGACAGCCGCCACTGCGATCGACACCGCGACCATGCCGATGATGAGTCCCACGTGCGATCGATGGACCGGTATCCCTGTGCCCGTGTTTCCCCAGGCTGCGTTGGTTTGCGAGCCCGGAGGCATGTTCATCCCGGGACCCGTGCTCGCTCCGTATCCAGGTCCAGTGCCCGTCCCCGGCGCGCCCCCCGTCGACGGCATCGGGCCCACGATCCCCGGAGGCGGCACCGAAGGAGCCCCGAGCACCCGGTCCGCGCTCACGCGCCCCAACGGCGAAGCGAACGGAGCGATCGCCTGGACCAACGCCTTCACGCTCGGCATGCGCTGGTTCACGTCCTTCTCGAGGCACATCAGAATCGCCGCCTCGAGCCCTTCCGGCACGTGCGGAGCCAGAGCGCGCGCGCGCGGGGCCGGAGAGGTCAGCACCGCCGCACACACCTCCGCCAGGCTCTCACAGCTCCAGAGCGTTTGCCCCGTCAGCAACTCGTACAGGATCGCCCCGAGCCCCCAGACGTCCGCACGCGCATCCACTTGTCGCGCCGACCGCATCTGCTCCGGCGACATGTACAGCGGCGATCCCATCACCGTCTGCGTGCTCGTCACCGCACCCGCCCCCGCACGATCCGAGGTGCCGTCGGCAGAACGCACCTTCGAGATGCCGAAGTCGAGCACCTTCACGCACGGCGCGCCGTGCGCGTCGCGCGACACGAACAGGTTCGCGGGCTTCAAGTCCCGATGCACGATCCCGGACGCATGAGCCTCCGCCACGGCTTCGCTGGCCTGGAGGATGTAATCCACCGCCTCCTGAACCGGCAGCGGTCCGCGCGCCTGAAGGAGATCCGACAGATCCGCCCCTTCGAGCAGCTCCATCACCATGTACGGCACGCCCGTGTCGAGACGCCCGACATCGAGCACCCTCGCCACGTGCTCGCTCTTGAGGCGAACCGCAGCCTTGCCTTCGCGAAGGAAGCGCGCCGCGGAATCCGCGTGTGACGCCACCTCGGGGAGCATCAGCTTGATCGCGACGCGGCGCTCCAGATCGAGATGGAGCGCGGCCACCACCACCCCCATCCCGCCAGCGCCCAGCACCCTCTCAACCTGGTACTTCCCAGCGATCAGGGTCCCGGGCTGAAGCTGTAGTCCGTCGGCAGATCCATCCATGTCGTTGCCCCGTCCTGCGGGCCTCGGCACAATACCGCGCGCGCTCCCCCCCGGCAAACCATCCACGCCGCTGCCCCCTCGCTGCGTCCGGTCACGCGATCCGCTCTACACGTCCCCTTCTCCCTCCCCTCCTCATCCTTCTGCCTTCTGCTCGTCGTTCTTCCTCATCCTCTCCCTCCCCGCATCTCTCCCTCCCCGCATCTCTCCCTCCCCGCATCTCTCCCTCCCCGCATCTCTCCC
>CAYMUE010000139.1:12230-17785 GCA_964393505.1 uncultured Polyangiaceae bacterium
TCTACCTCGCCTCCTTCGAAATCGCACCCGGCTCCCGGCGACGTCCGAACCGAGCCTGCGCCCAACTCGCCTCCCTTGACGTCGCGCCCCTCGCCCTGCGACGCTGCGAATCCACGGAGGGTGTCACCCATGAAACCATGGATTCTCGTCGTACTCTCGATCGGTGTCTGCTTCGCATACGGTTGCTCCAAGACCGCTGACAGCACCACCGGCGCAACCGAGTCGCCCATCCCCCAATCGGGGGTCGAAGACCCCTCCTCCGGAGCACAGAAGCCCAAGCAGGACCAGCCCGCGCAATCCCCGGGAACCACCCCCACCGCAGGCACGACCGTCCGCACCTCCGGCGCCAACATCGTCGTCACCGACGGCGGCGTGAGCACTCCGGCGGGTTCGGTCACCGTCAGCAAGGACGGCGTCAAGGTCGGCGGCACCGAGGTCAAGGCCGACGGCGTCAAGACTCCGGGCGGAAGCGTGACCGTCACCAAGGACGGCGTCAAAACCCCGGGTGTGACCGTCAAGCTCCCGACCGGAATGTAGCTGCCTGGGCGCACACGCGGTTGCGTCCGCTCCGCTTCGCTTCGTACATCAGCGCGTCCGCCCGCCCGATCAGCTTCCCCACGTCGTCGTCACGCTGCGCGTAGGCCGCGCCGATCGACACCGTCACCCGCACCTCTGCCGAGCCCTTCACCACCGAGCTCGCGATCAGCGTACGGAATCGGTCCCCGACCTCGATCAGCGTCGTCTCCTGCACATTGGCGACGACGGCGACAAACTCGTCTCCACCCCATCGCCCCACCGTGTCGAAGATGCGCGAGCTGGCCGCCAGCGTGCGCGCCAGCATCCGCAGCACCTCGTCGCCCACCGGATGCCCGTGGGTGTCGTTCACCTCCTTGAAGCCGTCCACGTCGAGGAACAACACCCCGAAAGGCCAGCCGTAGCGCTTGAGCTCGTCGAGCCGGCCGGTGACCTGCGTCTCCAGATATCGACGATTCGGCAGCGCGGTCACGGGATCGAGCAGCGCGAGGCGCTGCAGGTCGGACAGCCTGCGCGCGATCTCGTCGCGCGAGGAGGTCTCGGCGAACATCTCCGCAGCGCCGATCACCGCGCCGCGCGCGTCCCTCACTGGCACCGCGCGCACGCGCACCGGAATCCGATGCCCGTCCTTGTGCCTCAGGGACATCTCCACGCTCGGCTCCTGCGAGCCGTCCAAGGCCCTATGCAACGGACACCCCTTCGAGCACGCGCTCCGTCCCGACGCATCGAGGTGCAACAGGATGCTGTCCGCGCAGCACAGCCCCACGATCTCCGCGCGCCGATAGCCGGTGACCTGCTCGGCGGCGCGGTTCCAGAACGTGATGCGACGCGCTCGATCCACCATGTAGACCGGCTCCTCGAGCTGATCGAGCAGCTCCAGATAGAACCGGGAATCGGTCGGTAACATTCGCCGGGTCCGTGTGCGTGCCAGCCGAGCCGCCCTGGATCCTTCGAGAGCATCGCCTCTCCTGGCCCCTTCGTGTCGCCAGGACGATCGTCATCTTGGCCCCGGCCGCCTGATGTCAACCCTCGCCGCTCACCCCCCACGTTGTGCGCGGCCGAGCGCGTTTGGCCGGGACACCCGCTGGCGGGGCAGCCTCCGCGCCGTCGCCCGCGCCCGCCTCCACGTCGCCGATGCCATCTACGTCAAGGTCGACAACCACGACCGCAACCACGGCCACGACCGGGCGCGACGACGCCATTCGCGGACGGGATCCCCTACCCGACGCGGCGCGGATTCGCTAGGACGGAGAACGTGTTCAAGAACCTTCCGAGAGTCCACTGGGTGCACGGTCCGACGCCGCTGGTGCGGGCAGACAACCTGTCCGATCGGTTCGGGCTCGATCTGTGGGTGAAGCGCGACGACGCCACCGGCGGGGTCGAAGCCGGCAACAAGGTTCGCAAGCTCGAGTTCCTGATCGGCGACGCGATCGCGAAGGGCGCCGACACGCTGATCACGTGCGGCGGAATCCAGTCGAATCACGCGCGCGCAACCGCGGTCCTCGCTGCCTCCCTCGGGCTCAGGTGCGTGCTGGCGCTCAGCGTCTCCGACACCGCTGCCCCCTTGCCCTGCTCCGGCAACGTCCTCATCGACCGCATGGTCGGCGCGAAGCTCAGGTTGTTCGATCAGGCGCGGTGGGACTGTCGCGTCGATCTGATGCAGGAGATCGCGCGCGAGGTCTTGGCCTCGGGAGGACGCCCGTACGTGATCCCCGGAGGCGGCTCCAACGGGCTCGGCGCGCTCGGCTACGTGGAGGCGATGCGTGAGGTGCGCGGGCAACTCGACGCGGGCATCGCGGGCGGCAAGTCCTTCGACCTGATCGTGCACGCGTGTGGAACGGGCGGAACCGCGGCGGGAGTGGCCCTGGGCGCGGGGCTCTACGGAGTCGCTCCGCTCGTGCGGCCGATGGCCGTGTGCGACGACGCTGCGTACTTCCAGGCAGCGATCGCCTCGGTGATACGCGAGGCGCGGGAGCTCGTGCCTGCATTGACGGAGCCGGCAGCGGTGCGGGTCGACGAGCGGGGCAAGGGGCCGGCGTACGCGGTTGCGAGTGCGGAGCAGCGTCGATTCCTGGTGGAGGTGGCGCGCGCACAGGGGTGGGTGCTCGATCCGGTGTACACGGGCAAGGCGCTGTACGGGCTCGCGCAGGCGGTGGGCGAGGACGGTGCGCTGGCGGGGAAGCGGGTGTTGTTCGTGCACACCGGTGGCCTGCCGGGGCTGCTCGCGCAGGGAGAAGAGCTCGAGAGCGTGCTGTAGGGAGGGACTCGCGTGCATCGCAGGGAGCGAAATCACCTTATCGCAGGAGCAGCGGCACTGCTGGGGCTGGGGGCCGGGTTGCATCTGCTCGACGGGTGGCTGCACACGAATCCGCTCGCTGCGTCGCTGATCGGCGCGGTGGTCGTGGACCTGGTTGGCGGACGGCTCGGGCTGAAGTGGAGCGATCAGGAGGGGCTCACCGCGCGGCACAAGAGCCTGGCGTTCCTGCGCGGCTTCGGCTCCGGCATCGGGATCGCGCTCGCGGTGGTCGTCATCGCGGCGCTGCTGCGATGGACGTCGGTGGCGCGCGGAAGCCCGTCGATCGTGGGGCTCGCGTTGGGCTTCGCGGGACCGCTGGCGCTCGCGGCGCGCGACGAGCTCTTGTCTCGCGGGCTGCCGATGGCCCTGGCGCGCGGGCGTGTGAAGGATCGCTGGCTGCTGCCGTTCGTGGCGCTGCTGGGGGCAGCGCCGATCGTGTTGCAGCCCGGGGCGACGCTCATCGGCGTTGTATTGGCGACTTGTTCCGGCGGGTTCTACGCCGTGTGCTGGCGCCTGGGACGCGGCGCATGGATCGCGTGGGGAGCGCATGCGGGTTGGTCGTTCATGGCCGGTGCGGGCGTTCACGGCGTGCTGCTCGACGCGTGGTTCAACGACGGCGTGCTGGTGCCGGCGGCCCGGGCGCACGGAGCCGTGGCATGGCTCGCGGCGCTGCTGTTCGCGGTCGCAGCGCTGGGATCGCTGCATTGGGCATCGCGACGTCGCGCGCCGGAGTGAGGGCGTTCGGCCTGCTGGAGCGCGTGGCCCTGCCCCCGCGCACCGCGTTCGTCTGATCACTCCATGAACCGTCCGCAGCCCTCGTGCCCGTTCAGCGTGCGCGTGCGCGTGCGTGCGCGCGATCCCTCCCCGGCTTGCCTCAGTGCGCAATCAGGTAGTGGTACGCCGCCGAATACGACGCGAACCGCCGCTGCATCTCGTCGCGGAGCTCAGGCTCCGCATCGCGGTGCAGATCCGGATGCACCGCCGCCGCAAGCTTGCGAAACGACTGCCGCACATCCGCCCTCGTCGCCCCCACCGTCAGCCCCAACCTCTCGAGGGCCTCCACCTGTCCAAGCTCCGCGCGCGGAGACTGCGCACAGCCCGCTCCCCCGCGGCTCCGCTCCCGCGCCCGCGGCCTGCCGTGCAGGAAGTCCGAGGCCGCCAGCGTCCTGCCCGCCGTCGCCCCGCGCGCGTGGAAACGAACCGAGGCGCGATCGATCGCGAAGAGCGCATCCACCCTCATGCGCAACTGCTCCTGCAGCGCACGCGACACGCTGCTCTCGCTCGCCATGCCGGAGCCCACCAGCACCGAGCCGGCAAGCTCCCCCGGACGACTGCTCAGTTCATCGAGGAATCCGCGATGCTGCGATTCACTCAACACCCCATCGCGCACCAGCACCTCGCCCAGCCGCGGCACTCGCTCCGGCGTCTCCACCTGTGTGACCATCCCGTGCTGCAGATGGATCCGGTGGCGGCGACCCGCCACCGCGGGACGCTCCTCGATCAGCTCGAGCACCCCCGAAACGTGGCTGCGGTGCAGCCGTCCGAGCAGATCCCCCAGAGTCGTTTCGCGCAGGTTTCCAGGCAGGATCATCGCCTCGTGCGTAACGCCGCCCGAGCACCAGGGCCAACTTCGCGCCGCCGCGCCTTGACCCTCTCTTGATCCACCCGCCCCCTGTCCTGACACCGCCTTGATCGCTCGCGCCCCATCTTGAAGACGCCATGTCGTTCGCACTGTCCTCCTCTCGCGACACGCCTCCCCGGCCGGTCTCCGATGCCGGTTGCAGCGAACGATCGCTCGCCATCGTGCTCGTGCTAGCCGGCCTCCTCCCCTTCGTCGGGCTCGTCGTTCGCGGGCACTGGAGCGAGACCGAGCTCGCCTGCGGCGGCATGCTCCTGCTCCTCGCGCTCTGGGGGATGGTGAGCGCCCTGCGCGACCACCGCTGACCTCGCAGCCCCGCTCACTCCCGCGCCCGTGTGACGAGCTTGCCCTTCCGGCGGATTCGGGCCTATGCGTGAGCCGTGTTCCGGCTCTCTCGTCCCCTGCCTTCTGCCGCCATCGCCTTCGCCGTCACGACGATGTGCGCCTGCAACGGTCGCAAGGCCACCGACGGAGCTGACGACGACGCTGCTGCGCCGGCCGCGTCGGAACCTGCTCCTGTCGTGTCCTCCGCTCCTTCCGCGGCCCTTGCCGCGCCCCCTTCCGACCCTATGAAGCTGCACCAGGAGACGCGCGAAGGGCTCCTCGCCCTGTTCGAGCTCGACCCTTCCGGCGGCAACGCGCGCAAGCGCGATCCCGGGGAGTTCCTTCGCAAGAACTTCGGGCCCGGCAGCTCGGGGTGGTCCAACCAGGGCAACAAGGAGATCGCCCACCACGCGACTGCGAAGGAGACCTGCCTGGCCGGTCTCGAGGGGATTGTCCTGCAGACCGGGGAGCAGCGCAGGCTCTGCAAGGGTCACGACTACATGGTCCCGCTCCATCCCTACGGACGCCCCGATGAGGCCACGGCCTGTATCGATATCTTCGAGTTCCCCAACCGCCCCTGCGAGCTGCCGTTCGTCTGGATCTCCCCCGTGCAGGCCGGAATCGTCTGCGAGCTGCAGGGCAAGCGCCTGTGTACCCAGCAGGAATGGACCACGGCTTGCGCAGGAGATCCGGCGGGGGGGCCCGATCGGAAGTACGCCTACGGCGACAAGCTCGACCTCGAGGTCTGCAACACGAGCAAGT
>CAYMUE010000140.1:0-10030 GCA_964393505.1 uncultured Polyangiaceae bacterium
ACCAGCACCGTCGTCGAAGAGGGGCTGAAGGACGGTGAGCCGATCGCCGTAGTAGGCGCCCTGCTGCTCAAGGGCGAGCACATCCGCAAAGACCTGGGTGGCGAATGATCGGCAAGCTCGTCGCCGCGTCGGTCCACGGCCGACTCCTCGTCATCCTCGCTATGATCGCCCTCACCGCGGTCGGCGTCCGCTCCTACTTCCACTTGCCCGTCGATGCCGTTCCCGACATCACCAACGTGCAGGTGCAGGTGCTCACCAGCGCTCCCGGGATGTCGACGCCCGAGATGGAGATGATGGTCACTTACCCGGTCGAGCTCGCCATGACGGGCATGCCGGGCGTCAAGCGCATCCGCTCGATCAGCCGCGCAGGCATCTCGGCGGTCACGATCGTGTTCGAGGACGGCTTCGACCTGCAGCTTGCGCGCTCGCTGGTCTCGCAACGGCTTCCGGCGGCGAAGGAGAAGATCCCGCCGACCGCGGGGAGCCCCCAGATGGGACCGCTCACCACCGGCCTCGGCGAGGTCTACCACTTCATCGTCAACTGGCCCGGCCACGACCCTCGCGAAGTGCGCACCATCCTCGATTGGGAGATCGCCTACCGCCTGCGATCGGTCCCCGGTGTCGTCGAGGTCAACGGCTGGGGCGGAGAGACCCGGCAGGCCCAGGTCAAGGTGCGCCCCGACGCCCTCATCGCCTTGGGCCTCACACACATGGACGTCGAGCGCGCCGTCCAGGCCGCCGGCCAGAACTACGGCGCAGGCGCCATCGAGCGCGGCGACGAGCAGGTCTTCATCCGCGTCGAGGGCGTGTTCCGCTCGATCGACGACATCGCCAACCAGGTCGTGGCGACGCGGCCAGGCGGTACGCCGATCCTGGTGCGCGACGTAGCCGACGTCGAGGACGGGTCGGCGTTGCGTCTCGCGTCGGCCAGCGCCGACGGCAAGGGCGAGGTCGTCTACGCCATGGTCCAGATGATCGCGGCGGGCAACGCCCACCAGGTCGTCGCGCGGGTCAAGGAACGCCTCGAGGAGATCAAGCCCGCCCTTCCTCCAGGCCTCGAGATCATCCCCTTCTACGACCGCGCCGCGTTCGTCGACGAGGTGCTCCACACCGTCCGCAAGAACCTGCTCGAAGGCGGCCTCGTCGTCGCCTTCGTGCTGCTCGTCATGCTCGGCGATCTCGTCGCCGGCCTCGTCGTCGCCAGCGCCATCCCGTTCGCCATGCTCGGCGCCTTCGCCCTCATGGACCTCACCGGCCAGACCGGCAACCTCATGAGCCTTGGCGCGATCGACTTCGGCCTCGTCGTTGACGGCGCCGTCGTCATGGTCGAAGGCGCCCTCGCCACCATGTCGGCCAAGCGCCTCCGCGCACCCGAGGCGATGCTCAGCATCGGGCACGAGGTCGGCCGCCCCGTTGCCTTCGGCGTCTTCATCATCTCCATCGTCTATGCCCCCATCCTCCTGCTCGAGGGCGTAGAAGGCCGCACGTTCCGCCCGATGGCCTGGACCGTGCTCTTCGCGCTGATGACCGCCCTGGTGCTCACCTTCACCTGGGTTCCTGCCATCGGCTCCCTCGTCATCCGCAAGATCCACGAGCACGATCCCTGGGTCATCCGCCAGGTGCGTCGCGTCTACGATCCTCTCCTCGAGAAGATGCTGCACCGGCCGGTCCTCGCCAGCGCCGGCGTTCTCGTCATCGCGGGCGTCGGCATCGTCATCGGCGCCGGCATGGGCGCCGAGTTCACGCCCAGGCTCGAAGAAGGCAACCTCGTCGTCCAGGTCACCCGCCCTTCGAGCGTCTCCCTGACCGAGTCCACCAACGGCACCTTGCAGCTCGAGTCGGCGCTGCTGAAGTACCCCGATGTCACCCGCGTCATTGCCCGAGTCGGCGCTCCCGACGTGGCAACGGACGTCATGGGCGTGGAGATGGCCGACGTATTCGTGCTGCTCAAGCCCCGCAAGGATTGGGTCACCGGCACCGATGCCGCCTCCTTCGCCGATGCCATGAGCGACGCGGCGCACAAGGCGCTCCCCGGCTCCGCCCTCGCCTTCACCCAGCCTATCGAGATGCGCATGCAGGAGCTGATCGGAGGCGTCCGCTCCGATCTGGGCGTCAAGATCTACGGCGATGATCTGGAGACGCTCAACCGCCTCGCGAGCGAAGGCGCCCGCATCCTCGGCACGATCCAGGGCGCGGCCGACGTGCGCGTGGAGCCGACCAAGGGGCTGCTCCAGCTCACCATCCGACCGAACCCGCGGAGAATGGCGAGACTCGGCGCCAAGGCCGATGAGGTCGCCGCCTTCGTCGAGATGATGCGCGGCGGCCGCGACATCGGCCAGCTCGTCGAGGGGCAGCGCAGGTTCGAGGTCAACCTGCGGCTCGCGAAGATCCCCGCGACCGACCCCGAGGTCGTGCGCCGATTGCTCGTCCCGCTTTCGAACGGGACCGCCGTACCCCTGGGCGATCTGGCCGACATCGAGCAGAACGAGGGACCCGCGCAGATCAGCCGCGAGCAGGCGCGGCGACGCATCCTGGTCGAGTGCAACGTGCGAGGCCGCGACCTGTCGACGTTCGTGCAGGAGGCCCAGGACAAGATCCGGCACCTGAAGTTGCCGTCCGGCTACTACGTCGAGTTCGGCGGAGAGTACGAGAACCTGACGCGCGCCTCCAAGAGGCTCATGCTCGTGGTCCCCACCACACTGCTCGTCATCCTCGTGCTGCTGTACCTGTCCTTCGGCTCGATGCGGCCCGCACTGCTGATCTTCATCAACATCCCCGCGGCAGCGTCTGGCGGCTTCCTCGTGCTCGCGATGCGCGACCTGCCGTTCTCCATCACCGCGGCCGTCGGCTTCATCGCACTGTTCGGCGTCGCCACCCTCAACGGCATCGTGCTCATCGCCTCCATCCGATCCCACGAGAAGGCCGGCGAGCCGCTCGAGGAGGCTGTTTCCAACGCCGCCAAGACCCGCGTGCGCCCCGTGCTCACGACCGCCACCGTCGCCGCCCTCGGCTTCCTGCCCATGGCCATCGCCACCGGCACCGGCGCCGAAGTGCAGCGCCCCCTCGCCACCGTCGTCATGGGCGGCTTGGTCACCGCCACCCTCGTCACCCTCCTCGCCCTGCCCACCCTCTACCTGCGGTTCGGCACCGACAAGGCGACACGACTGCGATCGCTGCGTCCGCCCCCGATCCCTCCAGGCTGAGACCCTACCTGCCGATCCCCACCCACGCTCCTCCGCACGCGAGCGCGAAGGCCACCGGCGCAAAGGCGAGCGCGAGCACGAGCGCCACCGGCGCTGCCAGCCCGAGTACCACCAGCACCGCCACGATGGCCACAGCCGCAGCCAACGCCGGCTCCAACACGCCCTCGGAACGGCTCGCGCGAGCGATCAGATAGCCCGACACGGGAAACGCGCCGAGCACCGCCGCGCCCAGCAGCAGCAGCGGCACCGCGGCGCTCGACGACGTCTCCGCCCGATCGATCACGGAGAAGTCCACGCCAAGACGCCGACCGACAAGGATCGCGATCACCATCGCCGTGAGCATCACCCCGGTGGTGGTCAGCGCGCCGAGCGGAATCCAGTGGAAGAGCACTGGGCGATGGCTGCGGTGGATCACCTGGCGCATTTCGCGCAACGGCGGCGGCTGCAGCGACGCGAGCGGCCCGGGAGGGAGCACCGAGGCCCGCCCGAACCTCGCCAGCAGATCGCGCGCCGCCCACCACGCGAACAGCGCCATCCCGAAGACCAACGGCACGGCCGAGGCCAACGCTGCCAGCGACTTCGCCAGCGTCAGGTGCTCCAGCAGCGCGTGCAGCACCACCGCGCACAACCACAGCACCGTGAACCGGATCGTCGGCACCTTCGTCCGCCGAACCCGCCCCAGGGCGTAGCCCCACATCGACGAAAGCAGCGGCTGCGCCACGAGGATGAGCGCGACGCGCACCACGCCCGCCGCCTGGATCGGCTGGCCCGTGAGCAGGATTGCCGCCTCCATCGACGCGAACCCCGTGGCCGCCGCCGTCGAGTACAGCACACCGTCGAACGCTTCGTCGAACTCGCCCGACCGGAACGCCGGCCACGCCGCGCCCACCTTCACCAGCTCCTCGATCGGCGCGGCGAACAGGAACAGGAAGAGCATCGAGGTGGCCGACGCCAGCCGGTCGAGCTGATCGCTGATCCCGGTGGATCGCGCGAGCCACGCTTCGAGCGGGTGCACCGGAATCGACGCGATCATCCCGAGGGCGAAGGTGCCCCACACCGATCGCACCGGATCGCGCCGCGGCGGCATGCGCCACACGAGCCAGAGCAGGGCTGCCCCAGGCAACGTGCACAACGGCAGCCACAGCAGCAGCTTCAGCATCCCGTCAGAAGTGCAGGCCGAGGACCGCCGACGCGGTGACCGACGCCCCGATGCTCGAGCCGTCCGCCTTGGCGATCGCCTGCGCTGCAGTGTCCAGCCCGCCCGGCTGGCTCGCCGCCGCGGTCAGCTTCACGCCCGGTCGCGACAAGCCCAGCATCTCGCCGGTCAGGTTGCCGCCGATCGAGAACACCGGCGTGACGTAGTAGTCGAGACCGAACCCCGCTCGCACGTCCCACCCCCGCACCGAAACATCGCTGCTCCCCCACCGCTCCGAGTCGAGCGATCCGAGAAACGCGTAGCCGCCTCCCAGCGTGAAGTACGGCTCCAAGCTCCCGATCGGCAGGTGCAGCCCCACCTCGGCGTTGAGCGTCGTGGCCTTGTACTGCTCGAACATGCCCATGCGCGCCCGCGCGCCGATCGTGAGGAACAGCAGCCGGATGCCCATCCCAGCCCCGATCATCGGCCCGGCGTCCTTCGTCTTCGAGGTGCCGTACGACAGGTTGCTTGCCGAAACCGTCTCCAACCCAAGCACCTGATAGCCGCCTTCGACGTTCAGGTAGAACCACTCCAGGCCCCGGCCCGAGTCCTCCCGCTCCGCCTTCCGCAGCTTCGTCTCCGTCGATCCTTGCGGCGTTCCTGTCTGCTGCGCCGGCCCTGTTGCCAGAGGCGACGGCGGCGCCAGGCCCCCAGCGGTCAATCCAGTGGCGGTCGGCTGCGCGGCTGCAGGTTGCCCCACACCCGTCGTCGGCTGCGCGGGCTGGGCCTGCAGAAAGCCCTGGGCGCCTGCGGTCGGCGCCATCGCCACGCACACGAGCACTGCGGGGATCGTCCAGCGGTTCCGGTTCATCATCGCTCCGCGATGGTAGCACCCCTGACGCCCGTTGACTTGAGAACCCCCCATCCCCGCCCACCGAACCTCTCCCGTCTCCACCCTTCGCATCGAAGTCCCCGTTCCTCCCACGTCGTGTCTCAGCCCCGACCCACGTCAACCCGTTCTCTCCTCCCACGCACTCATGTGATAGAAACCCCCATGCTCGACACCCAGGATTCCAAAATGCCCATCGAGTTCTTCGCGCGCCTGCCGAAGACCGACCTGCATGTCCACCTCGACGGCTCCCTGCGACTCGACACCATCATCGATCTCGCTCGTCAGCAGGGAGTCTCGTTGCCCGCCACCGAGCCCGACGCCCTCAAGCGCGTGCTCAAGCTAGGCGAGAACTACGGCTCCCTCGTCGAGTACCTGAAGGTCTTCGACGTGACCCTGAGCGTGCTCCAGACGGAGGAGTCGCTCTTCCGCACCGCGTTCGAGCTGGCCGAGGACGCCGCGCTCGAGAACGTGCGGTACATGGAGGTGCGCTACTCGCCCATGCTCCATACCCGCAAGGGGCTGCGCCTCACCAACGTCATCGAAGCCGTCCTCGACGGCCTCCGCGCCGCTCGCGAGAAGTACGGCATCGAGAGCAACATCATCATCTGCGGTATCCGCAACATCTCCCCCGAGAGCTCCCTCGAAATGGCCGAGCTCGCCGTTGCCTACAAGAACCGCGGCGTCGTCGGCTTCGACCTCGCAGGCGCCGAGTACGATTACCCCGCCAAGCACCACCGCAGCGCCTTCCAGCTCGTGCGTGACAACAACATCAACACCACCATCCACGCCGGCGAAGCCTACGGCCCCGAGTCCATCGCCCAGGCCATCCACGTCTGCGGCGCCCATCGCATCGGCCACGGCGTGCGCTTGCGCGAGAACGGCGACCTGCTGCACTACATCAACGACCACCGCATCCCCCTCGAGTGCTGCCCCTCCTCCAACTACCAGACAGGTGCCGTCCGCCAGCTCGGCGCCCACCCCATCAAGCTCTATTACAACCTCGGCCTGCGCGTCACCGTCAACACCGACAACCGCATGGTCACTGATACCACCGTCACCAAGGAGCTCTGGCTCTGCCATACCCTCCTCGGCTTCACCCTCAAGGACATCAAGTCCGTCATCATCGCAGGCTTCAAGAGCGCCTTCCTGCCCTTCCACATCAAGCAGCAGTACGTGCGACGCATCAGCCAGGAGTTGCGCAAGTTCAACGACGACGGCACCGTGTCGGATGCTCCCGCCGTCTCCCTCGAGCATCCGCGCTCCACTGGCGACGTGGTGCCGAGCTGATCTCCGAAGCTCTCGCATCTCTAGTGGCTGCGCGCTGCCCCAGGTCGCTGCGACGTGTCCTGGTGTCCGGCCCCTCCGAGGCTCTCCTCGCTGCCCTCCGATCCCATGGCATCGAGCCGACCGATTCCGACTCCGTGCGCTGCGGCGCGACCATCGCTCTCTGCGACGATTCCCCGTCGAGTTCCTGCCTGCGCACCGCCCGTGCAGCCCTCGCCCCCAGGGGCCGCGCCTGGTTCGTGGTGCCTCATCACGCGCTCGCTTGCTCCTTGCTCTCCCTCGCTGCGCACGGTCTCCATCCCAAGCACGCACGCATCTCCGCAGGCCCCGACCCCCGCGTGATCCTCACCGCCATGCCCGGCAAGCCCGGCGGCCTGGTCGTTGAGATCCTCCCCTTGTGCTAGCCTTTTCCCGTGGTGCGGCCGGTCTGCTTCCAGCGCTTCCGCGGAGTCATCGCGTGAGTCCATCCCGACTCATTCGCCCACCCGTCCCCCCCGCTCCCGACGCGGACGACAACCTCAGTCCTCCGCCTGCCCTCCCCCCGCCCTCGTCGCGCGGCCCTCGTCCGCCGCCTCCCTCCTCCCCGTTTCCCTCCCTCGCTCCGCAACGTCCCCCCGCCGGCCCGGTCTCCTGGATCGCTCGCATCCTATGTCTCCTGTTCGCCGTCGTCGGTGCGCTCCCCTTCGCCCTCGCCGTCCTGCTCGACACCGAATCCGCTCGCTCCCGCGCTTCCCACGAGCTCTCCAAGCTCCTCGACCGCGAGCTCGGTATCGGCGCCGTCCTGCAGGTCGCCATTCACCCCTGGCCCCTCACCGTCACCGCAACCCGCGTGCGGATCGATTCCACCGACGGCTCCGGCCCCGCCATCGAGGCCGATCGGATCACCGTGCAGCCCAAGATCTTCGCCCTGCTGCAGGGCCAGATCGACGCCGGCGAGATCGAGATCGAGCGCCCCCGCGCAAGGCTCGTCGTACGCGACGGCGAGCTCGCCAATCTCCGCATTCGCTCCCCGAGCAAGTCGCCCGACCGCACCTCCACCCGGGCTCCCTTCTCCAGCCTCGGCGTCACCGACGCCTCCGTCTCCCTCGTCCTCGACGGTGTCTCCATCCGCGGCAGCGGCGTCGACCTCGACCTCGCCGCCGAGGAAGGTCCGTCGTTCGAGGTGGCGCTTCACGCCGGCGTGTTCGCCATCGATCGCTCCCACCGGCTCCAGTTCGCCGGGCCCGATGCGCCCGCGCCTTCCGACGCGCGTGACGAGGACGTCCTGTGCAACGTCGACGGTCGTGTGCGCGTGACCTCCGATGGTCTGCTGGTGCGGCGGCTGCGCGTGGCCGGCGCCGCGGACCTGGATCCGGCGCCCGGGACTTCCCCGGGTTGTGCGCTCCCCGCCGATGATCCCCGCCAGGTGCGACTCGACGTCCGCAACGCCCGCGTGGATCTGGCGGAAGGTGGGCTCGACGGGATCGCCGGCACCATGAAGGTCCGCGCCCCGCTGCGCCTCGCCAACCGCTTCGCCCCCATGATGCCCCTCGACGGCTGGACGAGCCTCGAGGTCGATGCCTCCTGGAAACGCGGCAAGACCCTGCCCGATCTGCGCGGTTCCCTCGAAGGCCGCGGGATCGCCTACGGGCGCTATCGCCTGGCCTCCGATCTGTCGGTCGGTGTTCGCATCGAGGATGACGTCGTCTCCGTCCCCCGCGCCCTGGTGGGCTTCGCCGACGGACGCGTCGAGATCCGCGACTTCGAGATCCGCCCCCTCGCCCCAGGCATCCCCCTGAAGGCTGCCTCCCTCACCCTGCAGGACCTGCAGTTCCCCGGCTTGATGCGCGACCTCGGCGTCACCGAGCACACGCACGTCAAGATGCACTTCAAGGACGGCACCATCACTCAGATCGCCGGCACGATCGATCCCCTGCGGATCGACAGCGACCTGGTCACCCACGTGGCGGACTTCGAGGTGCTCGACGCGGCCTTTGACGACCCTGCCTCCGGCCACGTCATCGGCGTCCGCCAGGCCACCGTCCACTCCCGCTTCGTCGTCACCCCCAAAGCTGTTGAGTTCCAGAGCGCCCGCGCCGACTTCGGCCGATCCCACCTCTCCGTCGCCACCTCCCTCGGCTTCCACAACGACTTCCGTCTCTCCGTCGGCAAGGGATCCCATGTCGAGCTGGCCGACATCACCCCCCTGCTCGACATTCCCTGGTCCGGTTCCGCCGACCTGAGCACCGAGATCACGGGCGTGTTCAATGACCCGCTGATCACCGCCGATCTGTCCATCGGACGCTTCGAGTTCGCCGGCTTCTCCTTCGGCGACGTCCAGGGGGCCAAGGTCCGCTTCAAGCCCCTCGCCCTCGAGTTCAGCGAAGTGCGCGGGCGCAAGAACGGGTCGTACTACCGCGTGCCGACCATGCGCCTGGACTTCAACGGCCCCGCGCCGATGCTCATGGACGCCGAGATCGAATCCCAGGCCCTGGAGCTGCGCGACTTCCTCGCCGTCCTGCGCTTCGACTCCGACCCGCGCTTCCTCGACATGAGCGGCGCCGCCAGAACCCAGGCCACCCTCCACTACGAAATCGGAGGACCCCAGGACCGATGCGGCGGCGGCTTCATGAGCGTCCGCGCTCGCGCTCACTTCGACCGTCTCGACCTGTTCGGCGAGACCTACGACGAGGCCGACGCGGATCTCGACTACCGGTCCACCGACCGCGATGCCCAGGATCTCGGCATCGAGATCGACATCCGCTCCGCCCAGCTCCGCAAGGGCAACGGCACCCTCCTCGCCACCGGCACCGTGCGTAACGGCGGCGTCGTCCGCGTCAACGCCCTCGCCGCCGACCTGCCTCTCAACCGCATCCAGAGCATCGGTCAGCTCGGCAGCCTGGTCGATGCGACCGTGTCGGCGACCGCCGACGTTCGGGGCACGATCGATCGGCTCGAGGTCGACGTCGATGCGCGTATGACACCTCTGCGCTTCGGCCGCGCGGTCTTGCCCGAATCGCGCGTCGCGGTGCGGCTCGTCCCCATCGACCGCCCCGTCAAGTTCCTCGGGCGAACCCGCTGCGGTCTGCCGATCCCCGCGCCCTTCGACCCCAACGACTACGCCAAGGACCCGCCGCTGGGCGTCTTCCACGCGACCGGACAGCTGTTCGGCGGCCAGCTCTCCTTCGAGGATCTGCGTGTCACGCGTCAGCGCAGCAAGAGCGTGCTCGGCAGCATCTACGCCAACAAGCTCGACCTGGGCGCCCTCGCCCGCGCCCGATCCTCCCCCCGCGAGGGAGAGAGCCCCTTCGACGCCCTGTTGAGCGGGCGCCTCGACATCCGCGCGCTCGAGCTCGACTTCCCCGAGCGCGCCGATCTCTCCCTCGCTGTCTCCTCCCTGCACGCCGCCAGCAGCAAGGGCACCGTGCGCCTGCGCGAGGGCACCCAACCCGTCGTCCTCTCCCGCGATACCCTCGCACTCCCCGAAATCCTGCTCGACTTCTCCTCGAACAAGGGACTGTCCGGCACCGTCTCCGC
>CAYMUE010000140.1:10130-17665 GCA_964393505.1 uncultured Polyangiaceae bacterium
CCGCCAACGTCGACCTGCGCCTCGACGAGCGCGAGATCCGCCTCGAACGCGCCACCGCGCGCATCGGAGGAGGCTCCGTCAGCGTCGTCGGTACCATGCCCGTCAAGGGCTTCGACTTCGGTACCGCCGTCGCCACCATGACCGCGCGCAACGTCAGCCTCCCTCTCGCCGACGGTGTCCACGCCATCGTCGATGCGGATCTGAGCGCAGCATGGAGCGCACGCCTCGGTGAGCAGGAGCGATCGATCCCGCGCGTGGTCGGCGACGTCACCCTCGCGTCCTTCGACTACACCCGCCCCATCGCGATCAACGCGGACATCGGCAGCCTCGGGCAGCGGGGGCGCAGGACGCGCTTCGAGACCTACGACCCCGAGGATGACATCCTGAGCTTCGAGGTCCGGCTCCGTGCCGCCAAGGCGCTGCGCTTGCGCAACAACATGGCCGACATGCAGCTGCTCGTCGACTCCGGCGCCCTCACCCTCTCCGGCACCAACCAGCGTATGGGCCTGCGCGGCGGCGTGCGCGTCAAGCCCGGCGGCCGCTTGCGGCTGCGTCAGAGCGAGTTCGAGATCCGCAACGGTTCGGTGCGTTTCGACGATCCAACACGGATCGCTCCGGTCGTCGATGTCACCGCGGTCACCGAGTATCGACGCTACTCCCAGGCGCAAGGGCAGACCGGTGCTGCAAGTGGAGGCGCCGTCTCCGGGGCTGGCACCGCGGGAGCCGTCGGACGCACCGGCGGACAGTGGCGCATCCAGATGCGCGCCCATGGCGACGCCGAGAACCTCCGCCTCGACCTCACCAGCGAGCCCGGCCTGTCCCAGGAGGACATCGTCCTGCTGCTCACCTTCGGCGTCACACGCGCCGAGCTCGACCAGATGCAGGCCTCGAATATCGGCGGCACCGCAGCCATCGAAGCCCTCTCCACCCTCACCGGCGCCGACAGCGTAGTTCGCGGTGCCATCCCCGTCATCGACGACTTCCGCCTCGGCACCGCCTACTCCTCGCGTACTGGCCGCACCGAGCCCACCGTCACCGTCGGAAAACGAATCACCGAACGCGTCCGCGCCAACGTCACCAGCGGCCTCGCCGAAAACCGCGAGGTCCGCTCCAACGTCGAGTGGCAGCTCACCCCCAAGACCTCCGTGCTCGGCTCCTACGACAACGTCAACAGCGTCTCCTCCTCCGCGGTCGGCAACCTCGGCGCCGACATGCGTTTCCGCATCGAGTTCGAGTAGCCGATCCACGCTCGCTGCATCAACGCTCCTCGATCCCTCCACGGGCCCCGCCTCGGTGTTGCGCCATCCTCCTCGAAGTGGGTTCCATCCTCGTCCACCGTCCTCACTGCCTCCCCCTCGATGAGCTCAAGGGGAGAATCGAGCGCATCGCTCGCGATGCCGAGCAACGCCACCACGTCGCCTGGCACTGGTGCGCCTGGACCCTCGAAGTCCTCCCTCCGCCTGGCCTCGCCTCGGGCGCACGCGGCTCCGTCCACCTCTCCGATCGCGACGTCCGCGTCGAAGTCCACCTCCCCCTGACCCTGCGCCCCGTTCGTCGCGCCGTCGAAGCCCGCCTCGTCAGCGGCCTCGAGGCCCTCCTCGCCGCTTGATCCCCTGACGCCCGCCGAAGACATCGCCACCCCGTCCCGTGGTACAGTCGCTCCCCCATGCGGGCCCCCGTCCTTTCTACGATTCGCCTCGCGATCGTGTGGGGACTCCTCCTCGGCCCCGTCGCCTTCCACGCTCGCCCCGCCCTCGCGCAAACCGCTCAGGACCAGGCCGCCCTCTCCCGCATCGAACCCGCCTCTGACCTCGCGCGCTTCATCGGACGTCCGATCGTCCGCATCGACATCGCCCAGGTCGGCTCGCGCTTCCGTTCCAACGCCGAGGTTCGCTCGGTCCGTCCCCAGGAACCCTTCTCCGCCGCCGCCGCGCGCCGCGCCCTGCGCGATGTCCTCGCTTCCTCCCACTTCGCCGAGGCCTCCGTCGTCGTCCTCCCCGAGGGCGACGGTGTCGTCCTGCGCCTTGTGCTCACTCCTCGACGCGTCGTCGCTTCCCGCAAGCTCGTCGGCTCACCCTTCGACGAGAGCGAGCTCTGGCGCGAGGCCCAGCTCGAGGTCGGCGGCGAGCTCACCGAGCGTCGCCTGGAAACGGTCGCGCGCTTCGTGCGCTCCTATCACGTGAAGCGCGCCTACCCCTCCGCTACCGTGCGCATTGAAACCCGCGACACCGACAACCCGCGGGAGACCGCTCTGCTCCTCGAGGTCCAACCCGGTCTCCCCGCCGTCATCGCCAACCGTCGCCTCATCCTCCCCGACTCCGCTTCCCACCTGTCCGAGGTCGTCCAGACCTACCCCGTCGGTCTAGGCGAGCACGCCGACGAGACCCGCCTCGAAGAGGCGGACCGACGGATTACCGATGTGCTCCGTTCCCGCGGCTACTCTCGCGCAAAGGTGCAACACCTCGTCACCGCTTCCGCCGGCAAGCACTTCCTCTACGTCTATGTCACCCCCGGCCCCATGCTCCGCCTCCGGTTCGAAGGCCTCCGCAGCTTCGACGCCGACCGGCTCGCCGATGTCGTCGAGTACGATCGCGAAACCGACCGAAGCCCCGCTCACCTCGCCGCCAAAGTCCAGACGTTCTACCGCTCCGTTGGCTTCCTCGATGCCGAAGTCGAGTTCGAGGAGCGCGGCGCCGAGTCCGACCCGGTCAACGACCTCGTGCTCAAGGTCCGCGAAGGACAGCTCGTCCGCGTCGTCCGACGCGAGTTCCCCTGCCTCAGCGGTCAACGCACTCCCAGGCAAATCGAGGCGGAAATCGACTCCTTCCTCGAAGAGGAGCTCCCCGGCGATGGCCTGCTCGGCGCCGTCGATCCAGCCACCGTCGACCAGCTCAACGGCCCCACGGAACGAACCGGCACACGCCCCGCGCCCCTGCGCAGCGAACCTACCCGCGTCTACGCCGCAGCCACCTACGAGAAGGCTGCCAAGCACGTCCAGGACCTCTACCGCAGCGAAGGCTACCTCTCCGCTCTCGTGGGACCCGTGCAGGTCATCCGCCAACGCTGCCACTCCGCCTCCCCTCCGGACCGCTGCATCCCCGTCCCCTTGCCCTCACTCCCCCAGCAGGCGTGCAAGCTCGACGCGCGCGGCATCCCCGACGAGGAACCCGATCCCGATCCCGCGCTGCACTGCCAGCCGAGCCGATCCCGCGGCGTGCGCTGCTCCCCCGACCTGTCCCTGCGCATCCCCGTCAAGCTCGGCCCCCGCGCCACGCTCTACGACGTCGCATTCGAGGGAAACGACCAGCTCATCGAGAACGACCTCGCCGCCAGCGCCGACCTCCCGCTCGGCGCCCCCGCCTCCAACCTCGAGCTCGAGCAGGCCCGTCGGCGCATCCTCGACGCCTACCACGAGCAGGGCTTCGCCTTCGCCGACGTCCGCGCTTCCCTCGACCTGTCCCCCGATCACACCCGCGCTCGCGCACGCTTCAGCATCATCGAGAGCGAGCAGGTCATCGTCGACCGCATCGTCGTCGAAGGCGCCGAACGCACTAGCAAGTCCCTCATCCTCGGACGCGTAGCCCTCGCTTCCGGACGCCCCTACCGCCACAGCCTCGTCCGCAAGTCAGAGGAACGCATCGCCACCCTCGGCGCCTTCTCCACCGTCACCGTCTCCCTTCAAGACCCCTACGTCCCCGCACGCCGCAAGGTCGTCGTGGTCCGCGTCACCGAACGGCTCCCACAGTATCTCGACATCCGCCCCGGCTTCTCCACCGGCGAAGGCTTTCGCGTCCAGTTCGAATACGGTCACCGCAACATCGCTGGCAAGGCCATCCAGCTCACCTTCCGCGTGCGTCTCGGCTACCTGCCGAACATGTTCATCCTCGACCCCGACGTCCGCACCAACCTCGACACTCTGCCGGTCTCGCAGCGCCTCGAGCGCCTCGACGCCGCCTCGGTCCTGTTTCCGGAGATCGGCCTCGGCCCCCTGGTGTCACTCGGCATCGACGGCATCGATGTGCGCAAGAACGCCCGCGACTTCGGCCTGACCAAGGACGCTCTGTCGAGCGCGATCAACTATCGCCCGGTGCGGACCTTCACCACGAGCTTCGGTGTGTCCGCCGAGCGAAACAACGTCGCCATCTTCAACGGACAGACCGTGGATCAGTACCTCTCGCAGCCCGGCGTCACCGCCGACGTCGGGAGGTTGCTGCGCGTTCCCGATGGCCTCACCTACGCTGTTGCGCAACGGGTTACCGCATCCTGGGACCGCAGGGACAACCCCTTCGGCGCGACCCGCGGCACCCTGCTCGGCGCGGCGGTCGAGCACGTCCGCGCCTTCCCCGCCAGCGACAACCCCAACACCCAGCTCAGCGACTTCGTGCGCACCAGCGGTGTCGTTGCCGGCTACCTCCGCCTCTCCAAGCGAGGCCTCGCCCTCGCCGCCACTGTGCGCGGCGGCTACGTCCGCCAGCTCATGAACAACTCCAAGACCTACCCCGATCGCCTCTTCTTCCTCGGCGGCGTGGACTCCCTGCGCGGATTCCTCCAGGACGCCCTCGTCCCCCAGGATATCGCCGACAAAATCGTCAGCGAGGCCACCGGTGACCCCACACGCCTGACCATCAACCGGGTTGCCATCCGCGGCGGCGACGTCTTCATCAACCCGCGCGCCGAGCTCCGGATCCCGCTGTCCAACCTCATCTCCACCGCCCTGTTCCTCGACACCGGCAACGTGTGGGTCGAACCCCGCAACTTCGACCCTTCCGTGCTCCGCTACACCAGCGGATCCGGCCTGCGCATCGCCACCCCCATCGGCCCCATCGCCCTCGACTACGGCGTCAACCTCGTCCGCCGCGCCTGGGAGGACTTCGGCGCCTTCCACTTCTCCATCGGCCTGTTTTGACCCACCCTCGGCCCGCGGATCACCTCGCCCCGCGGACCAGCCCTTCCCCCACCCACCGTTCCGTGCCATGGTGAAGCCCTCTTTCCTGCAAGAACAGTCATCGACGGACGGCTCCACAAGTGAGCGAGACGACACCTGACATCGTCATCAACGGGTGCCAGCGCCTGGTTGTCCAGGCGTCGCGTGCCTCCCGTCCGTCCTTCGCACCCACGCCGGTTCTCTGTCCCCAGGGCCCGGCTTCCACCCTTCCACCGGGAGCATCCGATCTGCTCGATGCGCCCGTCCTCGCCGTCGTCGCCCAGGGCCGACTCCCGTCTTGCCCCACGAAACGGCTTCATTGGGCCCCCTCCGCGTTGTTGCACAGCAGCTTCGCGGCGGTGGCCACCGAGACCCTCGTCATCCCGAGTGCTCCCGCGACGGCAGGGGACGCACCGGTCGGTCCCGCGTGGGCCGCCCCTCGGGTTTTCGATGCCCGGGCCGCTTCGCCGAGCCGGACGCTGTCGGGGGAGGCGTCCGCAACGACCCGGGCCGCCAAGGAGGTCCGTCGTGCCCCAATTCGTCTTGATCCTGGCTTCCCTCCTCGTGGGGCTGGGGATCGGATGGTGGATCGCCCACCAGCGTTCGCTGGAGGCGCTTCGTAAAGCAACCTCTGCCCGTACCACCGAAGACAAGGAGACGCTCGAGAGAGCACGCGCAGAAGCAGACCAGATCCTCGACGCCGCGAAGGCAAAAGCTGCGCAGGAACGCGACGCGCGCCTGCTCGAGGCCGAGTCCTCGCTCAAGTCCGTCCACGCCCAGATCAAGGCCGCCGAGGCGCAGGCCAAAGCCGCCGAGGTCGAGTCCAAGCAGATCCTGCTCCAGGCCCGCGAGCGCGCCGAGGCCGAGGCCCGCAAAGCCTCCGCCGAAGCCCTCGACCGCATCAAGGAGCAGGAGAGCCGCCTGTCCAAGCGTGAACAGGTCGTTCGCGAAAAGGAAGACCTGCTCGCCTCCCGGGAGCTCGACCTCACCCGACGCGAAAAGGCCCTTCACGCCCGCGAGCAGCAGACCCAGGCCCATGAAGCCACCGCCGCTCAGCTCGTCGAGCAGCAGAAGGCAAAACTCGAGCAGGTTGCCGGCATGTCCGGCGATGACGCCCGCAGTCTGCTCATGGAGCAGTACAAGGACGAGGCCCGTCGTGCCTCCGCCAATGAGGCGCGCCTCATCGAGGAGTCCGCACGCGACGAGGCCGAGAAGCGCGCCAAGCGCATCGTCGGGATCGCCGTCCAGCGCTTCGCAGGCGAACACGTCCAGGAACGCTCCGTCACTTCCGTCGCACTCCCCAACGACGAGCTCAAAGGGCGCATCATCGGCCGCGAGGGACGCAACATCCGCGCCCTTCAGGAGGCCACCGGCGTCGACTTCATCGTCGATGACACCCCGGAAACCATCGTCGTCTCCAGCTTCGACCCCATCCGACGCGAGGTCGCTCGCATCACCCTCGAGAAGCTCATCATCGACGGCCGCATCCACCCCACGCGCATCGAAGAGGTCGTCACCAAGGCCCAGGACGAAGTCGAGCGCGCCTGCCGCGATGCCGCCGAGCAGGCCATGATGGAGCTCGGTGTCACCCGCCTCCACCCCGAAGTCGTCAAGCTCCTCGGCCGCCTCCGCTTCCGCTACAGCTACGCCCAGAACGTGCTACGCCACTCCGTCGAAACCGGCTTCCTTGCCGGTCTCATGGCCGGCGAGCTCGGCCTCAACGTCCGTCAGGCACGCCGCGCTGGCCTCCTGCACGATATCGGCAAGGCCGTCTCCCACGAGCAGGAAGGCGCCCACGCCGTCATCGGCGGCCAACTGCTCCGCAAGCACGGCGAAGACGAAATCGTCGCCAACGCCGTCGCCGCTCACCACGACGACGAACCCTGCAAGTCCATCGTCGGTCATCTCGTTGCCGCCGCCGATACCCTCTCCGGCGCACGCCCGGGTGCTCGACGCGAGATGCTCGAGAACTACGTCAAGCGCCTCGAGGACCTCGAGCGTATCTCCTGCGGCTTCAAAGGCGTCGAGAAGGCCTATGCCATCCAGGCCGGTCGCGAGATCCGCGTCCTGGTCGAACCCGCTGAAGTCTCCGACACCGAGTCCGTGCTCCTCGCGCGCGAGATCGCCCACAAGATCGAGGAGTCCATGGCCTACCCGGGTCAGATTCGCGTCACCGTCGTGCGCGAAACCCGCGCCATCGAATACGCCAAGTAGCCCCGCCTCCACCCATGAAGATCGCCATCGGCCAGATGAATCCGACCGTCGGCGCCCTGCGCGACAACGCTCGCCTCGTCGCCGACCTCGCCTCCAACGCAGCCCGGCTCGGTGCCCGCCTCGCCGTCTTCCCCGAGCTCTGCCTCACCGGTTACCCCCCACGGGACCTGCTCGGCGTCGCCGGTTTCGTCTCCGAATCCCATGACGCCCTGCACTGGCTCATGGCCAATCTCCCCCCGGGCCTCGCCGTCGCACTCGGCACCGTGCGCCCCTCCTGCAGCACCCTGCTGTCCAACTCCGCCGTCGTGATCGAACGCGGCAAGCTCCTCGCCGACGTCCCCAAGGCCCTGCTTCCCACCTACGACGTCTTCGACGAGCGCCGCTACTTCGAGCCCGC
>CAYMUE010000141.1:0-17603 GCA_964393505.1 uncultured Polyangiaceae bacterium
ACGGCGCGAACCATGCATGACCCCCCCGACCCCCTTGCCGCCTGCCCCCCACAAGCCCACAAGACACCAAGATTTCCCCTCGTTGCGCGGTCCTCATGCCCCACCCCCACGCCCTGCACCTCACCCCCTTCTCCCCCCGGCTCACCCCAACCCCGAGGCTCGTCTTCTGGGAGACCACTGGCGGCTGCAACCTGCGCTGCGTGCACTGCCGCCGCGAATGGCAAGAAGCTCCGCCCGACGAGCTTCGCACCGACGAAGCGAAGAGCCTGCTCATCGACGCGATCGCCGACTCCGGATGGAACAGCATCCTGGTGTTCTCCGGCGGCGAACCGCTCATGCGCCGCGATCTGTTCGAGCTCATCGCTCACGCTCGCGATCGACACGTCATCACCGCGCTCGCGACCAATGCCACCCTCGTCGACGACGACGTCGCGAGGCGTCTCGTCGAGGTCGGTGTGCCGCGGGCGTCGGTCAGCCTCGACGGCGCAGATGCTTCGTCGCACGACGCATTTCGCGGCATCCGGGGATCCTTCGATCGAGCGGTCTCCGGCATCCGCTCCCTGCGCCGCGCCGGCATCGAGGTGCAGCTCAACGTCACCTTCACCAAGTCCAACCAGCGCGACGCCGCTGCGATGCTCGACCTTGTGCGCGAGCTCGACGCGTGCGCCCTGCACGCGTTCCTGCTCGTGCCCGTCGGCTGCGGCGTGGACCTGCCCGACTCCATCCGTCTGGAGCCCGCCGAGGTCGAGCGGCTGCTGACGTTTCTCGACACGGAAGCAGGCGTGCGCGATCTCGAGATCCGCGCGACCTGCGCACCGCAGGCGCAGCGCATACGGATTCAACGCGCGCGCGACCGTGCGCGCAGAGGGCTCCCCGAGGTCCGCGGACTCGCGCCGTCGTCCAAGGGTTGCCTCGCCGGTGGCGGCATCCTGTTCGTCGATGCCGTGGGCCGGGTCTTCCCTTGCGGGTATCTGCCGCTCGAGGTCGGCGATCTGCGCCGGCAACCGCTTGCCCGCATCCTGTCCGAGTCCTCCGTGCTCGCGTCGTTGCGCGACACGTCGCTGCTCGGCGGGCGCTGCAACGGTTGTGAGTTCGACTCCGTGTGCGGCGGATGCCGCGCACGCGCCTTCGGCACCGACGGCGAGCTGTTCGGCGAGGAGCCATCGTGCCCCATGGGCGCGTGCCGTCCGTGATTCCACGAGAGCGGAGCGATCGGCCTCAAGGCGACGCATGCGCCCCGGACTTCTTCGAGAGGTCGTCGAGCGCGCGCTTCAGGTCCGCCTCCGAGAACGGTAGCTTCGCGAGCGCCTCCTTCTCCTGCGCGAGCGCGCCCTGCAGCTCGTCGCGGGCCTCGCGCGCACGGCTCACCCACGCCGAGTGCTCCCCGGTGCGCTCCGCAAGACGCAGCACGCGCTCCATCATCGTGAGCCCCTTCTCCACGAGCACGCGGTAGCGGAGTCGCATCGCGCCCACGAACAGCTGACGCTGCTTGTCGGTCGTCGCCGTCGCGGGCGGCGGGATCACGAGCACGTCACGGTGAAGCTGCTGATAGAGCTGACCGACGCGGTATCCCGACATCGCGGCCCAGTGCGCGTCCTGGCTCCGCATCGCCGTGGCGTACGCATCCTGCGCATCCAGCAGGAGCTGGCAGCGATCCTCGAGCACCTGCGCGAAGGCCGCGGGCACGGGCACGAACAGGATCTTCTCTCCGCGCAGGCGGCGGGTTTCTCCCAGAGCGAAGAACGCCGACGCCGCCGCGACGGGCAGCCTACCGCCGTCGTCGAGGCGATGGTCCTCGAGCAGCGTGCGCGCGCGGGCAACGTGCGACGTAGCGGCTTCGAGATCGCCCTGGGCCACGGCTCCGAGGGCGCGGCAGCCGTGGGCCTCGATCCGCTCGATGGGGGCGAGCTGCGCGAAGGCCAGCAGGTGATCGGCGGTCGCGGTCAGCTCGGTCCACTGCTCCTGGTACACGAGGATCCGCATCGCGCGTACGAGCGCCGCGTGCACCTCGGGGGCTTGAGGATGGCTGCGAACGACCTCGCGGAAGCGCGCAAGCGCCGAGGTTCGATCCTCGATGGCTTCGTAGGCGATCCCGGCGTTGAACAGCGAAGCGCTCGCATGGGTCCCCTTGGGCTCGAGGGTCACGAGCCGATCGAACGAGGCCGCGGCCTCAGAGAAGCGCCCTTCCTGCAGCGCAGCGCGTGCGCGTTCGAACAGCTCGGCCATGGTGGCGGCGTCGGTCGGCGTGACATACGTCGTGGGCGCCTCGACGACCGGCGAGGTCGCGGTGGGTTGCCCCACGGTGGCGGGGCGCGATGCCGCGGTGGACGGGCTGGAGGCGGCGCAGCCCTGCAAGGGGACGGGAGCGGCGAGGAGGACGCAGGCGAGCAGGACGCGCACACTTGCCATGCTTGAGGAATTACCCAAAAATGAAGTGTTGTCACCCGTGTGCTGGGCACCCTGCTCCGTGGCCGTACTCGAACGCGTGCGATTCGGGGCGAAGATCCCGCGCGAGCAGGGGGAGCGCAGGTGGTGATGGGGCAGTGGGGCTTAGGAGCTTGTCGGGTGCGTGCGCCTCGAGTGGGGCGCCGGGAGAGACGAGGATGGCAGGAGCCGGGGCCGACGCACGCGCAAGGGCGCCTGGCCGGGAGAAGTCCGATGAAGAAGGCCGATCGGTACGGCGGTGAGAGGCTCGAGGTGCTGGAGCGTGCGCATCACGAGCTCGAAGAGCGGTTGAGGGAGCTCTCGCGCCACACCTATCTGAGTCCAGCGGAGGAGCAGGAGGTGCGCGAGCTCAAGAAGCGCAAGCTGGCGATGAAGGATCGGATAGCCGATCTGAAGGGGAGCTTGGCGCAGTAGATTCGTTCGTGGGGCGAAACAACGCGGAGGCGGGAGCCGGTCAGTCTTCGGACTTCTTCGCCGGCTTCTTCTTCTCCGAGTCGTCTTCGGCCGCGGGCTCCTTTGCCTTCGACCTGCTCTCGTCGGTCGCTTCGTCCTGCTCCCCTTCGCCCGACGATCCGGTGCGCCAGACTTCCTGGTTGAGCTCGTCGAGCGCCTTGTTGAGGCGCTCCTTCCACTCTTCCTTCAGGCCGCCGGGCTGCTTGTCCTCGAGGGCCTTGGCGAGGGCGAGCCAGTGGCGCGCGTCGGCGCGGAAGGCCTTGCCGAGCCGGTAGTCGTTCATACCCCGCAGGTAGCAGTAGCGGGTGTGGTCCACGTAGCTGAGCGAGTCGATGTCCGGCTCGTTGACGCGGAACAGGGCGAGAGCGCGCTCGTGCTCATTGTTGGCGGAGTGGGCCTCGGCGCGGTTGACGTCATCGAGGTAGGTAGCACAGCCCCCCGCGAGGAGCGGAAGAGCGATCACGACGATGCAGGGTGCGAGCCGCATGGGACGAAAAGCCTATCGGAGGAGCGGGGCCGGAATCAAGCGCGGCGGTTGCGGCGTCTGCGCAGCAGGGGGGCGAGGGGCAGGGCGAGGGTGAGCCAGGGGCCCCACGGGCCCGTGCTGCCGGGAAGGGAGCACCCGCAGTGCGACTGGCGGGAGCCGGGGAGATCGGGGCCGGCGGCGGACACCACGGGGACGGAGGCGGCGGGAGAGGGGGCGGAGGCCGAGGCGGCCGCGGCCAGGGGTGCCTGCCACGCTCCGGTGCCCCGGAACGACACCTCTTCGATCACGCTGCGGTCGGCGCGCCGAGCGACGGCGGTCACCAGGTCGCCGTCGACGTGCATGTCCACGAAGTGGTAGGCGGACACGCCCGCGAGGGAGCCTGGTCCCCGCTTGTACGCATACAGGGGTGCGCCGGCGCCGCCGGAGATGATGTACTTGATCCCGCGGGCCTCGCCGCGCTCGTAGATGTGATCGTGGCCGGCCATCACGAGCTCCACCTTGTGGCGCACCAGCTCGTCGACCATGCCCGCATCAAGGAAGGGGCGGTTCGGCCCATGGGGGCCGGACGAGAAGGGAGAGTG
This sequence comes from uncultured Polyangiaceae bacterium, assembly GCA_964393505.1. Classification (GTDB taxonomy): domain Bacteria; phylum Myxococcota_A; class Polyangia; order Polyangiales; family Polyangiaceae; genus JACRCQ01. The sequence continues at coordinate 3,967 of CAYMUE010000141.1, forward strand.
GTGCATCACCACGAAGCGGTGGGCGATCCCGGGCTCGGTGTCGGCCTTCGTCAGCTCGGCTCGCAACCATTCGGCTTGCGAATCATTCCATCTATCCATGGCGTCGAGCACGAGGAACCGGGTGTTGCCCCAGCGGAAGGAGAACCACGAGGTCGAGCGATCGTTGCGATCGACGGCGAAGTAGTCGATCCAGGGGCCGCGGCTTTTGAGGGGGAAGGTGAGCTCGTGGTTGCCGATGGCGGAGAACAGACAGCGATCGGAGAGCAGGCGTTGTTCGATCGCGAAGAACTCGAGCCAGGCGTTGCGGTCGCCCCCTGTGACGACGACGTCACCGGTGCCGACGAGGAAGTCGGAGGCGGAGGCTTCGATGGCGCGGGCGACGGCGCCGTGGGGAGTGGAGCCGGAGCGGCTGTCGCCGTACAGGACGAAGGAGAAGGGGCGATCGGGGTCGTGGTGTGCGGTCGTGAAGGAGGCGGCATCGCTGGTCAGGTCGCCGCAGCGCACGGAGTAGCTGTAGGAGGTGGCGGGTTGGAGGCCGCGCAGGGTGACGGAGTGGAAGCGGGAGGGGGGGGATTCGATACGGGACGCGGGGGTGATGCCGGAGCGGACCTCGACGGATGCAGGGGCATCGGTGGCGAGCTCGAAGCGGACGGTGACTTCCGCGGGGCTGAGGTGTTGGAGGTAGGGATGGATGACGAAGGAGGGGGGCGCAGCGAGCGCGGTGGCGGCGCTCGAGGAGAGGGTGAGGGAGGCGAGGAAGGGCAGGAAGCGTCGAGCGGGCCGGCGGAACATGGTCGGCTTGTAGCATGCGAGGGGACGGCGTGCCTCGGTTGACCGGTGGAGGCGTGCGGTCTAGCGTTGGAGTGCCGCGCGACGCCCGCCGTGTCAGCATGAAGAACACGTCGAGCTCCGAGCCTTCGGGCCGCGCGGGCGCTCGCCGCGTGCAGACCAGATCGAGGACCGCCGCATGACGCAACCAGCCAATCCGCCCGGCAAAGGCAGCCCGTCCTCGGCCGACGCCGAGGGGATGCCGAAGCGGTTTGGCAAGTACACGTTGCTGCGCAAGCTCGCGACCGGAGGCATGGCGGAGCTGTTTCTCGCGCTGCAGCGCTCCGTCGCGGGCTTCGAGAAGCTCGTCGTCATCAAGCGCATCCTGCCGTCGATGACTCGCGATCAGGCGTTCATCGACATGCTGCTGCACGAGGCGCGCATCGCCGCCACGCTCTCGCACCCGAACGTCACGCAGATCTTCGACGTGGGCTTCGTGGACGACGCGTACTACATCGCGATGGAGTATGTGCAGGGCGAGGATCTGCGTTCGATCGTGAGGCAGATGCGTGCGCGGGGGATGAACGAGTTCCCGTTGGAGCACGCGTTGACGGTGGTGCTGGGGACGTGTGCGGGGCTGGCGTACGCGCACGAGAAACGGGACATCGACGGCACGCAGCTCAACATCGTGCATCGGGACATCTCGCCGCAGAACGTGCTGATCACGTACACGGGCGACATCAAGGTCGTGGACTTCGGGATCGCGAAGAGCGGCTACCGTCCGGTGGGGGAGGACACGCTGTCGGGGCGGCTCAAGGGCAAGGTGCCGTACATGTCGCCCGAGCAGGCTCGCGGCGAGGAGGTCGACTGGCGCACGGACATCTTCGCAACGGGCATCATGTTGTTCGAGCTCACGACGGGCAAGCGCCTGTTCAAGGGGGCGAACGAGGTCGAGACCCTGCGTCTCATCGTCGACCGCGAGTACCCGCGTCCCACCCTGATCCGGCCTGCCTATCCCAAGCGCCTCGAGACCATCGTCATGCGGGCTCTCGAGAAGGACAAGACCTTCCGCTATCAGAGCGCGCGCGAGCTGCAGGCCGACCTCGAGTCGTACATCCGCGACGAGCGCGTGGCCGCCTCCGAGATCGCGCTCGGCCGCTGGATGAACGTGCTGTTCGCCGAGCGCATCGCGGCCCAGAAGATGGCGCTGCAGGACGTGAAGCAGCTCGCCGACATCATCGCGGCGCAGGCGCACCACTCCGGGTCATTCGACGTCCCGGACATCAGCAGCCAGAGTGGCCAGACCAGCTCGGGGTCCGTGCCGGGGGCGGTGGCGTCGATTGCCGGCGGCGGGCAGCGACGCAGCCGCACGCCTCTGGTGATCGGGATCGGGGCCGCGATCGCTGCGCTCGCGGTGGGCGGCTTCTTCGTCATGAGTCGCCCGTCGTCGGCGCCCGCGCCGGCTTCTGCTGCCGCCTCCTCGGACACCGCGCCTCGCCTCGGATCGCTGCGCATCGAGAGCGATCCTCCCGAGGCGTCGATCGTGATCAACGGTGACCTGCGTGCGGAGAAGACGCCGGCAACGATCGACAAGCTTCCGATCGGCTCGGCGTTGCAGGTCAAGGTCACCAAGGAAGGGTTCGCGCCGGAGCGTCAGGAGATCACGCTGACCGCGGACAAGCCGTCGACGACCGTTCGGGCGGTGTTGTCGAAGGGGACGGGAAAGGTCACGGTGACGGCGAATGTGCCGAACGTGTATCTGGCGCTGGACGGCAAGCCGGTGACGGGGCCGACGGTGGAGGGGGTGACGCCGAACGAGGAGCATCGGATCACGGTGGCAGCGCAGGGCTACAAGGCGAGCAGCCAAGCGTTCATTGTAGGGCCGAACGAGACCAAGACGCTGTCGGTCACGCTGGAGCGGGACAAGGCCGGGGGGGAGAAGAACCCCTACGACGAGGTTCCGGACAAGCCTCCGGTCGCGGTGGGAACTGGCAAGCTCAACGTGGGTTCGCGCGGTGGGTATTGCGCGGTGTCGGTGGACGGCCGGGCGCACGGTTCGACGCCGGTGGGAGGGATCCAGCTTCCGGCGGGCAACCACCGGGTCACGTGTCGCACGGAAGCGGGCAAGACCCTGTCCCAGGGAGTGCGGATCGAGGCGGATCAGACCGCGCGCGTCTCGTTCACGATCGAGTAGGCGGATCGTCCTGTTGGGGATCGTCGCCAGTGTCTTCGGCGTCTTCCGTGGCAGGAGGCGCGTCGTTGTCGAGCTCATCGGGGACGCGCACGACCGGCTCGATGTGGCCTTGGACGCCGTCGAGCGTCTGGCCGCTGCGAGCGGCGCGGAAGGCGCGGAGCAGGTCGACGGCGATGTCGATGACTTCGACGCGGGTGGAAGGGGAGAGGAAGTCGTCTTCGGAGACCTCGGGGAGGTTGGCGAGGTGGTCGGTGAGGGCCTGGCGCAGATCGTCGGCGACCTGGATGGGGGCGACATCGGGGTCGGTTTCGCCGGTGATGGATTCGAGGGCGAGGACGACGGGCAGGACGGTGACGGGAGCGGCGGCGAGCTGGAGGAACCAGGCGTGGGGATCGGGGTCATCGGCGGACCAGGAGCCGCCGTGGCGCAGGCGGAGGAGCTCGCCGAGGTAGGAGCCTGCGACGGCGGCGAGCAGGGGGATGGTTTCCGGGCGACGGGTCGCATCGGAGCGAGCCTGGCGCAGGTAGTGGTCGAGCAGGGGGAGGGTTTCGGGCTCGAAGTCGAGGGCGACACCGAGGGAGGTTTGGACGTAGCGCAGGCAGGTCTGGGCGTACTCGGTGACGGCGGGGGGGGGCTGCATTGGCGGGAATATGCGCGAGGGGAGGGAATGACGCAACGAGGCGTGCGATGTCACTACCAACCGCTGTGCATGTGCTAGGATGGCCGCCCTTCCACCGATGCGCATCGGAATTTTTTCGGACGTTCATGCCAACTACGAAGCGTTGAGCGCTGTCGTGGAGGCCTACAAGCACGAGCGAATCGACGTGTACTACTCGCTCGGCGACACGGTTGGCTATGGCGGTTCGCCGAACGAGTGTGCGGAGATCGTGCGTCGCTTGGCGCATCGGACGATCCTCGGCAACCACGATGCAGCGGTGGCGGGGCGGATGGACTACTCGTACTACTACGAGGCGGCCCGGCACGCGCTCGACACGCACGCGTCGCTGCTGTCGCGTGAGAGCATGGAGTGGCTCAAGGGGCTGCCGTATCGCGAGAAGCTCGAGCAGTTCGACGTGCAGCTCTGCCACGGGTCTCCGATCCGCCTGGAGGAGTTCGAGTACATCTTCGCACCGGAGCAGGCGCGGGAGTGTCTGGCGATCTGGGATCAGCTCGAGCGTCTGACCCTGATCGGACACTCGCACCTGTGCAAGGTCTTCGCGCTCGACCCGGACACCGTGGAGGAGCTGCCGGCAACGGATTTCGTGCTGGAACCCGGCCGGAAGTACATCGTTAGCGTGGGCTCGGTGGGGCAGCCACGGGACTACGACAACCGGGCCAGCTATACGATTCTGGATACCGACACGTGGCGCTTCGAGTTCCGCAGGATCGAGTACGACATCGAGACCGCGGCCGAGAAGGTCCTGCGCGCGGATCTCGAGCGAAACTTCGCGCACCGTCTCTACATCGGCGTGTGATCGACGAGGACGCGGGCGAAGGCAGACGCCGGCCGGTGGCCCGTGGGGTGCGGGCGGGCTCTCGTCGCGGGCGAGCGCAGCCGCGCGCCCTGGGGTCGCGGGATTGCGACACGTGCTGTCGCGCATTCCTGGCGTCCGCGCACACAGGCGCTCCCAGGACCGCGCTGCGCGGTCACCCCTTTGCGGAGAGAGTGGGATTCGAACCCACGGTACCTTTCGGTACACACGATTTCCAGTCGTGCACCTTCGGCCGCTCGGTCATCTCTCCAAGAAGAGGGGAGGCCCTCTTCTGCGATCGGATTGTCAAACGCGTCGGGGGATCGACCCCTGCGGGTCACCGGGGCATGTGCGTCCGCGACGCCAGCGGAGAGAGCGGGATTCGAACCCGCGGTACCCATGGGGCACACCTGATTTCGAATCAGGCTCCTTCGGCCACTCGGACATCTCTCCGCGGCGCAAGATGGCAAAGACGAGGCCCCTGGTCAAGCAGATGCTCGGCCTGCGCGTTCGAAAAAATCGGGTTGACCCAAGGCGGCCCCGACGCGCGCTGTCGGGAGACAGCCTCACGGTTTCGGAGGCTGCATGAAGGAGCGGCGCAGCAGGGCGAAGATGCGGGCGCCGAGCTCGGCTGCGCGGAACGGCTTGGTGATGTAGTCGTCGGCGCCGCAGGCGAAGGCCTGGAGCATGTCCTGCGACGAGGTGTTCGCGGTCAGGAACAGCAGGGGCATGGCGACGAAGCGTTGGGAGGTGCGGACGGTGCGGCACAGCTGCAGCCCGCTCATGCCGGGCAGCCACCAGTCGAGCACGACGATGTGGAAGGTCTCCTGCTCGAGGCGCTGGAGCGCGGCTTCTGCGTCGGCACAGCTCTCGACCTCGAGGCCGACAGCCTCGAGCATCAGCGCGACCATGTCGCGCGTGTCGGCGTCGTCGTCGACGAACAGCACCTTGGCGGAGCTCGGAACCGCGCTTGCGGTGTCACCGGGCGCGCGCTGGGTGAGGGGAGGGACTTCTTCTTCTGCGGCCGCTTCCGTGATGTGCGCGAGCTCCGTGACCTTGGTGTCGGTCATCTGCACGGAGATCGGGCCCCGCACGGAGACCGGTCCGCCGGGCGAGGATGCGCGCTGGCCGGGGGCCAGGCTCTCCGGCGAGGCATCTTCGAGGAGCACGGGGATGGACAGGGGAGGCTCGTCGGCTTCGACAGCGGCCTGCGCGGCGGGGCCGCAGAAGGTCAGCAGGCGTTCCCAGTCGCGTTCCTCGAACAGGATGCTGGCGTTGGAAGGATCGGGGACGACGGCGCGGCCGGCGGCGGCGGTGGCCTTGCGTCCGTAGGCCGACTCGAACGTGGAAAGCACCCACTCGCCGTCGTTCGCCCCGAGATCGGCGGGAAGCGGCAGCTCCTTGGAGTGCCGTGCGCTGGCCAGCGTGTCGAACATGCTGGCGAGATCGGGGAAGCGGAACACGACGTTGCGCACGGTAGGGAACCTATACTCGGTGAGCGATGGCGTCCAGCTTCCGGCATCGGCGAGCCTTGGCATCCCGCGGCTCCACGCACTAGGCTCGCCGCCCATGCGTCAGCGGCTCCAAGGTATCGCAGCATCCTTCCTGATCCTGATGGGATCGTCGTGCGTGAATCCCCCCGCGCCTGGCTCGAACAACGCGGCCCGGGGGATCGATGAGCTGACCCCGAGGGAGCGTCGCGATCTGGATCGTCTCACGCGGGACCTGCCGGCACCCTGTCCCGACGTGTCGATGTCCCTGGACGAGTGCCTGCGTCAGGGCGCGGGCTGCGCGGCCTGTCGTCCCGGGCTGCGGCTGCTGATCAAGCAGGTGCGTGATGGTCGCTCGATCGAGCAGGCGTCGACGGCGTACCGCGTGCGCTTCCCGAAGGATCCACCCAAGCCGATCGACACCTTCAACGCGCCTTCTCTGGGGCCGTCGAACGCGCCCGTGACGGTCGTGGAGTATGCGGACTTCCAGTGCCCGTTCTGCTCGACGACGGTGGCGGTGCTCGACGCGCTGGTGAAGGATCACGCGCCGAACGTGCGGGTGGTCTTCAAGCACTACCCGATACCGGGCCACACGCTCGCGGAGCCTGCGGCGCGTGCGGCGTCGGCGGCAGGAAGGCAGGGGCGGTTCTGGGAGATGCACCACAAGCTGTTCGAGAACCAGCGAGCGCTGCAGCAGCAGGACATCGAGCAGTACGCTCGCGAGCTGCGCCTGGACATGGACCGCTTCAGGACCGACTGGGCTTCGGCGGAGATCGCCGCGGGGGTGAAGCGTGATCACGACGAGGGGGGTCGCATCGGGGTCAACGGGACGCCGACGCTGTTCATCAACGGTCGTCGCTTCGATCTCGATCTCTTCGACCTGCACTCGGATCTGACGTTGTGGGTGGAGAGTGAGATCGAGATCGCGGGGGGGTCGCGACCCGCGACGACGGCGCCTGCGGCTCCCTCGAGTCAGCCGTCGGTGATCGTGCCGGCCGAGGCGTCTTCCGCTGCACCGGCGAGTTCTGCGCCGCCAGCTCCTGCCACCTCTGCCTCGGGGATGTGAGATGCGAGGATCGACCGAAGGATGCGGGTGTTTCCCGACGGGGCGTCACTACCCCGCGATTGCCCACCTGTTGCGCACGCGTGTGGCGGGGCTTGCGGAGGAGATCGACGCGATGGTTCCGTGGGCGGACCACGCCGTGGTGATGCTCGACACGGAGACGACGGGGCGAGATCCGCAGAACGATCGCGTCGTGGAGGTCGCCGTAGTCCGGGGGCGTCGGGGAGAGGTGATCAGCCGCGACGCGTGGCTGATCAACCCGGGGCGTCCGATCCCAGCCGAGACGACGGCGGTGCACGGGATCAAGGACGAGGACGTGAAGGACAAGCCGCTGTTCGCAGACGTGTGCCAGGAGATCCTCGCGGCGCTGGAGGGGGCGATCCCGGCGGCGTACAACGCGGCGTTCGACCGGGGGTTCATGCACGCGGAGGTGCAGCGGGCATTGCCTCACGAGCGCGTGATGCCGCCGGCGCTGCGCAAGGACGTCGAGTGGCTCGACCCGTTGGTGTGGGCGCGCCACATCCAGGCGACGGCGAAGAGCCGAGCGCTGGGCGACGTGGCTGCGCGGCTCGGAGTCGAGCTGGACCACGCGCACCGTGCGACGGCGGACGCGGAGGCAGCGCTCAAGGTGATGTACAAGTTCGCCGAGGATCCGCGGGTTCCGTCGACCTACGGCGCGCTGATCCGCGAGCAGCTCCGCCTGGGGCGCGCGCAGGAAGAAGCCCGCCAGATGTGGCGGAATCGAAGCGGGTGACTATGTTCCGTCGGCGTCTGCTCCCAGCCCACGGACGCCACCCCCGCTCTTGAGCCAGACACGTTCACCCCACGAGACAGCCGGCGACGGCGTGCGATACACGCTGCGGGTCGACGGCATGACCTGTGCTGCATGCTCGACGCGCGTGGAGCGCAAGCTCTCGAAGCTCCCGGGAGTGCGCACGGCGTCGGTCAATCTCGCCACGCATCTTGCGACGGTGGTGGCGGATCCGGCGGTCGGGGACAGCGATTTGGAGAAGTGCGTGGTCGATGCGGGGTACGGGGCGGAGGCGGTGCGCCACGAAGACGTGTTCGCTGCAGCGGCTGCGCCTCCCGACACGCGGCCGGCGCTGTTGCGTCTGGCCCTCGCGCTGGGAGCGGCCACGCCCTTGATGGCGCTCGGGATGCTGCACCTGCACGACCCGTGGGCGCTGTGGACGCAGGCGGTGCTTGCGTTCGTCGCGACCTATGTCGCCGGCGCCTCCATCCACGTCTCGGCATTCAAGCGGCTGCTGCACCTCGAGTTCACGATGGACACGCTCGTGAGCCTGGGGTCCACCGCGGCCTTCGCCTACAGCGTGTTCGTGTGGGTCACCCAGCCCCATCCCGATGTCTACTTCGAGACCGCGGGGGGGATCCTCGCGTTCATCCTGCTCGGTCGCTACCTCGAGGCGCGATCCAAGGCGCGGGCCACGGCCGCCATCGGGAGCCTGTATGCGATGCGGTCCGCCGAGGCGACGATCCTGCGCGGCGACGGCGAAGCGGTGGTGCCGATCGAGGTCGTGCGCGCGGGCGATCGCGTCAAGGTGCGCCCGTCGGAGCGCGTTCCCCTCGATGGCGAGGTCGAGCAAGGGGAGACGTCGATCGACGAGTCGATGCTCACCGGCGAGCCGATGCCGCAGGACAAGCGGGTGGGCGATCGGGTGTACGGCGGCACGTTGAACGGGCCCGGTGCGCTCGTCGTGAGAGTAACCGCGCAGGCCTCCGAGTCCGCGATCGCCCGAATCGCGCGTATGGTCGCCGAGGCCCAGGGCTCCAAGGCGCCGCTGCAGCGTCTCGCCGATCGGGTCGCCGGCGTCTTCGTCCCCGCGATCATGACCATCGCGTTGATCACCTTCATCGGGTGGCTGGTCGCAGGTCCATCCGCCACGCAGGCCTTCATGAACGCCGTGTCCGTGCTGGTGATCGCCTGTCCCTGCGCGCTCGGGCTGGCGACGCCGACGGCGGTGATGGTGGGGGTGGGGCGTGCGGCCCGCAGTGGCGTGTTGATCCGCGACGCGGCGAGCCTCGAGAGAGCGGCCTCGGTGGACACGGTCGTGATCGACAAGACGGGGACGTTGACCGAGGGGCGACCTCGCGTGGTCGAGTTTCAGGTCGCCGAGGGTGAAGCGCGCGAGGCGATCGGTTCGCTCGCAGGAGCGATCGGCGCGTCATCGGAGCACCCCCTCGGGCGCGCGCTGGCGACGTGGGCCCGCGAGCAGGCGTGGTCGGTTCCGGACGCGACCGACGTGCGATCGGAGATCGGGAAGGGGATGACGGGGAGGGTTGGGGAGCGCGAGATCCGGGTCGGCGCGTGGGATGGTGGGGACTCAGCGCTGACAGGGAGTGTCGAGGCTGCGCAGCAGCGCGGGGAGACTGTATCCGCGGTGCACATCGATGGGCGCGTGGCCGGCGTGGTCGCGTTCGCGGACAAGCCCAGGGAGGCCGCAGCGGAGGCAGTGGCCGAGCTGCGGGCGATGGGGCTTCGGGTGGTGATCGCGACGGGGGATCACGAGCGGAGCGCGCGTGCGTTGGCGGAGCGGATCGGGATCGAAGCGGGCGACGTGCGATCGCGACAGATGCCGGAGGACAAGCTGCGGCTCGTGCGGGAGCTGCAGGAGCAAGGGCGGGTCGTGGCAGTGGCGGGGGACGGGGTCAACGACGCGCCGGCGTTGGCGAGCGCGGATGTTGCGATCGCGATGGGGAGCGGAACGGACGCAGCGAACGAGGTGGCTTCGATCACGATCGCGCGTTCGGAGATACGGGCTGTGGTGGAGGCGTTTGCGGTGGCGCGGGCCACGGTGCGGACGATCCGTCAGAACCTGGGGTGGGCGTTCGGCTACAACCTGGTGGCGGTGCCGTTGGCGGTGACCGGGATCCTGGCACACGTGGGAGGGCCGATGGTCGCGGCGGCGGCGATGGCGATGTCGAGCGTGTCGGTCGTGCTCAACTCGCTGCGTCTGGGGCGGCGTTGACGCGGAGCTGCAGGATCAGGTCTCGCCCGGGAACGGGTGCTTGCGGGTCCACAGGAAGGCGTCCTTGCGTCCCTGCGTCGAGGCGAGGTGCCGGGAGAGGACGCCGGAGCGTTTGAATCCTGCTCCGACGAAGACCGAAGCGAAGGCGGGATCGTCGGCAGGGGACCAGGCGAACATGCCGATCACGTCGCGCTTGCGGAGCTCGCAGGCGACGGCGTCGAGGGAAGAGCGGAACGCGGCGCGCTCGTGGTCATCGCGCGGAGAGGTGAGGAACTCGACGAGGGCGTGCCCGAAGCAGGGCTGGATTTCCGCGGAGAGCAGGGCGACGGCCTTGCCGCGTTGGGAGGCGGCGAACCAGCATCGCTGGGGATCACGTCCGAAGGGTTCGAATGCGGTGAGCGCGACCCCGGTGCGCAGGGCGTCGAAGGTGGCGCGGTGGGCGGCGACGGCATCGAGCTGGGTGACGCGGACGGGGGAAGGCGGGAGCTTGCGAGCGAGGTTCTTGGCGGATCGCAGCACGCGCTCTGCGGCCTCGACGTCGGAGAGTCTGGGGGAACGACGGAGCTTGCGATGGGGGGGAGCGGGGTCGAGGTCCACGACGGTGCCCATGACGAAGCCGTCGCTGCGTTTGTAGAAGGCGGGGATGGCGCCCTCGCGGGCGAAGCCGAGGTGGTTCCAGGTAGGGACCTCCTCGCGCTCGACGACGATGAAGACGCGTTCGATCGCTTCTCGGCGCGCGGTGGACAGGATGAACGTGCGCTTGCTGGCCGACGGACCGGATCGGAAGTCGAAGACGCGTAGCGTCCCGGCGCGTCGATTGATCAGAAGGCAAAGCGAGACGCTGTCGCTATGGAACAGCTGTCCATCCGTGGCCGTGGCGGCCCACACCCTCGCAGCCATGCATCCACCCCGTTATGGCAAGCAAGCAAGAAGGCCATCGGTCCTTCCCCGCGCGGAACGAAGCCCCGTCCGCAATAGGGGAGGTAGCATGCGCGCGAGGGCCGCGCAAACCAACCTCTCTCGCGTGTCGCGTGCGATACCGTCGCACACACCGGACTCCTGTGCAGATGATCGGCGGTCACGCGAGGACGGATTCGACCTCTTCGCAGCGCATTCCCAGGGCCCGGCAGACGTCGTCGAGCTTCTTGCGATCGACCGAGACGCGCGTAGGCATGCCGCCGGAGAGGCCGAGCATGCGGAGCAGATCGACACCGCTGTCGAAGCGCGCTGCAAGGTTGATCGTCTTGTCGTCGATGACGACAGCGATGCGTTCCCGCGACTGTCCGAGCAGCAGCAGGAGGGTCTTGTCGATGCGGGCGCGGCGCCCGGAGATATCGACGACGGCGATGCCCGGGTCGATGCGGACGAAGCCGAGGGCAGCGCGACGCGTTTCCTCCTCGATGGGGCGGAGCTCCTCGGCGGCGAGTCGAACCGGCTCCCACAACGAGGGGTCTTGCAGTTCGCTGGCGAGGTGGCGCACGATCAGACCGAGCAGGCCGTAGTCGCGCGGGCGAGCGCGCAGTGCCCGATCGGCGGTCATGGCGATCTCCGACGGGGTTCCGAGGCGCGTGTCGATCGCCCGTGCGTCGTTGTCGCAGCCGGGATACGGCTCGATTCCTCCGCGCAGCCACTTCGCAGCGGAGGCGAGGCCATCGAAGTCGGTGTGGCATACGATGGTGTCGACGGGGCCGATGCGGGCGACGAGCTCGGGGGAGATCATCTCGGGGCAGGCGCCGCGCTGGGCTTTGGTAGCGAGCACGAAGCGGGGATCGTCGCGGAATCGTGCGTGTTCGGCGTGGTCGTGGTGATCGATCCAGGCCGCGAGCCGATCGCCAAGGCCGTCGATGAAGGGGAGGGTGATCCCTTGGAATCCGCCGCCGGAGGCTTCGGAAGCGAAGGCGAGATCGACGACGAGCACGCGTCCGGACAGCTCCCTGGGCTTCGGCAGCTTTCGAGGGGTCGAGAAGACCAGGGCGACTTCCGAGGTGCGGGGGGGCTGTTGCATGCTATGGGCGATCTGGACGTCGAAAGGGATACGACTTGGAGGTGTAGCATGGCGTCGAGCCCGGTACGTGTCACGGCGATTGCGATCCTGCTCGCGATGATCCCGATATCGGAGAGCCGGACAGTGAAGGCAGATCAACCGGCGGCTGCGCCTGGAAGCGGGATGGCGTGCGTCATCGCGGGGACGGCGCTGGTTCCGAAGGACCAGGGGATTTGGAGCGCGGCGACCGGGGGGACGAAGGTGGCAACGTTCACCGGTGCGCTGGCGCCTTTGAAGGCGGCGAACTTCCCGGCAGACCCGAGCGCTCAGAAAGTCCAGGTCAATGCGGGGGGCGGGTTCCGGGTGGAGGGGTTCACCGACGCGCGGACGATCCCGGTGTGGGCGAGCCGGGACGTGCCGGTGATCGCGGACCATGTGTGGCTGTCGGGCGGACGATCGATGAAGGTGATCGGTGCGGCGCCGAACCAGATTCGCGTGGAGCTTCCGGCGCGAGGGGCGCTCTCGGCACCGATCCAGACCTTCGTGCCGTGCGATGCGCTCAGCTTGGGGCGCACGACCCAGCCGCTGTTCGAGACGCCGGGCAACGCCCGCGGCTATGTGGCGCAGCGCGGGCAGCTCGAGCTGTACGGGTCTCCGAACGGCAGTGTGGTGTACACGCTCAACATTTCCGGGGAAGGCAACGCTCTGGTGCTGTGGGGCACCGAGACTCGTGGCAACTTCATTCACGTGGTCTCGCGTTTCGACCTGTTCGTGGACGCGTGGGTCAAGCGCACGGACGTCAAGGCGTTGCCACGGGGCGAGATGATGGATCAGCTTGCGACGGCCGAGACGGTCCAGAATCCTCCGGCGCTCGCCCTGCAGAACTTCCAGCGCGTCATGCAGGCCCCGCGCAACGTGACCATCCGTGCCGCCCGCGGCGACAACCAGAACCCGATCGGTGAGGTCGAGCAGGGGGCGGAGATCTACGTGCTCGACACGATCCTGGGCTGGGCATCGGTGCTCCCCAAGGCGCTGCACGTGATGCCTCCTGACGAGCGATCGTTCTGGGTCAAGGCGTCGGAGCTGGGGATCGTGCCGCCCACGCCGCCGGCGCCCACGCCCCCCAAGAAGTGATCACCCCGCCACGACCGTTCCGGGACGGTACCTCCGCCTCGCCCAGTCCAGCAGCACCATCCCCACCGTCACGCTTACGGGATAGGAGTGGTTCACCCCGTACATCGGGATGCCGATGACGTCGTCGGCCGCCTCGACAAGCTCCTTGGGGAGCCCCGCACGCTCGCTGCCGAACAGCAGCACGACGTCGTGCGGGTACTCCTGCACATCGAAGATGCTGCGCCGGGCGTGGTCCTTCTCGATGGCCCACACCGGGCGGCCGCGCACGTGCTCGAGGAGCGCGGCGTCGTGTGCCAGGACGCGGATGTCCTCGTAGCGGTGCATGCCCATCGACGCCTTCTGGTACCAGGGTTCGGCGCCGACGATGAGAATCTCGCGGACCAGGAAGCTGTGGGCGACGCGGATGATGCCGCCGACCGAGAAGGGGTTCGCGTGGCTGTGCAGCGCGATCGAGACGTCGTTGCGCAACGGTGCGAGCAGCTCACGCACCTCGTCGGGGTCGTGATCGAGCGGTGGAAACAGCGCCACGCCGGGACTGTAGCAGA
>CAYMUE010000142.1:0-17523 GCA_964393505.1 uncultured Polyangiaceae bacterium
GGTCCGCGAGGCGGAAGGCGACGTCCCAACGGACCTTTCCCGGCACCGCGGAGGCCTCCACCGCGAGCGAGGCCCGCGCGCCCGCATCCGACGGGACCAGCCGCACTCCCCCCAACCCCAGCACGCCGTCGTCGTACTTGCGCGTGGACACGAGCGTCGGTGGCTCGATGCGCCACCCGCCCTGCGTCTTGATTCGCACGTCGCCGTGCCGGTACTTCTTCTCACTCCACCCGATGTGAACGAATCCCGGGCCGCCCTTTCCGAAGCGAGCCTGCAACGACGCGCGGAGCGCCGCGGTCCAGAAGTCGGCCTGGGTGTGCGAGTCGCCCAGCCACATCACACGCACCGGGCGATCCCGCCGCTTGTCCTTCAGCGCCGCGAGCGCGTCGAACAGGCGCGTGGCACGAGGCAACGCGTTGCCCTCGGCGGAAACCGAGGCGCCCGCAAAGGGCCGCGCGGAAGTCGACGGCTGCGGCTCCGGTGGGGCCTCGGCCGACGCCGTCGTCTCAGGTCCGGCGCTGGGCTCTGGAAGCGCAGAGGAAGCGCTCGTCGGTTCGATCGGCTCAGCGGATGAAGACGTCGAGCTGGCGGGAGCAGGAGAGATCGCGGAGCGTGGTCCGATCGCGCTGCAGGTCACGACGGTGGCAGCGCTGAGCACGATGGCGAGGCCGGAGAGGATGAGGTCGCGCTGGTGAGCTCGGGAGCGGGGATGGCTGTCGCGTTGCGAAGACGGCACGCGTTGCACACTAGCACAGCGTGGAGGAGACGCCTGGAAACGGGCGAAACGTGGAGCGGAGAAGGTGCGCCGGGCTCAGGGGGTCCCGGAGCCGCAGTAGTGGTTGCCGACGTTGTAGATCCAGGTGCCCGAGTCACCGGTCGATTCGCAGAACGGCGCTTGCGAGAACGCTGCGTAGGCGCAGTACACTCCCTGGATGTACCCCGAGCACACGCCGTTGAAGACGCCTTCCTGGCACTGCTGCTTCTGGGTGTCGGTGCTGCACTGCGCGCATGCGACGGTCTGGCAGTCGAGGGAGCACGAGAGGTCGTGATCGCAGCTCGGGTCCAGGTACGGCTGCAGACAGGTTCCAAAGGCCTTGGGGCCAGTGAACGGAAGCAGGCAGGCGTAGCACTCCGGGTTCTTGTTCTGGAGGTTGGCAAACCAGGTGCCGCACGACGCAGGAGTCGGTGTTCCCGCACAGGCCTTCTGCCCGTTGAGCAGCGCTTGCGCCGGGCACGCTCCGAGCTTGGTGATCGGCGCGGGATTGGCGGAGGACGGTGAGCAGCCCGGATAGGCAGCGGGGCAGTTCGACGGTGTTCCGCCGCCATAGCACGTTGCGTTCTGGCACACGCCGCCGGTCGAGCTGCAGTTCTCGCAGAGCACACCACCGTGTCCGCATTCGCTCCCGAGGTAGCCGCTCGCGCAGGTCCCGTTGACGCGGCAGCAACCCGCGCAGTTGAGCGGTCCGCAGTTGGGAACCCACACGCAATTGCCAGCTCCGGGGTCGCAGATCTGGTCCGACGCCAGGCAGTTGCTGCACTGCTCGCCGCCGAGGCCGCACGTCGCGTTCGTATCCCCCGCGCGACACACGCCGTTCCAGTCGCAGCACCCGCTGCACGTTGCCGGCCCGCAGACCGTCGTGCCCGTGCACGTCCCACCCCCGCTCGACGACGGTGTGCACTTCTGGCTGTCCGCGCAGCTCTGGCAGAGCGCTCCACCGGAGCCGCACGACGCCGGGTCCAGACCGTTGAAGCAAACGCCGCCGCTGCAGCAACCCGCGCAGTTGCCGGGACCGCATTGGGTCACCGACGAGCACGACCACGAGACGCCACCGTCGCCGGACGGAGAGGCGACGCACTGCTGGCCCGCGACGCACGTCGTGCAGGCGTTGCCGCCGGAGCCGCAGAACTTGGGATCAGAGCCCTCCCAGCACGAGGGGGGCCAGGAGTTGTAGTCGCAGCAGCCCGTGCAGTTCCACGGCCCGCAATCCTGCGTCGCCGAGCAGACTCCGCCGCCGCTCGGAGTCGGCTCGCACACGGCGCCGTTCGAGCACATCTCACACGCGTTGCCGTCGTAGCCGCACGCGAAGGGGTCGAAGCCCGGCTGGCACGTGGGGGGCCAGGTGCTGTAGTTGCAGCAGCCCGCGCAGTTCCACGGGCCACAATCCGGCGCGACGATGCACGCTCCCATGTCGCACTTGCCGCTCGCTCCGCACGACACGCACGTCTGCCCGTTGATCCCGCACTTCATCGCGTCATAGCCCGGCAAGCAGACCGGCGGGTATACCGTCTGGTCGCAGCACCCCGCGCAGTTCGATGCGTTGCAGGTGCTGTCGCCGATGCACGCCCCGTTCACGCACTTCTGCGTGGGTCCGCAGACCATGCAGTACTGCCCCTGGGCACCGCACTGCTTCAGGTCGTTGCCCGGCAGGCACTGCGAAGGATAGCTGTTCGGATCGCAGCAGCCGTCGCAGGTCCCCGGACCGCATTGCGTCGAGGTGGTGCACATCCCGCCGCTCCAGGTCGCGATACACTGCTGGTTCGGTGACGCGCAGTATTGGCAGACCGATCCGTTGCTTCCGCACGCCCAGGGATCGGTCCCGGTGACGCACTGCATGGGCCACGTATTCGGATCGCAGCAACCATACGGACACGTCGTCGCGTTGCACTCGGCGGTCTGCACGCACATGCCACCGTCGCCGATCCACTCGCAGTATTGTCCTGGGCCGGCGCAGTACTGGCACGCCTGCCCCTTGTAGCCGCACGCGCCGGGATCGCCGCCGTACACGCAGGCCACCGGCCAGGAGTTGTAGTCGCAGCAGCCGCTGCACGTCGCCGGATTGCACTCGCTCGTCCCCGCGCACACGCCGCCGCTCCCCGACATCTGACAGGCCTGTCCCGGCGCGCACGGCTGGCAAAGAGCTCCACCGCTGCCGCACTGCCAGGGATCGAGCCCCTTCATGCACTGGCCGGTGGCGCCGTCGCAACACCCCCAGGGGCAGTTGCCCGGGTTGCAGCCCGCGGCGTAGCAGACCTTCGCACTCGGATCGCACTGACCGCCCAGAGATGAGCAGTCCAT
This sequence comes from uncultured Polyangiaceae bacterium, assembly GCA_964393505.1. Classification (GTDB taxonomy): domain Bacteria; phylum Myxococcota_A; class Polyangia; order Polyangiales; family Polyangiaceae; genus JACRCQ01. Next base: position 3,077 of record CAYMUE010000142.1, read on the forward strand.
GCACGCCGTTCCGCCGCCTCCACAGGCGTTCGCCGCATTACCTTCGCGGCAGCTCCCCTGCGCATCGCAGCATCCCGAACAGGTCGCCGGCCCGCACTGGGTCGTTCCCACGCACGTGCCTCCGCTGCTCGTAGCGTTGCACTGCTGCGACGCGAGACAAGCGACACACTGCGCGCCGCCGCTTCCGCACTGCGCGGCATCGGTGCCCTTGACGCACTGGCCGGTGGACGGTTCGCAGCAGCCGTTGGGGCAGGTGGAGGCGTTGCACGTCGGGGCTGGCGTGCACGTGTGCGTGGACGCGCTGCACTGCAGCCCGAACGCGGTGCAGTCCACGCACATGTACCCGCCGTTGCCGCAGGCAGCCGCCCCCTCGCCCGGACGGCAGGCTCCCGTGGTGTCGCAACAGCCCGTGGGACAGTTCGACGGCGTGCACGTCTTGGAGTCGATCAGCACGTCGTACTGGATGTCGGGTTTCGCGTCGCCGATTCCTGCGTCGTCAGGGGTCTCCTCGTACTCGCCAGGATCCAGGTTCGTGCGCCCCCCGCAGGCTGCCGACGATGCGGCAGCAATCAACACGCAGAACAAGGACAAGCGGGTTCGCAACAGGCCGGCGACCGTGCTCATGGGGACCTCCACGGAGAATGAAGCCATCGTACCGCGACTGGGCGAAGGTTGCACGAATCCCGCAAAACCACCGGGAGACCGCGCTGGCGCGTCAGCGTTCGTCTTCGGGTCGGGTCAGCGGCGGATGAGGCCGCGCGTCAGGTCGGCAAGAACCCCATAGGGGAGATCCAGGCGGAACCACCCGTCTGCCTTCGCCCGCCCATAGGAGAACACCACCGGCGCAGCCGTCTCTTTGGGCTCGACCGCACGCGGAGAAAGCAGCGTGGAAAGCCTGGCAGGCTGGACCATGAACACGAACGATGCCTCGTTGCCAAGCGGCTTCAAGGCGTTGGCGAGCATCGGCTCCGTGCCGATCGTGGGCCCCTTGTCCTTCTCCCTCGCCGCAGACCACGCCTTGGCATCGGTGGTCGCGACGACCGAGAAGACCGGCGCCGTGGTGTCCCAGCGGATGTCGAACTCGGACTTGCTCGGTGGCTCCTTCGGCTTGGAGACGACCTCGCGCTTGACGTGAACGGTGCGCACGCTGCCGGCGGTGGTCTGCTTGCCGAAAGCGAGCTTGCCTGCCACGCGCTCGATGGGCTCCTGAAGCCCGGGGAGCCGCGCGATCTCGAACACCTGGGCGATCGACTTGTCGAGCGCAGCCGTGTCCTTCACCTCGCCGCGGATCAGCAACGACTGCTCCTTCGGCCCCCACGTCACCGCCGCCCCGAGCCAATCGCCGCGCGACGCCGCCAGCGTGTCGAGGACCTGGCTCACCTTCTTGCGATGGTCCGCCGTGATGCGATCCCCAAGCACGTTCGCAAGACCGTCGGCCTGATCCTTCGCACCTACCTTGCGCAGCTCCTCGGAGTCGCGCGACAGCATCGCCACCACCGCGCCCGCAGGCATCTCCTGCAGCGGCGCCGTGTCACCGACCACCAGCGACTGGATCTCCCGGGCCGCCACGGTTCCGTTGGCGCGCGGCACCATGATCACCCTCGAGTGCGCACCGGCGTCGTCCGTGTTGGTCTCGAGACGAGCCTCGTCGAGATCTCCCAAGACGTCGAGCAGCCTGCGAACCTTGCCGTCGAGATCGGCCAGCGCCGCCGTCGGATCCCCGAAGTCCGGCGCCCGTCCACCATGCTCCTTGCGCATCTCCTCGTCCCGACGCTCCCCCTCCCGCTTGTACTCCGCCCATGCGTTTCGAAGTCGCGTCTGCAGAGGCCCGGAGAGAGCCTGGTTGCGGGCCGTCACCGTGAGCTCCGCCGACGGCACCGGACGCGTGGGCAGCGTGCGCGACACGTACGCTCCCGCGAGGATGAGCCCGTCCTGGGTCTTCGAAGCGATGAGGTAGTTGTCCGCCAACCCCATGGACGCGAACGCTTGCGGATCCTTGACCTTGCGCTCGATGAGCGTCACGCCGCTGGTGTCCTTGCGCAGATCGTATGCCGCCTGCGGCCCTGTCGCGAGAGCCTCGCGGACCTTGCCCTCGTTGCGCAGGTGTACGCCGATCACGACGTCGGGCTCACGACCGGGCGCCGTGTCGATGACCACTCCGACCGCAGGCAGGTTCGCGTCGATCTGCTCGGCCAACTGCGGCGGCAGCCCCAGCAGCGTCACGACGAGCGCGGGAAACGTCGCGGGGAGCAGCGCCGCCGGGCCACCCACCTTGCCGCGCACACGCTGATACGTCGTGTCCGGCGTGGACACGAACAGCTCCGCAAGCAACCCGGCCGGAGGAGGCGCCAGCCGCGCCGCGGCGTCCGCCCCTCCCTCGCGGCCTCCCTTGTCCTTGCATCCGGAAACGATCAGCGCGAGCAGCGCGAGACACATCACGACGCGAGCGCGCAGCCGTACGGCCGCGCCTCGCCACACAGGGAGGCATCGGAAGGCCGAATCCATCACGGGCTCCTCAGAAGGGAAGGTCTTCGTCCGGCAAGTCTGGCGGCGGGCCGTCGTCATCGCTGGGCGGCGGGACCTCGCGCACCGGCGGTCGCTGCTGCGCACGCGGTCGCTGCTCCCGCTCCGGCGGCGGGCCGTCGTCTTCGTATCCGCCCGTCGATCGCCCAGCGCCACCACCTCGGCCGCCGAGAATCAGGTTCTTCGCGATGACCTCGGTCTTGTAGCGCTTGTTGCCGTCGCGGTCCTCGTAGCTCGACGTGCGAAGCGAGCCTTCCACGAAGATGTTCGAGCCCTTGGCGAGGATCTTGTGGAGCGACTCGGCACGCTTGCCCCACACCACGACGCTGTGCCAGTCGGTGCGGTCCTGCCAGACGCCGCTCTTGTCCTGGTAGCGCTCCGTGGTCGCCAGCCGCAGCTTGAGAACGGACATTCCTCCCTGGGTCATCTTCAACTCGGGGTCGGCACCCAGATTGCCCAGGAGGAGCACTCGATTGTATCCCTCGGCCATTCGCGGTGACTAGGCGTCTGGCACGCCTGCGTCAAGACGCCCGTCGCCCCGGTTGGGAAAGGCGACTCCTGCCGGTCCCGGCGCGCCTCGCTGCACGCCCGTTCGACGAACCCTCCGGCCCCGCCGCGACTCCCACGGCTGCCGCGTCCGGCCGGTTCGCTCCGCCGATCGTTCCACGACACCACTCATGCTAGGGTCACCCGCCATGTCAGCCAAGATCCGCAACGTCATCATCATCGGCTCGGGGCCTGCCGGCCTCACCTCCGCGATCTACACCGCCAGGGCCAACCTCTCCCCGCTGTGCATCGAAGGGTTCTCCGCGGGCGGCCTCATCCCCGGCGGACAGCTCATGTTCACCACGGACGTCGAGAACTTCCCGGGCTTCCCGGAGAAGGTCCGCGGCACCGATCTGATGCAGCGCATGCGGGACCAGGCTGAGCACCAGGGGACCGAGTTCATCACGGCCGACGTGACCAGGGTCGATCTGTCGTCGCGGCCGTTCAAGGTGTGGACCGACGAGCCGGAGCCCTACCTGGCCCACGCGGTGATCATCGCCACCGGCGCGCGCGCCAACTACCTCGGCCTTCCCAGCGAGGAGAGGCTCAAGAACAAGGGCGTCAGCGCCTGCGCTGTGTGCGACGGCGCCCTGTATCGCGGAGCAGACGTCGCGGTCGTCGGAGGCGGAGACACCGCCCTCGAAGAGGCCACCTACCTGTCCGGCCTCTGCAACTCCGTCACCCTCATCCACCGACGCAACGAGTTCCGCGCCAGCAAGGCCATGCAGCAGCGCGTCAAGGACAACCCCAGGATCAAGCTCATGCTCGAGCACGTCGTCGACGAGGTCCTCGACGTCACCAAGGACGAGGTCACCGGCCTCAAGCTCCGCCACGTCAAGACCGGCCAGATCACCCAGATCTCGGTCAAGGCGATGTTCTCCGCGATCGGCCACACGCCGAACACCGAGCTGTTCCGGGGCCAGATCGACCTGCACGCCAACAGCTACATCAAGACGATCCCCGGCACGACGCAGACCAACATCCAGGGGGTGTTCGCTGCGGGTGACGTGCAGGACTGGATCTATCGCCAAGCCGTCACCGCCGCCGGCTCCGGCTGCATGGCCGCCCTCGAGACCGAGCGCTTCCTCGCGGCGGAGGGAACTCACTAGACGCCGCAGGCCACGACCTGAGGGCTCTGGGGGGGAGCCCGCAGGCTTCAGTGCACCAGAAGACGCCCCTTCTTCTGCGGCGCTTCCTGTGCTTCGAAGTCGTGCGACAGCGTGAAGTAGTACGTCACCATCGGCTCAGTGTCCGTCTCCGCCACGCAGTCGAACACGTACTCCTCTTCGCCGCGCTTCTCGGACTGCACGTAGGTGATGGACTGCGGATCGATCAGGATCTCGCCCACGAGCATCTTGCCCCGCATCACCTGCACCAGCAGGGTCCCTTCCTCGGTCCCGAAGTGCCAGTGCAGATCCTCCGCGTCGTAGAGCACCGCCTCCGGCGTCCCCGCGTTCAGGATGCAGTTCGGATGGATCTGGAGCCAGCTCCAGAACCTGTCGAAAGGCATCACGTTGGCAACTCGCACCTGATTTCGCGTCGACATGCTGGGCTCCTGACGGTGCGCGACCATACTCGCGCACCGCTGCCTGTCAACCGCGGGGACTCAGGCGCCCTGTCCCGGCGGCGCCTCCTGCTTCGCGCCGTACACCTTCTGCCACGCCTTCCAGAAGGGGCAGTACTTGCCGTGGAACGCGACCACCTTGCCGATGGTGCTGTCGGGGTGCGACCGCGCATAGCGGCACGGCGGACACAGATCGCAGCGTTTCGCCATCATCTTCACCAGCAGGCCGGGTTCCTTCGCCGAGTCGCTCATCGCACGCCTCCTCCCCTCACTTCGCCACCTTCATCACCGTCCCGCCGTTCTGCGTCACCCAGTACACGGCGTCGTTGTCCACCACCACGGCGAAGGGACCGTTCTGCCCCGACGCCAGCTCCTCCACCGCTCCCCCGACCTTCGGCACCCGACAGATCGTGGACCCCATGTTGTTCGCGAAGTATGCGTGCGTTCCGTCTACGGCCACCCCTACCGGCAACGACTGCCCCGTCGCCAGGTCGGTCACCTCTTTCGTCACCTTGTTCGCCTTCGCAACCTTGCCGTCCAGGCTCGTCCAGTAGACGAACACCGTGTCGACAGCCACGCCGAGCGGGCTTCCAATACCGGTGCCCAACACCTGCACCGCCGCACACGGCACCGCAAAACACTTCCGCACTTCGCCGGAATCCATCACCGCCCAGTACACCCCGGTCTCGTCGGCAACCACTCCGCTCGGCTGATCCTGGTCCCCCACGACCACGATTGATTCGCTCCCCGACACATCCACCGAGCCGATGGATCCGACCGCGTTGACCGAGTTGCTCCAGAACAGACGCGTCCCCCGCAGTGCCAGCACCATCGGAGTCTGCTGGTTGGCGAGGAGCTCCGTCGGCGCACCACCGTCGGCATCCTTCGCCACGGACATGATCTGCCCCGTCCCCGACGTCACCCCTGCGTTCGCCCAGTAGACGCTGGTCGCGTCGACCACGATTCCCCCAGGCCGAGCCTGCCCCGTCGCAAGTGTGGCGACATCACCCCCGGTCCCCGCGACCGAATGTACCGTCCCCAGGTCCGCCCGATTCGTCCAGTAGACCCGGCCTCCACTGGCCACCGGATCGAGCGCGATGCCCGAGGGTTGCGTCTGCCCCGAAGCGAGGGTGAGCGGCATGCACCGGCTGCCCGCACACTCCCCGCCGAGACAACTGTGGCCGCACTTGCCGCAGTGCTCTGCCGACTTCGTGATGTCCGTCTCGCAGCCGTTGTCGGCGTTTCCGTCGCAATCCGCCGTCTTCTCCGTGCACGGCGCCGCGACGTCCTGCTCCCCGCCTTCGCCCCCGTCTGCGTCTTCCCCCCCCTCGGCCTCCACCGTCACGTCGGGCTCCGATGAAACATCCTCCAGCGACGAGTCCATCGAGCTCTCCGGCTCAGTGTCCTGCGCGCCATCCTTGGGATCGACCCCCGCATCGGCGTACTTGAGCAGCGAGTCGTCGTAGACCGAGCACGAGACCGCAAGGGAACCGACGCACGGCAGGGCGACAACAAGAGAGAGGAACACGCCAGCGACCCCGACCGTCTTCGTCATGCCACGATGATCCCGTCTGCTCGCCCAGCCGTCAACCATCGTGCCGTGCGCTGGCGTCGTTGAGCGTCCGTTTCGCTGCCCGTATGATGGTCGCGATGACCGTCTCCGATCCCCGAACCCGTGAGCCCGCACTCCCCTCGTCCCGTTCACCGATGCGCTGGGCCGCACTGCTCCTGATCGCAATCGTTCCGACCTGCGGCGGCCCCGAGGACACAGAGGCGAGACCCCCGATCAAGGACGCGGCGCCCGACACCGCGACGGATGCGGCGACCGAGGCTGCCGCAGAGGCCTCGGTACCTGCGTGCACTCCGGTGACGTGCGCCTCGGTGGGGGCGAAGTGCGGGACAATTCCCGACGGCTGCGGGGACAAGATTGCCTGCGGCACGTGCACGGACGGAGAGCGCTGCGGCGGCGGCGGCCCGAACCTGTGCGGCGCCCAGGAGTGCTACCCCAAGACCTGCGCGCAGCTCGGAGCGTCGTGCGGCTATGTCTCCGACCTGTGCTCCGAGGCGCTCGACTGCGGCGGGTGCGCGGTGCCCCAGGTGTGCGGCGGCGGAGGGAAGAAGAACCAGTGCGGGTGCCAGCCCAAGACCTGCGCACAGCTCGACGCGACCTGCGGGACCGCGCCCGATGGCTGCGGCGGGATCCTGAACTGCGGCACCTGCGCCTCGGGCCAGACGTGCGGCGGCGGGGGACAGAACCGGTGCGGCTCCGCAGCATGCAACGCGAAGTCTTGCGCGCAGATCGGCGCCTCCTGCGGCATCGTGTCCGACGGGTGCTCCGAAGCGCTCGACTGCGGCAAGTGCACGACGCCCGACGTCTGCGGCGGTCTTGGCAAGCTCAACCAGTGCGGGTGCATCCCCAAGACCTGTGCGCAGCTCGGCGCCTCCTGCGGAAGCGCCCCGACCGGGTGCGGCTACGACATCGACTGCGGCGCCTGCCCCAACGGAGAAGAGTGCGGCTCAGGGGGCGTCCCCAACCAGTGCGGGTGCAACTGCACCCTTGCCCACGCCTCCACAGCATGCCAATCCGGCCAGTGCGTGATCACCGGCTGCGACCCTGGCTGGGACGACTGCGACGGAAGCGCTGCCAACGGGTGCGAAGCGGACTTGAATGCAGAGCCGAACTGCGGGGTCTGCGGCAAGACATGTGACGACGGCAACGCGTGCACGATGGGAGATGCGTGCCAGGCGGGCTCATGCGTGTCTGGGACACCGAAGACCTGCAACGACCCGCCCGGCAATCCGTGTCTCGAGGCCTCGGGGAGCTGCGATCCGGGCTCGGGCAGCTGCGTGTACCCGAACAAGCCCAACGGCACGCAATGCGAAAGCACGACGTGCGACGGTTGGGGGACGTGCTCCTGGAACGGCGAGTGCTCCGGCACCGGCTCGCACAGTCGCACCTGCACCGAGTACAAGTGCTCCGCAGGCACGTGCAGCCCGTCTTCCTACAACGACAGCGAAGGTTGCTCCCGCACTGTCGACAACGGAACGCCGTGCAGCGCTGGGTACTGCTGCAGCAACAGCTGCGTGGCGAAAAACGACCACGCCAACTGCGGGGCCTGCGGCGTCAACTGCGGCGAATACGCCTGCGTCAAGATCTCCGGCAAGAACTTCTACACATGCAGCTGCTACAGCAATGACTGGTGCCGTAGCCACGGCTTCGGTGACAAGGCGACCTGCTACACCTACGGCGGCCAGTCGCTGTGCAACTGCCAGTGCGACGGCGACGTCAACTGCACCGGCCAGTGCGCCGGCGGCGCCACCTGCGCCGAGGTCTCGTACCACAACTACTGCTTCTACTGATCGGGCAGGCCTCCCGTCGGCTCCTGCACTCCCGGGCACTCGATCGGCTCCGACCCCTGCGGGATGCCCCCGGCTCGCACCATGCCGCCGCGTGACCTGCCGGCCTGCGCGTCGGAGTCCCCTGCTTGTTGCCAGGCCTCGCGGGCCTCATAGGTCCCGTGCAGGCCGCCATGTCGTCATCGAACCTCCGCAGCGATCCTCTCTGGTTCAAGGACGCGATCCTCTGCAAGGTCTACGTCCGCGGGGTGTTCGACTCCAACGCCGACGGGATGGGAGGCCTTCGCGAGCTCGCCTGCACTCGCTCCTGGCAGGGCGCGACCATCTTGTGCCTCCACAGACTCGCTCGCTTCGTCCAGCCAGTCGAGCTCGATCTCCGCCAGTTCGCGGGCATCTTCCCGGTCGAAATGCCCGGTGGCGCGATCCTCCCGCAGATCGCAGAGCGCCCCGTTCAGCTCGCACTCGGACCTCACGGCTTCTGCTGGTTCTGCGTCCTGCGCAACCGGTGACCCATGGATCCGCACCGGCTTCGCTAGCGGCGCCGCGCTCATCGCCCACAGGCTGCACCAGCTACCGTTCCGCCTCCCCTTCCACCAGCTCTCGCACCCGCGCCCCATCGCCCCCGTCGAAGCTCACCCGCCCGCCTTCCAGCACCACGTAGCGCGTGCACAGCTCCTCGGCGAACCCCAAATCGTGCGTCGCCACCACCATCGCTGCCCGCTGCTCTCGCAACAGCCTCCACAGCCCCCGCGTCGCGCGCGGATCGAGCGCCGCCGACGGCTCGTCGAGCAACAGCAACGAAGGCTCCGTCACCAGCGCACCGGCCAACGCCACCCGCTGCTTCTGCCCGTGCGACAGGTGATGCAGCGGCTCCTGCGCGAGCTGTCCAACCCCGAGCGCGTCGAGCATCGCTCTCGCTCTCTCACGCGCATCCCTTCCACTTGCCCCCTTGCGCTGCAACCCGAACGACACATCCTCGAGCGCCGTCGGGAACAGCAGCTGATCCTCCGGCACGTTGAACAGGAACCCGACGCGCTCGCGAACCTGCTGCACCGTCCTGCGACTCAGTGAGATCCCCCCCACGCGGATCTCCCCCTCGTGCGCTGCCAGCCCCACCGCCGCCATCAGCAGCGTCGTCTTGCCCGAGCCGTTGAGCCCCACCAACGCGACCCGCTCCCCCTCACCGACCGCGAACGACACGCCGTCGAGCACGGCTGCGTCGTGCGGCTCGTAGCGCACCGTCACCCGATCGAGCTCGAGCTCTGCCGGCCTCATGACACCTTCACCCAGCGCAGCGCCACCGACGCGGCGAGCGCCAAGGCCACCGCGACCCACGCGATCAGGTCCCCAGTGCGAAGCTCCCCCTTCTCCGCAGGCGTCACCGGCTGCTCGCAGTAGCCCCGCACCTCCATCGCCGCGCCCACGCGTTCGGCCCTGAGGATCACGCGGGGCAACCACACCGTCGGAAGACCCATGAGCACCCGCCATCCACCCCACCCCCGCGCGGCTCCACGCACCGCCATCGCCGACGCAATCCTGCGCGTCTCCCCCCCAAGCTCCGCCGCCTGGTGCACGATCTGCAGCACAATCGCCGACACCATCCCCGGGATCGGCAGCCGGCGCAGCGCGTTGCGGAGATCGCTCGCCGTCAGCGCAGTCACCGTCCCGATCGACACCAGCATCCCCGCCATCCCCCGGATCGCGAAGCCCGCGGGCTTCCACCACCACCCCTCGGAGGAGACACCCCCTCCGCCATCGCCGAACCACGCGACCAGCACCGCATAGGGGAGGATCAGCACGACGCCCAACAGCAGAGACGCCCGCGCGACACGCCACGGGACGCCGCAGTTCACCAGCCAGGACAGCGCGATCAAGCCGATGCTCGCAGAGCCAATCGGTGTCGCCGCAGGGGCGATCATGCATGCTCCGAACACCCCCGCACCTGCGACAAGACGTGTCGGAGGCGCGAGCCGCGTCACGGGCCCCCGCGCACACCCCCACACGCCGTGAAGCGACGCGCGCATGACTGCTACGCGTCGAGCTTCATCGCCGACACCAGGTAGCTCCCCTCCGCGTCCACCGTCGTCGTCACCTCGAATCCCGCTGCAACAAGCACCTCCGCCGTCGCCTGCGCAGGCTGTAGCACGTCCCCCCGCACCGCCTCCCCAGCCCCGGCGTGGATCTCGTTGACCTTGCCGCGACCAATCGTGTGCCACACGTGCAGCCGCCCCATCGGACGAAGCACACGCGAGAGCTCGTCCGCCACCGCCCGGCGATCCTCGAAGTGCGGCCAGACCGAATAGCAGATCACCCGATCGCACGACTCGCTCGCCAGCGGAAGACGGCGCGCGTCGGCCACGTGCCACGTGACCCGGCGATCCTGGATCTTGCCCTTGGCGACCGCGATCATCTTCGGCGAGAAGTCCACGGAGATGACGCGCCCGGTCGACGACAGCCGGTCGAGCAGCGCATTCGTCAGGTTGCCCGTTCCACACCCCACGTCGAGCACGGTCTCGTCCTGCCCGATTCCGAGCTCCTCGATCCCTTCCCGAAGCCTCGTGCCCAGCACCGCCGGGTCATCGAACCCATCCCACTTGTCTGCGATACCGTCGAAGTAGGCGACGCGCCCGTTGCCGTTCATCTGCTGTCCCTTTCCCACGCCGCGGCGGGCCGGGCGATGGAGCGCCCTACTCTTGCCACGACAGGAACCACCAGCGCCATCAGGATCAGCCCAGGCCATCCGCTCAGCAACGACACCCCGGCCAGGAACTTCCCCGGCAGCTCGATCACCAGGGAAACACTGTAGATCATCGCGGCGTAGGCCACCCGCCCTGCGAGCAGCACCGGGACCAGGACCGCCAGGGGATGGACTCGCGGCCAGCGCCGCACCACCAGCGCGATCGCCCCGCTCATCAGTGCGAGCTCCACCGCCATGCTCGGCGCCACCGGAGGGAAGAACGGCGGCATGCCAGTCACCGCCCCCGACAGCAACGGCGTCACGAGCGAGGTCACCGCCGCGGGCGCCGGACGCACGAAGAACCCCAGCGCAACCAGCGGCAGGTACATCGGCATGAACGCGCGCCCCAGGTGGACCAGGTGGAACAGGACCGGCAGCAGCAGCGCCGCCGCTCCGAACAGCCCACAGTACGCAAGCTCGCGCGCGCCGATCCGACCGCTCACAGCGTCACCTTCATCCCAGCCATCCCATGGAATCCGGGCATCGTGTAGTCCCTCACGTACGCGTATCGGCTGTCGAACAGATTGCGCAGCAGCAGATACGGCTCCACCACCACGCCCCGCTCTTGCAGCTCCCGACGCCCCCGCACGCCCAGGTTCACCACGAACACGTCGTCGATCGGATCCTGCCGGTAGTTGTTCATGAAGAGCCCGTGCACCCACTCGCCTTCGAGCGACGCGCGCAACGTCCACGCGCCTGCCGGCTGCGCGACATCGAGTCCGAACACTCCACGCGCCGACGGGTTCTGCCGGGTGTACCGCCCCACGTCCTGCCAGCTCCCACCCGCTCGCAGCGTGAACGGCCCCACGTCGCGCACGGCGACCTGCCCCTCCACCCCCACGACGGTCGTGTGGTCGATGTTCACGACCTCCGCCGACGGCCACGAGCCGAAGTACTTGATCAGGTCGTGGACGTCATTGCGATACACGGTCCCCGAGGCCGTGAATCGCCGGCCCGTGTACCCTCCCCCGAGATCGGTCCCCAGGGATCGCTCCGGCCTCAGATCGGGGTTCGACGTCGGGAACGGCAAGTAGAGTTCGTGGAGCGTGGGCTGCCGGAAGTTGCGCGCCGCACGCGCCCTCAGGTGCCACCCCTGCGCAAACGACCACCGCACTCCCCCCTTGTAGAGGAACACGAACCCGTGATTCGCGCTCGCCACCAGGCGCGATCCCCCGACAAGCTGCAGCCCCTTCACCGGCTCCACCGTGAGCTGCTCGTACCAGGACGCAGACTGCTGCGCCCGCACCGCATACGACGTCTGGGACACGCGGTTCTCCGCGCTGCCCGACGCCCGATCCACCGACGAGCCAACCAGCAGCCGCACCGTCCGGTGAAGCTGCAGGTCGCTCTCCAGGATTCCTCCGCTCGTCGTGTCGATCGACAGGAATCCGTCGTACAGCGCGTGTCTGCCGATGTTGAAGAAAGGCTGGACCCTCACCTGCGCAATCCCCGAACGCCAGACCGCCTGGAGCGAGACACGATCCCGCCACACGTCGAAAGTGTGATCGTCGTTCGGATGCGTCACGGGCCCCGGATCGGCCCCCGTCAGGTGCATCGCCTTCTCGCGAAGCGTGAGCTCCCAGCCGCCTCCGAGCCTGGTTCGCAGCGCGAGCTGTCCGATCAGGTTCCCTCCCCCCGCTCCCAGGCGGTGCCCGTCGGACCGCAACGCATGGACCGCTCCGGCCACCCCGAATCGCCCCTCGTTCCCGAGCACCGCTACACTCTGACGAAGCGTGGAGTAACTCCCTGCAGACGCGTCACTCTCCACCTCCCACCCGTCCAGCCTCCGCCAGCGACTCCGCAGCAGAATCGCTCCCCCCATCGCGTTCGTGCCGTACAGCACCGAATCGCCGCCCCGCACCACCAAGGCGTCGTCGAGCAGGAAAGGCACATACGCGTCCGGTATCGGATGCCCGAAGAGCCCCTGGTAGTCGGGGACCCCGTCCTCCACGACCACCACCTGCGAGTTCGGACTCCCTCCCATCCCCCGGATGTGAATCCCCCCGGTCCCTCCCGATGAGACTCCGTGAATCGCCGCGCCCCGCGCAGGCACGTACATGTCCGGCACTTCCTGCGAGAGCGCTTCGAGCAGCGTCGGGCGCGGACTCGCACGCAGCTTCTCCCCCCCCACGCGCACGCTGTCCGACGTCCGATCCGCGCGCTGCTTGCGCTCCCCGACGACGCGGACCTCGATCGCCGCGGGCGGCGCGGAAGAGGTCGCCGCGGCGGGTGCGGACTCCGCCGGTGCCGTCTCGAGGCTCTGCGCGAATCCCCAGCGGGACAGCCCCGCGAGCGCCAGCGCGACCGGGACGCAGAACGATGCTCGGAACCCCTGCGACATCAGTGCCCGTAGGGGCCGGGAGTGGAGAAGTCCTGCTCGAGATCGTCGGCGCGAATCACGATGCGCTCGAAGTCGCCGTAACCAACCGCGTGCTCCGATATCGTCTGGTAGTTGAACCAGAGCGGGACCGACGGCAACTCCTCGTCTGCGGATACCGTCGCTGGCGCTGCCGGCTCGCCGCCTCCGCACAAAGGATCAGGAACACCCAACTCGGCCCGCTCCGCGCAATACCGGGTCACGTCCAGCTTCTTGAAGTGCACCCGCCCGGCCCCTGGGGGACATCGCTGCGGCCTGCTCGATTCCCCGCACGAAAGCACCTCGTCCCACAGACAACCGTTGAAGCTCACGTCCCGCAGCAATACCCGCTCGTGCGTCTCGTTCACCACCACGACCTCGGGGTACACCTCGCCGCAGCTCACCAGCAGCGACGAGAATGCGACCCAAGCGACCGCCGTTGCGACGCGCAACAACCGGGTGTTTTCGCGACGTCCGCTCTTCACGGAGTGCCCGCCTCGACCTCGGCGTCTCCGCTCGTCGCAGCGTCGCCGCTCACGTCGGCATCACTACCGGTCCCCGCATCTCCCGCTCCGCCGCCGCTCCCCGAACATTGCGGATTCTGGGTCCGCTCCGCGTAGGGCTTGAACCCGAACTCCGGCCACAGCGCCAGGATGCGGTCGTATTGCTCCTGCGGAATCGGCTGCACCCCCTCCGGCGGACACGGCCCCTGATGGTTGGGCTTGTTGATCGCGATCGTGCGCGTCTGTCCACCCACCACCTCCTCCTTGTTCTTGCTCGCAATCGGAAGGGCGTGCGACGGATCACAGCCCGGATCGTTCCACGCCGCGACCATCAGCACGTAATCGAGCCCGGGCTCGACGTCCTGAGTCGCGCTGGTGGCGCCGATATCGATCTTGCCAAACTGCGCGTCCCGATACGACACCTTGCATAGGGTCCAGGGCGGCTGGGTCCCCGGGACTTCGGGGTTGTTGAAGTCGTTCTTGATCTGCACGTGGGCGACTCCGGCGGCGTCGTCGTCATCGTTGCCGCAGCCGGCGGTTCCGACGAGGCCGAGGAGGGAGGCACAGGTGAACGCGAGTGTCCGGGGAGCGAGAGAAAGCACTAGGAATCTCCTGGGTAGCACGACTGCAACACTTCGTGCCACGCGAGAGATACCGCCAGACAGGGAGACTGTCAACGCTTGCGTGATGGCGACTTCCTTCGTGCAGGCTTCTTGGCTGCAGGCTTCTTGGCTGCAGGCTTCTTGGCTGCAGGCTTCTTGGCTGCAGGATTCTTGGCTGCAGGCTTCTTGGCTGCAGGATTCTTGGCTGCGGGCTTCTTCGCTGCGGGCTTCTTCGCTGCGGGCTTCTTCGCTGCGGGCT
>CAYMUE010000143.1:0-3467 GCA_964393505.1 uncultured Polyangiaceae bacterium
CGCGGAGCACGAAGCGCAGGACGCGGACCCCGATGCCCTCGATTCGCTCCCCGAGCTGCTGCCGGTGGACGATGCGGGGCAGGAGGATCTCTCCTCGCTGCCCGAGCTGGTGCCGGAGGAGGAAGAGGGGGAGGCGGCGGAGCCGGAAGATGCCGCCCCTGCCGACGGAGCGAGCTGGCGGAAGCTGTACGAGACCACGCTCCGGGACTTGCCGAGAGACGTTCGGATCGGACGCGCGCACGTCGCGACGAGCGAGGAGCTCTGCGCCCTGTGCTTCGATCCGGAGCCCGGTGTGATCCTCGCGCTGCTCGAGAACGTCGAGCTGAGGTTGCTGCACGCGCGGCTGATCGCGGAGCACCACGGGCACCCGATCGGGCTCGACGCTTTGGGGAGGCGAGCGGAGCTCGTGCGCGACACGGCGGTGCGGCGCCTGCTGATGCGGAACAACCAGGCGTCGGACGCGCTGCTGCGAAAGGCTCTCGCGCCGCTCGCGTTGTCGCAGGCGTTCCGGGTGAACACCGGGCACGAGTCCACGGATCGTGCGCGCAAGGTCGCTCGCGACGTGTTGCGCGAGAAGTTCCTGCGGGCCTCGTCGGAGGAGCGGGTGACGCTGATCCTGCGGACCGAGGGGCGGTGTCTCGCGGTGCTCGTGGGAGTGACGTTCGATCAGAAGATGACGGCGCTGCTGTGCTCGCGGTCGTACCAGTCGACGCTGCTGGTGCAGAGTCTCGCGAGGTTCCCGGCGCTGCCGCCGGTGCTCGTGGCGGCGCTGCTCAAGCAACCGCTGGTGCAGCGTTCGATGCCCCTGAAGAAGTTGCTTCTCCAGCACAAGAACTGTCCCAGTGCGCTCAAGCGCTGAGCGGTGCTACGATGACCTTCGCACGTTCGTGAGGAGGTTCCGATGAAGGAGCGCGAGATCCGAGACATCCTCGACCGAGTCTGTCGCAACCTCGACGCGCGTGCCGCGCTCGGCACGGCGGTTGTTGGTGCCTCGGTGGCAGCGGCGACCGGGTGCGGGGGCGAGACGGAGTCGTATCCCCTCTACGCGGCGCCGCAGGACGACGGCGGGGCGGAGGACGTGAACGCCGAGTCGCAGGACGCGGATGCCGACGAGGGGATGAGCGTCGTGTACATGGGACCGCCCGATGCGGCGGAGGAGGACACGGGGGCGATTCCACCGTACATGGCGCCGGACTCCGGTGACGAGGACTCGGGGCCCGTGCCGGAGTACATGGGGATCATTCCCGACGCCTCCGACGAGGATTCGGGCCCGGTTCCGCCGTACATGGGCGTGCCGCCCGACGCCGGCGACGACGAGGACGCGGGGCCGACGCCGCCGTACATGGCCCCCGACGTCTGAGCATCCGATGATCGAGGTCCTCCGCCGTCTCGGCTACTACCCCAGGTTCTGCGTCTGGGAGCTCACCCTCGCCTGCGACATGCGCTGTCGCCACTGCGGCTCCTTCGCAGGGCGTCCCAGGGAGCGGGAGCTCGATACCGAGGAGGCCCTTTCGGTCGCCCAACAGCTCGCGGATATGCGCTGCGAGCGTCTGACGCTGAGCGGCGGCGAGCCGACGCTGCGTCCCGATTGGGATCGGATTGCGGAAGCCCTGACCTCGCGCAAGGTGCGCACGAACGTGATCACGAACGGCTGGTCGTGGTCCCCGGAGCATACGCGAAGAGCGCTCGGAGCCGGCCTCGAGAACGTGGCCTTCAGCCTCGACGGCCCCGAGCTCGCGCATGACACGGTGCGTGCGAAGCCAGGGAGCTACGCGAGAGTGATGGCGGCGATCGACCACTGCGTCGCGGCAGGGCTGCCCGCGTCGGTGGTCACGCACATCAACGCGCTCAATGCCCGATCGCTGCGGGAGTTCCGGCAGACGCTGCACGAGCACGGAGTGTCGTCGTGGCAGATCCAGATGGGCAATCCCGCGGGGACGATGGGGGAGCATCGGGAGCTGGTGCTCGCTCCGGAGGAGCTGCTGTGGCTGGTGCCGGAGATTGCGGCAATTCGCACGGAGGTTCCGCGACGTCCCAAGGTGTTCGTGGCGGACAACGTGGGCTACTACGGGCGATACGAGCGCGCGCTACGCGACCGCGGCGCCGCGATCTGCTTCTGGATCGGATGCCGCGCCGGATGCCAGGTGATCGGCATCGAGAGCAACGGCAACGTCAAGGGGTGCCTGTCGTTGCCGTCGTCGCGACACGGGCTCGACGAGTTCGTCGAGGGGAACCTGCGCGACACTCCGCTGCGGGAGCTGTGGAATCGACCCGGCGCGTTCGCCTTCAACCGCGACTTCGACACCTCGCGTCTGGCTGGATTCTGCGGCACGTGCCGGTTCGCGGACATC
Organism: uncultured Polyangiaceae bacterium; assembly: GCA_964393505.1. Classification (GTDB taxonomy): domain Bacteria; phylum Myxococcota_A; class Polyangia; order Polyangiales; family Polyangiaceae; genus JACRCQ01. The sequence continues at coordinate 2,352 of CAYMUE010000143.1, forward strand.
TGCCGTGGGGGGTGCTCGTGGTCGGCGTTCTGCCGGACCGGCAACCGGTTCGACAACCCGCTGTGCTTCTACAGGGTTGCGGTGGAGCAGGGGCGTTGGGACCTCATCGACGACGGGGAGATCGATCGGATGGCGCACGAGGCTGGGTCAGGCGACGGCGGAGCGGTGCCGGTCGGCTAGGTGCGCCCCGGGGATGTGCGTGGAGATCGAGGGCTACTGCTGGAGCGTGCCGATCGTGGTCTCGATGCGGAAGTTGGATTCGGTCGTATGCCGCTCGGCCTGGAAGAAGTCGATGGAGTAGCTCGCGCACTTGTTGATGCCGAGTGTGGCCGCGGAGGTATCGAGGTTCACCGACGCGGACTCGGCCCCGTGAACGCCACCCAGGTCCAGCGCCAGCTTGCCGTTGATGAACACGAAGACGTCGTCGTCGCCGGTGAAGGTGAAGACCTCTCCGCCGCGGTACTGGAACACCGTGTGGATCTCGTAGGTGAAGTGGTAGTTGTGCGAGTTGCCCTGATTGCCGAACAACTGGTTGTCGATGGGGTAGAACGCGGCGTTGTTGTAGCGGTAGGTCGGCGGATTCGACCCGTTGACCAACGCAAGCGTGATCGAGTGCTGCTGGCTCAGGTTGTAGTTCGCTGTGTCGCGGTACCACATGTCGAACCACGTCTTGCCATTCGTAGTCGCCGTGGTGCCGGCGGGCTTCGCGTAGATCGGCTTGAAGTCCGAGCCGAGGTCCGGTCCCACGATTCCGCGGTCATCGGCGATGTTCCACTCGAAGTCGGGGTGGCCGTTCGTGGTGCCTCGTGCCTTGAAGTCCCGTACAGTGCCCGTGAGCTGGATCGACGCCGCGGAGGGGGGCATCTGGCACGTCTGCCAGATTCCCTTGACGCAAGTCTGCGTGCCGGTGTTGCACGTCCCGCAAGGCTGCGTCAGCTCCTCGTCCACGCTGCCGTCGCAGTCATCGTCCTTGTTGTTGCACTGCTCGAGCTTGGGCTGCGGCGCCGTGCAGTTCACCCACGCACCCGCCACGCAGGTCTCGATCCCCTTGCCGCACGCCGTGCCACACCCCTGGGTCAGCCCGTCGTCCACTGCCCCGTTGCAGTCGTTGTCGGC
>CAYMUE010000143.1:3567-17476 GCA_964393505.1 uncultured Polyangiaceae bacterium
TTGTCGCACGCCTCCGGCTGCGGCTGCGGCGCCGTGCAGCTCACCCACGCGCCCGCTGCGCACGTCTCGATGCCACTGCCACACGCCGTGCTGCACGACTGGGTCAGACCGTCGTCGACCACTCCGTTGCAGTCGTTGTCGGCATTGTCGCACGCCTCCGGCTGCGGCTGCGGCGCCGTGCAGCTCACCCACGCGCCCGCTGCGCACGTCTCGATGCCACTGCCACACGCCGTACTGCACGCCTGGGCAAGACCGTCGTCGACCACTCCGTTGCAGTCGTTGTCGGCGTTGTCGCACGCCTCCGGCTGCGGCTGCGGCGCCGTGCAGACCAATAGCCCCTTTTCGCACGTCTGGGTGCCCGAGCCGCACACCGTGCTGCACGTGCCCGTGAGATCCTCGTCGGTATACCCGTCGCAATCGTCATCGGACATGTTGCACTTCTCGTCCGTCGGATACACGGCTCCGATACACGCGCCGAAGACCCCCGACTCGCATTGCATCGAGCCGGACGCACAGACCCCCTGCCCCACCAGCGCGGGATCCCCCGCGTAGCACGCCTGTACGTCGCCCGGCGAACAGGGGCACTGCTCGTCCACCTCTCCGTCGCAGTTGTCGTCGAGGCCGTTCCCGCACACCTCCACCGCGCAGCCCGCATCACCCGCGCCCGCGGCCCCGTCGAATTCCGCATCAGGCGCCTCCGCATCCGTGCCCGCGCCCGCCTGCCCGGCGACGCCACCGTCGTCTCCGCCGCTCCCTGCTACAGACGCGTCGGGATCGGAGCCCGCAGCCCCCGCGCTGCCGTCTCCCGGCTCACCCGCGTCACCCGCCGTCCCGCCGTCGGGATCCGCGCCTGCAGCGCCGGAATCCCCCGCAGCGCCGGCATCCCCCGCGCTACCTGCAGCTCCGGCGTCGCCCGCAGTTCCGGCGTCGCCCGCGGAGCCGCCCGTGGCCCCGGACGCTCCGCCTTGGCCGGAGACTCCCCCGCTGCCTGCGTTGCCCGCAGTCCCCGCGTGTCCTGCGGTCCCAGCGTTGCCCGCGGTCCCTGCTGAGCCCGAAGCGCCCGAACCGCCGGACTTGCCGGCGGCACCGCCGAGCCCGGCGGCCCCAGCACCTCCCCCTTCCGCCGCAGGCAGATCGGCCTCCGAACTCGAACCGCATCCCGCCTGGGCAACGAAGAAGCAAGCCGACGACAAAGCGCACACCATCGCGGACAGGGGACGTCGCATCATGGAGCCAGGATCTCACTGTGCGTTCACTTCCGCAACAGGTGGGAGGCCGAGATGCGCGGGACGGAACTGCTCGCTGAACTTCGACGGAGCACCGAGGATCGGGCGGCTTGCCGGGCCGATCGTGGGCCCCCATGGTCCTGTGAGAATGGGAGACCTGCGACGGACCGATCGCCTGGCTCGATATCTGCCGACCGGGTGGCCGTTCGCGGTCAAGCTGTGCTTCGCGCTGCTCGTGGCGGGTCTTCTGCCCATGGCGCTCGTCACGGCGTGGAACCTGAGGCGCGCGCTCGAGGTCGCAGAGCGGGCGGAGTACAGGCACCTGGAAGCCATCGCGCACTCCGCTGCGAGTCGGATGGATCAGCTCATCAGCGACGTTCAGAGTACGGCCTCGTTTCTGGCGGAAGCGGACGAGGTGGTGGCGCTGCTGACCGTCGCACCGGAGACGCGTGCGGGCATGCTGCCCCCGGTGCAGCGCGCGATCGACAACCTGGTCCGTTCGGATTCCGACATATACAGCGTCTTGCTGATGGACTCGCGCGGCGTGTGCATCGCTTCGACCCGGCCCGAGAACGTGGGCGTGGACCTGTCGTTCCGCGAGTACTTCCGGGATGCGCTCCAGGGTCGTCCGCACATCTCGGAGGTTCTGTCCGGCAGTGTCAGCCTTCGCCCCGGGGTCTTCCTCGCGAGTCCCGTCCGCGACGCGTTCGGCGCACCGATCGGTGTTGCTGTGATCAAGCTCAAGGCTGAGACGCTTGCGGAGATGATCGACTCCGTGCGCGCCAGTACGGGATTGCAGGGCATGCTGCTGGACCGCTACGGCGTGGTGGTCATCTCCTCCGCTCCGGAGCTGCTGTATCGCAGCCTGCGCGAGCTTCCGGACGAGGTGGTCCGCTCGCAGGTGTTCGTGCGGCGCTTCAACGCGGAAGGGGTCTCCCGCATCCGGAGCCTTGGGTGGAACGCGCTGGCCGAGGGGGCACTGGGCGCCACCGGCCCCGGCCATCTGTCCTTCGAGGCCCCGGACGACGGCACGACGCGATTCGTCGGCTTTGCCCCGGTGCAGGCGAGGGGATGGGTTCTCGCCGTCAGCGAGCCCGATACCGCTTTCAAGGCCCCTTTGCGTGCCCGTGTTCGAGGGACGCTAGTCAGCACGGCCATCCTGTCTGCAGCGATCGCGTTGCTCTCCGTGATGCTGGCACGCGGCATCACTCGTCCGATAGCGCGACTCACCGCCGCTGCGAAGCAGTTGCGTGGCGGCCACTACGAACGTGCACACGTCGACGAGGAGGGCGCCGACGAGCTTGGGGCGCTGGCGCGGGCCTTCAACAGGATGGCTGCGGGGCTGGCGGAGCGCGAGCGCGAGCGCGACATCTTCGGCCGTGTCGTGTCCCCCGAGGTCCGCGAGAAGCTGCTCTCGGGCACCCTGGGGCTGGGCGGCGAGACCCGGTATGTCGCGGTGTTGTTCTCGGACATCCGCGGCTTCTCGACGATGTCCGAGAAGATGGATCCGCAGGATGTGGTGACGATGCTCAACGAGTATCTTGCGGCGATGACGGCGGCGGTGAGGCCCTGGCACGGATACGTCAACAACAACTTCATTGGCGACGCCATCGTGGTGGTCTTCGGAGCTCCGGTCGCGGAGAGCGAGGTCGAGGTGCGAGCAGCCAGGGCTGCGTTGGCGATGCGTGAGGCGCTGACTTCACTCAACCGGCGCCGCGAGGCCGAAGGCCACCCGCCGCTTCGAACCGGGATCGGCATCGCCGCCGGCAACGTGGTCGCAGGGCAGATCGGCTCGTTGGAGCGCATGCTCTACACAGTCATCGGCGACGCGGTGAACGTGGCTTCCCGCCTGGAATCGGAGACCAAGGCGTTCCCCGAGCACCCGATCCTTCTGACGGACAAGGTCGCCACGGCCTTGAAGGACGAAGAGGGACTCCCGATGACCCACATCGGGCCGAGGCACGTGAAGGGGCGCGACGAGCCGGTCGAGCTCTGGGCGCTGCACTCGGCCGCGGACGTCGAGGCTTCGCCGGAGTCGTATGACTAGTCCCTCGCCGTTCCCCGAGCGAGTTCGGGGCCAGACTTGCATCCGGGATTCGGAAGCCACCGGCAGTGAAGGCTCATCAGCCGGGCATCTCGCTCGGCGGAGTGCCCCCTGTCCGGGGTGGCAGAGCGGGTGCTCCACCGGCAGGGCGGAGCCGGTCGTGGGGTGGGCAAGCAATGCCCTTCCATCATCGGCCGAATGTGTTCAGCTCGACACGTCGGGCCGAGCTGTGCGAACGGACGCTCTTCGGCTCCGACGCGTGGACGTTCACTTCGCGTCGGTCATGCCCTTGAGCTTCACCAGCAACTGCAACGCATCCATCGGCGTGAGTCGATCGGTGTCGAGGGCCTTGAGCGTCTCAATCGCAGGATGGGGAGTGTTGTCCTGCTGGGACTGCGATCCACCGAACAGGTCGAGCTGCACACCGCCCGCGCGGGAGCGGCCGCGCAGGGTCGCATATCGCCCGCCGGGCAGGGCTGCGCCGGACTCCAGCGCAGCGAGGATGGCCCGCGCCCTGGCGAGCACCGTCTCCGACACCCCCGCAAGCCTCGCCACCGCCACTCCGTAGCTCCGGCTCGCCGCCCCCTTCGTGAGCTTGTAGAGGAACACCACGTCATCGCCGCGCTCCCGCGCGGACACCGAGTAGTTCGCGGCGTTCTTCGCCACCGACGCCAGATCCGTGAGCTCGTGGTAGTGCGTGGCGAACAGCGTGCGGCACTTCACCATGTCGTGCAGGTGCTCCGCCACCGCCCACGCAATCGCCAGACCGTCGTACGTGCTCGTTCCGCGCCCGATCTCGTCGAGAATCACGAACGAGCGGCGCGTGGCCTTGCGCAGGATCGACGCGGTCTCCCGCATCTCGACCATGAAGGTGCTCTCGCCGCGCGAGACGTTGTCACTGGCGCCGACCCTGGACAGGATCCGATCGACCAGGCCGATGCGGGCGCTGCGAGCGGGGACGAAGGAGCCCATCTGGGCGAGCACGACGATGTGCGCGACCTGGCGCATCAGGGTGCTCTTGCCGGCCATGTTGGGGCCGGTAATGAGCCACAATCGGTCGCCGGAGGTGTCGAGCCGGACGTCGTTGGGAACGAAGCGTCCCGCGGCCGCGAGCTGCTCGACGACGGGGTGGCGGCCGTCCTCGATTTCGATCACCTCGGAGTCATCGACCAGGGGGCGCACGAAGTCGTGTGCATGGGCGACGGAGGCGAGGCCGGCGTAGACGTCCCACCGCGCGAGCGTGGCGGCGAGGGTTCTGAGGCGTTCGGAGACGCGGGCGACCTCGCGGACGACCTCGCCGAAGAGCTCTGCTTCGCGCTGGGCGTGGCGCTCCTCGGCGTGCAGGAGCTTGTCTGCCAGATCGTCGAGCGCTTCGGTGGTGAAGCGCTCCCCCCCCGCCACGGTCTGCTTGCGCCGCCATTCCGGAGGCACCTTGCCCACGTTCGCCCGCGTGACCTCGATGTACCAGCCGAACACGCGCGTGTAGCGCACCTTGAGCGTGGTGATCCCCGTCGATGCGCGGAGCTCCGCCTCCAGCGCCACGATCAGATCCGCGCCCTGGCGCTGCAACATCGAGGTCTCGTCGAGCGAAGCGTCGAATCCCTCGCGGATGATCCCCCCCTCGCGCGCGATCGGCGGCGGCCGATCGACGAGGGCGGCGGAGAGGAACTCGCAGAGCTGGGGCACAGTGTCCGGGGGCTGGGAGCCGACGCCGAGGGCTTCGCGCGCGGACGGGTCGGGGAGGCTGGAGACGGCATCGACGGCGAGGGGGACGGCGGCGAGGCTGTCGCGGAGCACGCCGAGCTCGCGGGGGGTTGCCTCGCCGAGCACGGCGCGTACGGCGAGTCGCTCCATGTCGCCGATGCGACCCAGCGCTTCGCGCAGCTTGCCGCGAGCGACCGGATGAGTGACCAACGCTTCGATGGCATCCTGTCGCCTTCGGATGGCGGCGACCTCGTGAAGAGGCGCCACGAGCCAGCGTCGCAGGAGACGCGCCCCCGGCGCGGTGCAGGTCTCGTCGATCACCGACATCAACGATCCGCGACGCCCCCCGTCGCTGGAGCGCAGCAGCTCGAGGTGCGATTGCGCAATCTCGTCAATCTGCAGCGTGTGCCCGGGATCGAGCGGGATGATCCGTCGCACCGGCAAGGGCACGCCCGGCGTGCAGGTCGCCGCCATGCGCAGCGCACGCGCGCACGCCCTCAGGGCCGAGGGATGCAGGAACGTCTGCGCCTCCCGCGTCTCCACGTCGCCGATCACCGACGCGATCGCGGGGACGATCTCGTCGTCGGTCAGGGCGCCATCGGCGCGCACCGAGACCCCGCTGAGCAGTTGAGAGAGGGGAGCGCGCAGGGCATCCGCATCGGCACCGACGAGCACTTCCCTGGGCTCGACCCGCACGAGCTCGGCGGACACTTCGGCAGGCGAAGCCTCCACGGATGCGGCGAGGAGCTCGCCTGTGGACAGGTCGAGCAGCGCGATGCCGCACTGTCCCTGGGCGACATCGACGGCGCCGAGGTAGTTGTTGGATCGGGCTTCGAGCTGGGAGTCGTCGGTGACGAGACCCGGGGTGACGACGCGGACGACCTCGCGCGGGACGATCCCCTTGATCTTGGTGGGGTCTCCCATCTGCTCGCAGATTGCGACCTTCTGGCCTGCGGCGAGGAGCTTGCCGATGTAGCTGGCGGCGGCGTGGTAGGGCACTCCCGCCATGGGCACCTCATCGGGATCGCCCTTGTTCCTGCTGGTGAGCGTGAGGTCGAGGAGCCGCGACGCGGTGACGGCGTCGTCGTAGAACATTTCGTAGAAGTCACCGAGCCGGAAGAACAGGATCGCGTCGGGATGCGCGTCCTTCGCGGCAAAGTACTGCCGCATCACCGGGGTCGTCTTCTGACGGTCCATCCTAGTAGTAGGAGTTGATCAGGGTCAGCGAGTCGAGATCCACCATCATCAGGCCCTGCACCGATCCGTCGGGGATCGCGAGCCGCCCGATCTGCGACAGCCACGTCGCGGACTGCGGCTGCACGTACGACGTCGAGCCCGCGAGGTTCACGACGACCGGGTAGAAGCCTCCGATGGCGGCAAACGAGAAGGTCATGTCGCGCTCGCTCGGCGTCGTGCCCGGATGAATCCAGAACTGCATCATCGGGTTGCGGAACACGTCGGCACCGTCCACGGTGGGGATCAACAGCGCCGGGTTCTCCGCCGTGGCCTCGACACGCGGCCCCTCGTAGGCGCGCCCATTGCGGTATCGAAGCGACGGGTCACACGAGTCCACGCAGCGGCCCGTCACGGGGTCGACGTCGACGCGGTGCAGGAAGCCGGACACGCCGCCCCAGACCACCCACTGTCGCTGCGGTCGGACGGTGAACGAGGTGGACTGGGGGAAGCAGCACTTCGCCATCACCAGAGAATCGGCCACCTCCACGCGGTCCTGCCACGCCCGCAGGATGGGCAGGTCGCGGGAAGAGCGCGGGACGTCGGTCGGGCCGAAGGTCTCGACGCAGCTCTGGTAGGAGCATTGCCCCCCGACGCTCACCCAGTACGGGTCTTCCTCGTCGAGGAAGCCGTCGGTGATCTGCACGACGTCGACGTGCGCCTGCGCCCATTCGTAGGCGGGGCTTCCCGGCTCCTGGGCGGAGCCGATCATGCCCATCGACTTCGCAACGAGCACCGCGGCGTCGAAGTCGTGCACGCCTGCCCAGCAGAACGCGGCGGCGGAGTCCTCCACCGTGGCGGGGGCGTTGTCGGGGGACGGGCGGAGCCGGGCCACGTGGCCGCCGAACGCGGGCAAGGTCCCCTCGTAGGTCACGGTCCAGTCCTGGTCGTACGACGCCCTGGACTCGCGAGGGTCGAACCATACCATCCCGTGCATCGCGGTGAGCGGGTTGTTCTCGACGACCTCGACGGGGCGTCCGCCGACCTGGACGATCTGCGCGAGGTTCTCCTTGGGCTGGGGCGCAAGGAGCATGGGTCGTTCGGGAGAGGCGGCGAGGGTGGTTCCCGCCAGGGTCAGGGCCGGATACGACTCGAGCCCAGGCAGACGCGACCCCGACACGTCGCCCGTGGTGAGGTAGCCCGCGTTGCGCGCCTGGTGGCGACGTACCACGTCGCAGGACAGCTCACCCGTGGCGCCCTCGTAGTTCGCGTACGTCTCGTTGGAGCACGCGTTCAGCCCCCTCGGTCGCCTGCACGCAGCGTCGAAGTCATCGACATCGATGACGACGACCTGGCCGTTGGTCAGCACGGCGCAGCCGAAGACCCCGCGCAACAGGTCCGGGCCGGCACCGGTGGAGTAATCCGAGCTCGACTGGAAGAGCGTTCCAAGCGACGAGGAGTTGATGTCCGGATCGCACTTCACGCCCGACACCTGCACGCCCGAGGTCGGGTCTGCGATGGGCTCGTCGCGGAGCGCGAAGGCCAGCGTCTTGACGGGTACCGCGAACGAGACTCGATCCGGCGCCTGGAACGGGTTGCGATCCGGATACGGGTGCATCAAAGGCGTACGATCCGTCGAGTCCAGGCTCACGTCGAACACCATGATCGAGCCCTCTCGCTGATCGATGGCGTACACGAACTTGCGACCGTCGGTCGTGGTGGGGCTGATGGCGAGCTCGCGCGTGCGCACGACCCGATACGGATCGACGGCGGACATGGGGAGCAGCGGGGAGCGTTCGACCGGGCTGCAGGGATCGGACAGGTCGACGACGTGGATCACCGGAGCTGCATCGTCCGCGAGGTAGGCGAGCCCGGTCTCCTTGTCGATCTCGAGGCTCACGGGATGGGGCTCGACATTCGCAGGAGGCGTGATCTCGTCGGCGGAGCTGAATGCGCACGCGTTGCCGTTGGCGTCCACTCCGGGCGCCCAGCCGCCTTCCGGAGTGCGCTGCCGGGGAAGCACGGCGGGCAGATCGACACGAAGCTTGATCACGCGCTCGAACTTGCACGCATCGAAGCTGCCGCGGGGCTGATCGAGCAACTGCTGCGCATCGATGACCGCGAGCTCGCCCCGCTCCGGCATCGTCACGACCAGCTTCCGCGCTCCCGATGGCGAGCTCTCCAGCGACAGATCGCCGTTGTCGTGCGGCACGTCGGCGTGCAGGGTGCCGTCGCACGTGGCGGCCGACGAGCCCGGAACGGTCGAGGTCACGAGGGCCATGCGACCGGGCGCGCTGGGCAGCGCGCAGGCAGCGAAGGACGTGAGCGTCGGAGCGGGATCGAGGATGGAGCGGGAAGGCAGGACGTAGATGGCGTACTTGTTGGCCTCGCCGGCAGCGACGAAAGACGCGGCGCTTCCGGGGGTGGAGACGATGTCGACGGGCTGAGCGCCAGTGGGGAGGAAGTTGTAGCCGGGCATCGAGGGGTCGAGATCGACGACGGAACCCTCGGTCAAGTCGATGACGGCAACCTCGCCGCGACCGGTCTGGGTGACGAGCGCGTACAGGTGGTAGGTTTCGGCGAAGTCGGAGGAGGTGCAGGCCTCGATGGGCGCCGGAAGAGCGTCGGCATCGGGCCCGAGGCAGATGAACGACACGCGCCCGGACTGCTCGAGGGAACGGACGGGTACGTTGGTAGCGGTCTGGGAGCACGAGGATGCCCAGAGCGCGAGGGGCAGGAGCCAGGCAAGGCGGGTGGCGAGGACGGGATGGCGCAACACTACTTCGACTCCCTGGGCGGCTTCGGGGCACCGATCGAGGCGATGATCGTTCCGTACGACGAGTGGCGGCGATCCAGATCGATCGCGCCGATGTACGAGTCGGTGAAGTGCCCGACATAGGCGATCGGAAGGTAGGGATCGAAAGCGAGGGCGTGCGGGCCTCGACCGGTGCGCACCTCGGCGTCGATGCGGAGTCGCGCGGGGTCGTAGATCACGACAGTTCGGGAGTCGAAGCACGACACGAACACCCGACGGTGTGGCAGACCGTCGTCCTCGATCACCTGACCGAGCTGAACCTTCGAGGGACCGAAGCGGATCGGCACGGAGTCGAAGAGCGTCACGGTGTCGTCGGCCCAGGTGTCGCCCACGCGCGTTCGGACCTCGCCGACGATGATCGACGGCGGGGAACGGTTGGCGATGAAGACGCCGAGGGGGACTTCGGAGCAGGCGCGCAGGCACTCGATGTCGGCGTCGCACGACTGCTCGCAGGCGATGCGGTCGTGGGAGTCGATGGCGATGCCGCGGGAGTCGACGCCGCTTGCGTTGACGGTGATGGGAGCCACGGCGGTGCGGCTCACGAAGGGACGCGCCGGGGCAGCGGCCTGGTCGTTGTAGTAGCGGACGGTATCGACCTCCGCGGATGCGCGGAACGTGGTCAGGAAGGCGGGATTGTACTCGAAGCCTCGGGAACGAACGTAGGCCGGAACAGGCAACGCCGCGATGCCGAGTGCGCCGTAGGAGAACCCTCCCAGGACGAACTGCAGCGTCGGAGTAGCTTCCCAGGGATTGGTGACGAGGCTCACGGCGCCTGCGGTCTGGTGGGTCACGAGCAGCGCGTCACCACTCTCGGTCGCGGCGATCCCATAGGGCTCCGCGGGGAGGACCGCGCCCCTGAGGTTGGAGGAGGCGTTCTCGCCCGCGCGATGGGCCCCAGCGCAACGCGGCGAATCGCCGCTCTGACCACACGCCAGCTTGCGCGTCGTGCCTTCGGCCCGGTCATCCGCAATCTCGATCCAAGTGACGGACGGGTCGCCTCGCACCGGGATGAACAGCCGCGCGGCCCCTTCACTCCCGGTCGGCGCCGGACCGGGCGGCACCAGCACGAGCGCGTCGGTCGCAAAGGCACCGATCTGCGTGGACGCAGCGACCAGCGTGCCCGCACCGTCCGCAGGCGCCTGCAGATCCATGGCCGCGCAACGGCCTGGATAGAGCACGGCCTGACGATTGTCGCCGAGCGCACCGCAGGGGTAGCGCGGATCGTCAGCGTCCCAGACGGGCGGGATCATGGCGCGAATGCGGTCGAGGTCGAGGGCGAGGACGGTGCCGGCGTTGTACTGGAGGTCGAAGTCGGAGTTGACGACGAACATGGAGTGTCCGCCGGGAGAGATGGCGAGGCCGACGGGGTAGTAGAACTCACTGCCAGGGGGGGACGGGCCATCACCAGGAGAGACGCAACCGGCGGAGGCGACGGTTCCGAGAGCTCCAGCAGCCGCGAGAAGCGCAACGAAGGGGGAGAGGGCGCAGCGAGCCGCGCGCGCGAGAGCGCTGCGACAGGCGGAGTGGGGATCGGGGGGGTGCTGCCAGGGCATCGCGCGGCACCCTAGTCATGCGGTGGGGCGCAGTCCAGAAGGCTTTCGGGGAGGGACGCAGACAACAAGGAACCTGTGACGCGGGGCGGTCCCGCGGAGCGCTTCAGCCGAGATCCACGATCAGGACGCCCCGGTCGCGGTCGTCGTCTTCGCGATCCGAGGGGGGCGCAGCGGGCAGCTCGACGGGCAGCTCGACGGTGGGCTGTTCGCTGCGCCGCCGCTGCTGCTCTTCGCGCCTCCTGATCTGCTCGATGATGAACGGAGGTAGCACGGCTGTCCTCCAACCAACGGGTTCCTTGCGATTTCGTCTACACTGCCAATCTAGCAACCGCAACATCTCGGTCAAGTTGTGCAACAGAGCCTTCCGAGTATCCTCAGAAGCCCACGATGCTCCCCATCACCGCCAACACGCTCCGACACTCCGTGCTCCGCGCGGTCGCCATCGTGCTCGTTGTCATGTCCTGGGCGTCACCTCTCCTCGCCGCCCCCTTCGCTCCCCAGGACGCCGACTGGGAAGGCTGCTCGATCTTCGCCTCCATGATCGCAGGAGCCGTCGGCTCCCAACGCTTCGTCGCCACCGACCGCCTCGACTGGGATTCCCTGCAGCCAGAAGACGGCGTCATCATCCTGCACCCGACCCGCGCATCGAGCACCGAGGACCTGTCGTCGTTCCTGCGTGCCGGAGGGCGTGTGGCGATTCTGGACGACTACGGCGCCGGGGACGAGGTGCTGTCGCGATTCCACATACGCCGGATTCCCGCGCCCCAGCGCCCAGCGCGCTCCCTTCGCAACAACGCGGCGCTCGCGATCGCGGAGCCGGTGGCCGACGTCAACGGTCACAACATGAGCGTGCACCCAACGGTGGCGAGCGTGACGCAGCTCGTCACCAACCACCCCACGGGATTCCAGCACCCGAACCTCTCGCCGGTGCTGCAAATCCGCGCCCGCGGGGAGCCCGACGTCGTGATCGCCGTCGCGGGCCAGGTTGGCAAGGGACGCCTGCTCGCCGTCAGCGACCCCTCGATCGTGATCAACCAGATGATGCGCTACCCGGGCAATCGGGAGTTCGCGCTCGGGGTGGCGAAGTACCTGGTGGACGACGACTCGTGGGGGACGCGTGGGGGGAAGCTGTACCTGGTGGTGAACGGGTTCGAGGAGCTCGGCAGCTACGGGAACGAGTCGGGGATCGGGCGTGCGGTGAGCAGCGTGGCGCGTGACGTGTCTTCGATGCTTCGGGAGACGCGGGCGCAAGGGCTGCCGGGGCCGCTGGCGGTGGTGCTCGGCGCTCTCGCCGCGCTCTCGACGATCGCGTGGCTCGGCCTGGTGGCGGCCCGCGCGTATCGGAGAAACCCGCCGCGATATGCGCGCCCGGTGCCGTTGGTTGCGCAGGGAGGTGTAGCGGGACGAGCCGCGGTACTGGCGGCGCCGACGACCCACCGGGCGCTGGCGGTGCTGGAGCTGAAGTCCGCGTTGGAGGAGGCCATGGCTGCACGCCTCGGCCTGGAGCTTCCGGTGTCTCCCCCTGCGTTGTTCGAGGCTGCGGCCTCGATCGGCGGGCTTGACGACAGCCGGCTGAAGGCGTTGAAGAAGCTGGTACTCAGGATGGGAATCGTGGAGACCAGCGTGACCGCGGGCAGGCCGATCCGGATTGGCGAGAAGGACCTGAAGACGGCCGCGGACCTCGTCCACGACTTGATCGATACCGTCGAACGCAACGGAAACCACGCGTCCTTTGCCAAGGACAGGAGTTGAGATGGACCCGGCAGGCGCCAACGAGATTGCAGCCGCGCGAGAGCGCCTCGAGGACCTTCGACGTGAGGTGTCCCGCGTCTTCATCGGTCCTGACCGCGTGCTCGACCTGCTGCTCATCTCCCTGCTCACCCGCGGGCACGTCCTGCTCGAGGGTGTACCCGGGGTCGCGAAGACCACTCTGGTCAAGGCCTTCGCCGCCTCCCTCGGCTGCTCCATGCGGCGCATCCAGTTCACGCCCGACCTGCTGCCGGCCGACATCACCGGGACCTACGTGCTCAGCCCGCGCGACGGCACCTTCTCCCTGCGTGCGGGCCCGGTCTTCGCCAACATCGTGCTGGCGGACGAGATCAACCGCGCACCGGCCAAGACGCAGTCGGCGCTGTTGGAGGCGATGCAGGAGCGCCAGGTCACGATCGAAGGCGATCGCTTCGAGCTGCCTCACCCGTTCATGGTGCTGGCGACCCAGAACCCGATCGATCTCGAGGGGACCTACCCACTGCCGGAAGCGCAGATCGATCGCTTCCTGGTGCGAGTCGTGATGGGCTACCCGACGCACCGTGACGAGGTGACGATGCTGCGCACGCACAACGTCGATTCTCCACTCGCGAAGGCGATGCTCAGTGCGGAGGACATTCTGGCGCTGCAGGCCATCGCCTCCCGAGTGCACATCGAGGACGACCTTTACGAGTACGGCGTGACGCTGGCAGCGTTCACGCGGTCGCACGCGCGGGTGGCATTGGGAGCTTCGCCGCGTGCAACCCTGAACCTCGTGCAGGCGGCGAAAGGGGCAGCGATCCTGGAGGGGCGCGGGTTCGTGACGCCGGACGACATCCGCGGGATGGCGACGGCCGTGCTCGCGCACCGCTTGGTGATGGTGCCCGAGGTGGAGGGGGACGAGAAGGCGCGGGAGGCAGTCATCGAAGAAGCCCTGACCAAGGTCGGCTACCGCCGCGCCGTGCGCGCCGTGTGAGGGGCGCGTGCAGGTCTATCCCACGCGATCGGCAGTCCACCTGGCACTCGGAGGCGCGGCCATCGTGGTCGCAGGCCTCGTGCTTCGCGAACCTGCCTTACTCGCCTGGGGCGGAGGGATCGTCTTCGCCATCGCCCTCGCACGAGCATCCGCCCTCGTCAGCGTCTCGCGAATCCGCGGCGCCGGCTTCGAGATGCTCTGGTCCACCGACCAACGCGTCGTCTCGGTCCCCAGGGGCACCGTCGTCGAAATCAAGGCGGAAGTCCGCAACCGCGACACCCGCGCCGCTCGCTACGTCCACCTGCGCCCGGTCCACTCCTCCGCGCTCGACGTTTCCATCGACCCGGCGACCGGCGAGGTCCCTGCCGGCGGCCGCCTGCACGTCATCGTCCGGGTCGCCACCCCGCGCGTCGGACGACACGCCGTCCACGGCCTGTCCCTTGAGGTCCAGGGCTCGCCCGGACTCTTCGAGATCCCGCTCACCTTCGCCAACCCGTTCGGCATCGAGGTGCTCCCCAAACCGTTCGGCACGCTGCTGACCAGCGCGCGCGGGGGACGCAGCCGCATGGGTGCCGACATGGGACAGCCCGGGCCATCACCCGGCGACGGGACCGAGCTGCGCGAGCTGCGCGAGCACCAGCCGGGAGACCCGTTCAAGCGCATCGCCTGGCG
>CAYMUE010000144.1:0-17447 GCA_964393505.1 uncultured Polyangiaceae bacterium
AGCAGGTTCCCCGAACACACCGTCGCAACGGCCCACTCCATCTTCGTCGGGTCGCACACCAACGCGAGCTTCTGGGCGTGCGCTGCGCACCCAAGCTCGTTGGGCTTGCAGCAGGGCTGGCCGATCGTCCCGATCGCTGCTCCCCCCGCATCGCAATCCAGAACATCCGGTCCCGCATCCAAGCCGGCTTCGCTCTCGACGCTCGCGTCACCTGCATCGCCGCCGGTTCCCGCTCCCCCCGCGGAGGCGTCCATCGCGGCATCGGTCCCTCCCGCCGACGTGTCCATCGCAGCGTCGGCACCGCCCGCCGACGTGTCGCCACCGGAGGCGTCCCGTCCGAGCTCGTACGTGCTCTCGTAGCCCAGAATGCTGTTGCACCCCAACGCTGCGGACGTCACGAGCAACGATGCAGCCCAGGGGATCCGGCTTCGGCTTGCGGCGCACGACATGGGGCTTCAGCGTACCGCAGTCGAACGTCGCGGCTCAACCTCGGCGATGGCCGGACATCCCGTGATCCGTGAAAGCGGGTCTCTGCCATGTGGACGTGCATGGGGATGCGGGCTAGACATGCCGGCGATCGTTTTCCCAACAAGGAGTGACAGAATGCGCACGACACTGGCGCTGGGGCTGCTCGCGATGTCCATCGCCTTCGCGGCCGGATGCAGCGACGATTCGGAGTCGAACGGGGCGGCCGGCTCTGCCGGAGCAAGCGGAGCTGCCGGTTCTGCCGGAGGGGACGCGGGCCCCGCTCTCGACCCTGCCGCCATCTGCAAGGCCGACTTCGACAGGGAGGTGAAGTGCGGCGATACGCCAGGGGACGAGTCTGCCTACATCGACGCGTGCAAGGCGCGGATCGCCTGCTGGTCCACCCTGATGATCCCCGACTACATCAACGCCTACTTCCCCTGCGCGGTTGCGCGCGAGTGCCAGACCAGCGACGACGACTGCGGGGGCCCGGTGTACGAGCAACAGTTGGCGCTCCCCGACGTGAAGGCCGCGTTCGATGCCTGCATGGCGCGCCAGGATGCGTGTTGCGACGACGGAGGAGAGTGCGCCTTCGCCGACGATCTGTGCGGGCTCCTTCTCATCACGCAGGCCGGTCCGCGGGCAGAGATGGCCGCGTGCGTGGCGAAGACAGCGTGCGATGAGACGGCGAGCTGCTTCGACGCCTTCCTCGCGAAGTACCCGGCCTGCGACTAGCCCGAGAAGACGCCGCGAAGTAGCCCACTCTCCGCCAAGGCCGCCTCTCCATCGCCCTCCTCCCCGGCAAACGCCCCAGGATTCCTCGCCGCTTTCCGCACCCACGCCCCCTCGGCTATGGTACGCCCTGCTGCCCGGCCGGCTCCGGGCCCCCCTCTGCAACGGAATACCCCCATGGCCGAACCCGAAATCGTCTCCGCTCTCGTCGAGCTCGGCTTCAGCTTGAACGAGTCGCGCGCCTACCGCTCCCTCCTGCTCGACAGCCCCGCCACCGGCTACGAGGTCGCCGCCCGCGCACGCATCCCGCGCTCCGCCGTCTACGGCGTCCTGCGCAGGCTCGTCTCCGCCGGCGTCGCTCGCTCCATCGCCGGCAGCCCCGAACGCTTCGTCCCCGCTCCCGCCGAAGAGCTCGCCACCATCATGCGCAAGCGCTTCGACACCAACCTCGGCTCCTTCGACAAGGCCGTACGCGAGCTCGATACCACGCCTCCCGTCCCCGACGCCTACAGCGTCCGCGGCTACGACCGCATCCTCGAGGAGGCCGAGCGGCTCATCTCCTCGGCCACCTCGCGCCTCGTCGTCAGCGGTTGGCCCCGTGAGCTCGCGCGCCTGCTGCCCGAGCTCAAAAACGCCTCCAAACGCGGCGTCTACATCGTCGCCTTCTCCCACGCCGCCCTGCCCCCCATGCCCGGGCAGGTCTTCTCCTACGGCCTCGAAGAACCCCAGCTCGAGCGATTCTGGAAACACCGCCTCGTCGTCGTCTCCGACGACCACCGCACCCTCATCGGCGCCACCGAGGCCACGGACCACGACAACGCAGTCGTCAGCGAAACCGCTCCCATCGCCGAGGTCGCCACCAGCCAGATCTCCCTCGACATCACCCTGCTGTCGCAACGCACCGGCCGCGACGTGCAGGCCGTCATGGAGAAGATGCTCGGCGAACGCGTCGGAAGCCTCGACACGCTCCTGGCCGACTCGAACGCCCCCCAACCCGCACGCAAACGCGACCGCACTTGATCGCTCACCGCGCGGCCGCTTCTTCCCTCCCCCCTCGCACGACCCGCAGCGGCAACGCACACCCCGCTTCCCGATCCGTGTCCTGCGGCAGCCCGACCAGAGCACGAACGGTCGGCGCAATGTCCGCAAGACGCCGCACCGTCCCCGGCAGCGTCCGCGCAACTCTCGCGCCGATCCCCGCCAACCACCCTCGCCCCGACTCCACCGTGCTCGCACCGTGATCCTCGAAGTTGCTCGCCCGGCCGTGATCCGTAGTCACGAAGATCACCGTCGCCCGATCCTCCGCCGCCTGCGTCAGCTCCGCCATTCTCCCCACCAACGCGTCCGCTCCGCGCAGCGCGTCAAGGTACGAGCCGTAGTCCCCCGCATGCGCGTACTCGTCGGTGTCGCCGAGCCCCACGAACAGAAACCGCGGACGATGCCGCGCGTACAGCGCCAGCGCGACCTGCGCCGTCTCCGCATCGGCGCGATATCCCCGCGCGCTCCAGCCGCACCCATCCTGCCCCTGCAACCCTGCCCCCACCGACGCCGCCACCATCGCGATCTGCGCGGCGTGCTCCACGTGCCTGCGCCCCGCAGACAACGCGATCGAAGACGGGTCGCGCGTCGCGGCCTTCGAGATCGCCTGCCACGAACCGACCACCGCGACGTCCTCGAACGGCCAACCGCTCGCTCTCAGCTCGTCGGCGATCGTAGCTCGCACCGCGCGACCGCACGCGTTGTGGTCGCACCACGACGGCGTACGCCCGGAAAACATCTCCATGTAGCCCGGAAGGGAGCAGTGACACCGGCTGCTCACCACCATCGGCACCGGCCCCGGGCCCCCGAGCAGGAAGCCCCGCTCTCGAACGAGCGATCGCAGGTTCGGCAGCAGCCGATCCGCCTCCACGATCCGGTGCGACGCCAGTCCGCTTCGACGCGCCAGCGACGGATCCACGCCGACGAACACCTCGCGCTCCCGCACGCCGTCGAGCGCGATCAACACGATGCCCACATCCGTCGACGGCGCGGGCTCCGCGGGCTCACACGCGTCGCCATGCGTCCACGGCGGTTGCGTCCCCGACCTCGGCGCAAGGCTGCACGACGCAACAGCCGCTGCCCCAACAGCGATCGCCCGCGCTCCCCACCACATGGCGAACGGACAAGGCACACTTCGGGCCGATGACGACCCGGCCCGCCCGGAGTGGCAAGACGCGCGCAGCCTGCAGGGTGCGTGGCGCGGCGAAAGCCCGGTCCCAGCGTGGCGTCCTGCCTCACCGCCTGTGCACCGTTGACCTGAGCCCCGCGCGAACCGCAACGGTCGCCGTTGCGCCGCGAGCCGTGGACGTTGTACCTCTCTGATCGCTCTCATGATCTGCCACGCATGCGGCTCGCCCCTCGACCCCAGCGGCGTCTTCCCGGGCGGCAGGGTGCGCTGCGCCTGCGGCGCCGAAAGCGTCGTGTCTGCCTCGCCTCCCCTCGCACCCGTTTCAGCCGGTCCCTACAGAAAGGGAACTGATTCGTCACACGAACCGATCGCTCCCGTCGCGCCCGCCGACCCCCGGTCGCACTGCCCCGCCTGCAGCCGCCCGCTCGACGAGTGCGTTCGCGACGGCTACCCGATGTGGCTGTGCGGCGCCGGCCACGGGCTGTTCGTGGAGACCTCGGTGCTCTCCCGGCTGCTCGACGAGGCCAAGCAGTCGGGCGCACAGCCCGACACGGCGTCACGCCTGGCGCTCGCGGGCTCCGGCCCCGTCCGCTACGTCCCCTGCCCCGTGTGCGCGAAGACCATGGCCCGACGCAACTTCGGGCGCGTCTCCGGGATCATCGTCGATGTGTGCGCGTCGCACGGCACGTGGTTCGACGCCGGAGAGCTCGATCAGGCCGTGGCCTTCGCCTCCACCGGAAGGATGCAGCGCGACTCCGAGAAAGATGCGGAGCGGCCGTCGGTGGACCTGGACCGGGCGCTGCTCGATGCCCGAATCGCGGAGAACGAGGCCGTGCGTCGCGATCAGCGGATGGCCGAGAGCACCGTGGAGGTGCTCGACGAAGGCCTCGACATCGTGCGGTGGCTGATCGGCATGCCGACGCGTCCCCGGTGGTGGCGGCGCTGAGGGAGGGGGCTCAACACCCCACGATTCGCGAAGAGAGCGGAGGCGTGAGCCGGTCGCACGTTCACGACTGGCACACGTGATTCACACAGACCGATTCGTTCGGGCACGGATCGCCGCACGACCACGACGTCCCGCACCCGTACACAGCCCCGCACTCCGCATCGTCCGGGCACTGGGGCATCAAGCAGCACTCCCCCTGATAGCAGAGCTCTTCGGTCTCGTTGCACAGGCAGTCGCCCGGACACGAGTCGCAGTCCTCCGAGCTGTCGCACGTGCCGTCGCCACACCCCACCTTGCACACGCCGCTCTCGCAGGTTGCCGAGGGCGCGCACACACCGCAGACGCCTCCGCACCCGTCCGGTCCGCAGGTCTTCCCCTCGCAGCTCGGCGCGCAGCACGAGCCGTCCGGCTGACACACCCCGTCGCACGCGCAGTCCTGCGGACAGCTCATGCAGTCCTCGCCGGCCGCCTGGCTGCACGCGTTGTCCCCGCAGCCGGCACTCGCTGCACAAGCTCCCCCACTGCACATCTGCCCGCTCGCGCACTGGCCGCACACGCCCCCGCACCCGTCGCTTCCACACTGCTTGCCCGAACACTGCGGCGTGCAACACGCGCCGTTGAAACACGTCGCCGGGCTCCCGCATGCACAGTCCGCCGCGCACTTCGCGCACGTCTCCCCGTCCCCTGCCTTGCATACCCCGTCGCCACAGTGCGGCTGGCTCGTGCACGTTCCGCTCACGCACGTCTTCCCTGCCGCGCAGCTCCCACAGTGCAGCACGCCCCCGCACCCGTCCGGCACGTCGCCACACTCGGCCGCAAGGTCTCCGCACGCTACCGTCACCGCGCACCCGTCTCCGCTCCCCTCGGACTTGACGTCCTTCGCCGCATCCCCCGTGGCATCCGGCTTCGCGACGTCTGCGGAGCCGTCGAGCTCCGAATCCGACGCCTGCGTGAACTCGCTGCCGCCGCACGCGGCCACCAGCACGCCCAAGCTCGCGAACGCACAAGCTGCCCAGGTTCTGTTCATCGCGGTCTCCAGAGGCATGGATCCTACACCCTCAGGGCTCCTCCTCCACACCGAGCCTCCGGATCATCTTCTGCAACCCGAAGCGCGACAACCCCAGCAGCTTCGCCGCCTGCGTCTGGTTGCCCTTCGTCTTCGCCAACGCCTCCGCCACCAGCTGACGCTCCAGCTCGTCCACCCGCTCGCGCAACACCATCCCCTCTGCCTTCGATACCCTCGCCTTCACCCCCAGCTCCGCCGACAAGTGCTCCGGCCGGATCACCTCGTCGCAGAGCACCAGCGCCCGACGCATCTCGTTTTCCAAGTGCCTCACGTTCCCGGGCCAATCGTGCCGCATCAGCCGCGCCATCGCCTCCTGCGAGATCCGCACCTTCCGCCCCGCCCCGTGACGCGCCACGAAGTGCTTCGCCAACAGCTCGATGTCCTCCCGTCGCTCCCGAAGCGACGGCACACGCACCGTGATCACGTCGAGCCGATACAGCAGGTCCTCGCGGAATCTCCCTTCGCGCACCAGCTCCCCCATGTCCCGATGCGTCGCTGCGATCACCCGCACGTCCACCCTGCGCGCGCGCGTGCTCCCCACCGGGTGCACCTCCCCGTCCTGCAACGCACGCAACAGCTTGCTCTGCATCCCGAGCGACATTTCCCCGATCTCGTCGAGGAAGAGCGTGCCCCCGTCCGCCGCCTCGAACAGCCCGATCCGGTTCCGATCCGCCCCCGTGAACGCGCCCCGCACGTGCCCGAACAACGTCGACTCGAGCAGCGTCTCGGGGATCGCGCTGCAGTTCTCGCTCACGAACGGGCCGCTGCTCCGCGGTCCGTTGTGGTGCAGCGCCCGCGCCACCAGCTCTTTGCCCGACCCCGACTCGCCCACGATCAGCACCGGCACCGACGTCGGTGTGATCCGGTCCAGCATCTGCAACATCGCCCGCATCGGCTCGCTGCGCCCGACCAGCGCGTCGTACCGATACCGCGTGTCCGAAGTCCCCCTCGCACGCGACAGCTCCTGCGAGGCCACCTCCAGCGCCGCCTCCCGCTGCGCCAGCACCTCCGACAGCTTCGCCTTCGCTCGCTCCGCACGTCGCGCCGCCCGACGAAGCATCAGCTGGTCCCGGGCGTCCGCGATCGCCGCCGCCGCCACCATCCCGATCAGACGCACCCACGCCAGCTCTTGCGGCCCGAACGCACCGGCGCGGATCCGATCGTCGAGATACGCCACCCCCACAGCTTCTCCGCGTGCCATCAGCGGCACCGCCAGCACGCTCCGAAGCCCCAACGCATGCACGCTCGCGTGCACTTCCGATATCTCCCCGCTCGCATCCACCGCCACCACCGGCTCCCGCGTCTCGAGCGCGCGGTGCGCCAGCGACTGCGACAACATCACCTGATCCTCGCGCAGATCCTTGCGCGCCAGGTTCCTCGCCGCCCGCACCACCAGCCGATTGTCCGGCGCACGAAGCAACAGCAGCCCTCGCTCCACGCCCGTCCACAGTACGAGCGCGTCAAGCGCCTGCTCCAACAGCCCCCGCAAGTTGTCCCGAAGCGCCAGCCCCCGCACCAACCCCTCGAGCTGCCGAGCCTGCCCCACCGATACGCCCGCCTCCGGCCGTGCCTGCCCCGCACCGATCCACTCCACCTCGCTCGCGCTCTCGCGCAGGTGCGCCGGCACGTGGGTCATCACCTTCGAAGCCAGCCTCGCCTGCTCCGATGCGAACATTCGCACCGCTTCGCCGTCACCCGCACTCTCCGCGAGCAGCCGCGCCTCGTGCATCGCTCGCCCCTTGCCACCCACCGGCCCACGTTGCCTCGCTACTCGCGCCAGGTGCGACAGGATCTCCGACGGCCTGCCCGTCAGCTCGCCGAGCCGGCTCCCACGCGCTCGCGCCCCCCACCACTCCGCCTGCGCCGCGGTGCCTCCCGACGATGCCAACCGATCCAACCTCGCCACCCCGTCCGGATCGATCTCGCCCCCGTGCGCCAGATAACGAGCCCCCGCGCGCGCGGCATCCTCGCTCTCCGCGCAACCCAGCAGCTCCCACGCTGCCTTCGCTGCCTCAACCGACTCGGGCGAGCGCGCCGCAGACGCATCCGCCAACGCCATCCACGCGTACGCCTCTGCCCTCGTATCCCCGGCAGCCCTCGCCAGATCCCGGGCTTGCTCCGCACACGCTCGCGCATCGTGCAACGCACCCACGACCGAGAACGCCGATGCGCGCGCCAGCATCGCATACGCACGCTGGCCGGGCCTCCCCAGGTGCTCCCACAGCAGCGCAGCTCGCAGCGACCCGTCCATCGCCTCGCTCGACATCCCTGCGTCCACCGCCGCCGCCGCTTGCCCCGTCCGGTACGTCGCCTCCTCCACCACCGCGCCCGCTCGCACCGCGTGCTCCGCCGCTCGCGTGAACGCCTCGTGCGCCACCTCCGCATCCCCTGTCGCGTGCAGACACATCCCCCGCACGCACTGCAACCTCGCACGCCATTCCTCCTGCCCCGCCAGCGACAACCCCTGCTCCACCAGCCGCATCGCCGCGTCGTGCTCGCCCCGCGAAAGGTGCGCCAGCGCACGCACCTCGCACGCCTGTGCACTTCGCGGATCCGACGCGATCGCCAGCGCCTCCACCACGCGCCCCTGATCGAGCTCGAGCCGCGCCAGCACCGCCCGCGCCCGCTCCCCCGCCTCGCTTCGCTCCTGCGCCACGCGCTGCGCGGCTTCACGCGCCCCTTCCGTCTCCCCCATCCTGCGCAGCGTCTCAGCAAGGACCGCCGCTCCCATCCCGTCCCCGGACTCGCGCACACACGCCCGCGCCCGCCCCAGCTCCCCTGCTCCGCGTAGCCCGTCCGCAAGCGCTACCCGAAGCCGCTCGTCGAGCTCCCCCCGCAGCACGCGCGACTCCGCAGCCTGCAGAATCCTCGCCCGCACTGGACTGCGCCCCAGCTCCAGCGCGATCTCCAGCTCCGTCGGATCGCCCCCTTGCGCCTCCGCATCCCCACGCCCCCCCTCCACCGCCTGCGTCACATCCCGCAACGTCCACGCACGAGGCGATCGCACCGCCGCCAGCCGCTCCAGCGCGTCGTATAGCTCACGCTCCGGAACCTCGAGCAACGCCTCGCGGATCGGCCACCCCGCCGCCGACGCCCCCACCAGCGCAACCAACCACCGCGCTCGCCCCGCCGCGTCCATCGGCTCCACTACGCGACACGCTTTGTCGCACCTCTCCCCCGTGCGCAGCTCCGCCGCCTTTCGCACCATCGCCACCACATCGGTGAACCAGTCCCCAACCGCCCGATCCACTCGCACATCCCGCGCGGTCGAGAGCAGCTCGAGCTCCGCGCGACGCACCCTCAGGTAGCTCGCGCGCACGCGCCACGACTCGGTCGATCGACAGGTGTCCCCGGTCCACGCCCGCGCCGAGCCGGCCAGCCACTCCGCCGACGGCCTGGCCCCCGGATCCCTCGCCGTCAACGCCGCGCACCAACGATCGAAAGGCGCCGGAAGCGACGCCGCGCGAAGCCCCGTCACCGGGTCGGCAGCCTCCGCGACCTCGCTCGATGCCGCCTCGGCGAGCACGATCCCCAGCGCCCACAGATCCCCACCGCTCGGGTTCAGACGTCCCGTCGCCGCCTCCGGTGCAAGATAGCGCGGCGTCGCGCCCTGCAGCCTACCCCCTCTCAGCGCCGTGGAGAAGCCGAAGTCCAGCAACCGCGCGCGGAGCCCCGTCCCCTCGGCGCACACCACCACGTTCGACGGTTTCACGTCTCCGTGCGCCACGCCCGCCTCGTGCAACTGCCACAGCGCATCCGCGAGCTGGCGAGCCACGGCCAGCGCCACGCGCATTCGGTGCGCATCGCTGCCCAGCCGCTGGGGTTCGAGTGGCTCGCCCTCGACCCAGCTCGTCGCAATGTACGGGCTCCCTTGCGGAAGGAACGGGTGGCCCTCCGGCACACGACCGAGATCGATCAGCCGGGGAATCGCCGAGCCGCAGGCCAGGAGCAGCGCCTCGGCCTCGTCCGCGACGCACGATGCTTCGTGCCCGTCGCGCGCGACCTTCAGCGCCACCTCCACCTCGTTGCGGTACCGCGCCCGCCACACCTCGGAGGTTCCCCCGCAGCCGGCCCGGCCCAGGATCGTGTACCCCCAGCCCGACAACTCCGATGGCGCTCGGTGAGAACTGGTCACGATTCGACGATGAACGCTGCACGGAAGACTGTCAACGCCGTTGCTCCGCATCCCCCGCCCCTGTCATGCCCCCCTCCGTTGCTCCCTTCTCCGCCCATCACCCCCCGTGCTATCTTCAATCGTGTCGCGCCGCCCGCAGGATGATGAACGCACCGTCGTAACGTCGCTCAACGCGTCCACCGTCGCGCGCACCGACTCCGCCAACGAGGCCTGCCTCGTTGTCATCTACGGCCCCGACCTCGGTCGCCGTATCGCGCTCCAGCGTGAAGCCTGCGTCGAAATCGGCCGCCAACCCAACTGCGAGTTCCCCGTCGACCAGGAGTCGGTCAGCCGCCGCCACGCACGCGTCATCTGGAGCAACCAGCACTGGCATGTCATCGACCTGGGCTCCACCAACGGCACCTACGTCAACGACGAGCTCGTCACCGACCGCGTCGTGCGCGACGGCGACCAGATCAAGATCGGCCGCTGCATCCTCAAGTTCCTCGAGAGCGGCAGCGTGGAGACCTCCTATCACGAGGAGATCTACCGGCTGATGACCTTCGACGGCCTCACCGGGATCTACAACAAGCGCTTCTTCCACGAGACCCTCGAGCGCGAGGTTTCCCGCAGTCGCCGCTACCAACGCTCCCTGTCCCTCATCGTGTTCGACATCGATCTGTTCAAGCAGGTCAATGACACCTACGGACACATCGCCGGCGATGCGGTCCTCCGACAGCTCGCCGGCTTCGTCAGCGGACACCTGCGCCGCGAAGACATCTTCGCACGCGTCGGCGGCGAGGAGTTCGCCGTCCTCCTCCCCGAAATCCTCTCCCCTGAAGCCTGCGCGGTTGCCGAGAAGATCCGCTCGATCGTCGAACACAGCAATTTCGTCTTCGACAACATCAGCATCCCCATCACCGTCTCCCTCGGCGTCGCCACCCTCACCGACCCCGAGGAGGCCTCCGATGCCCTCTTCGCTCGCGCCGACGCGTGCCTCTACCAGGCCAAGGCGGCCGGCCGGAACCGCGTGATCGTCTGATCCCGCAGTTTCCCTCTGGCGCGCAGCCTCTACCTGGACAAACATCCCTGGCGTCCTGACACCAGGGCCCGCGACGGCGGACACCGCCGCGGATCGAGCTTCCCCCATCGACCCGGACCTGCTTGTGCCTCTCCGGGTCGCCACGCGGAGTCGCTCGACGCCATCCATCGGAACCCTTTTTTCCTCGAGGCGTGCGATGAGCACCGATACCAACGATCCCCGGCCTGCGGACGACACCGACGCGGCCACCATCACCCAGAACGACGACCAGCAGCCTGCTCCGCCGCCCCAGCAAGCGGCTCCTGCAGACGGCGAGGAAGACGGCGACGCGCAGCCCTTCGCTCCGCTCCCCCGCCACGTCGCCCCCTCCGTGGCCGAAACCGCCTGGAACGATGACGAGGATCTCGAGCCCGGGGACGATATCGGCAACCGCCTCGATGGCCCCGCTCACCACGAGCGCACTACAACCTCCGAAGCCGAAGCCGCCGAAGGCGGCGCGAAACGCCGACGCCGTCGCGGAAAGAAACCCGCGGAGGGCGAAGCCGCCTCCGCCTCCGACGCCCAGCCCGGCCAGCCCGGCAAGCAGCCCCGCAAGCAGCGCGGCCCCCAGCAGCCCCAGCGCGAACGCCCCGCCTTCCACATCGGCGAAGAGGTCTTCGGCAAGGTCGTCGAAATCACCGAGCACGCTGTCTTCGTCGACCTCTCAGGCAAGGGCCGCGCTATCTGCGACCGCGCCGAACTCTCCGAAGACGCCCTCCCCCAGATCGGCGATCACTTCGTCGCCAAGGTCCATGGCGATGGCTCCCGCGGCGGCAACGTCGTCCTCTCCATCAAGCCCGAGCGCGCCGAAGAAGCCAAACCTCGCGTCGAGGCCGCCGCCACCTCCGGCGAGCTCGTCAACGGCCTCGTCACCGGCGTCATCAAGGGCGGCGTCGAGGTCGATGTCGATGGCCTCCGCGCCTTCGCCCCAGGCTCCCATGTCGACCTCAAGCTCGGCGCCAACCTCCATCACCTCGTCGGTTCCCGCCTCGCCTTCAAGGTCATGACTTACGCCAAGAACGGCCGCGACATCGTCGTCACCCGTCGCGAAATGCTCGAGCAGGAGGTTGCCTCCACCCGCAAACGCGCCCTCGCCCTCCTCGAGCCCGGACGCATCGTCAAGGGCGTCATCCGCTCCGTCGTCGAATGGGGCGTCTTCGTCGCCATCCCCGAGGCCGAAAACGTCGAAGGCCTCGTCCACGTCAGCGAAGCCTCTCACGACCGCGGCGCCAGGCTCACCGACACCTTCCACGCCGGCGAGGAGATCGAAGTCAAGGTCCTGCGTATCGACGAAAAGGGCAAGCTCTGGCTCAGCCGCAAGGCCGCCGCCGGCGACCCCTGGGACGCCGTCGCCGAAAAGTTCTCCGTCGGCTCCCGTCACATCGGCCACGTCGCCCGCATCCAGCCCTTCGGCGCCTTCGTCGAGCTCGCCCCCGGCATCGACGGCCTCGTGCGCACCAACGACCTGTCCATCCGCCGCATCGCCACCCCCGATGAGGTCGTCAAGATCGGCGACGAAATCGAAGTCGTCGTCGTCCAGAACGACCCCTCGCAGCGCAAGATCGGCCTGCACCCCGCTCCGCCCAACGATGAAAACGAGCCCGCGCAGCGCGTCGCTCCTCATCGCGTCCTGCGCGTCTCTGTCGTCTCCGCCGAACCCGCCGGCCTCCTCGTCCGCGTCCTCGGTGTCACCGGCGGCCTCGCCCGCGGCTTCATCCCCGCCGGTCAGACCGGTACCGCCCGAGGCACCGACCTGCGCAAGGAGTTCCCCGCCGGTACCGTCCTCGAAGCCAAGGCCATCGACGTCGACCCCAAGCGCGGCGAGTGCAAGCTCTCCATCCGCGCCCTCAAGGAAGACAGCGAGAAGGCCGCCTACAGCGAGTACCGCGCCCAGGTCGCCCGCGAGTCGAAGTTCGGAACCTTCGGCGACTTGTTCGCCAAACGAAACAACTCCTGATCCCCCCCTCCGTGCGCGTGCGCGGGCACGTACTCGTTCCCATGCGCGTGCGCGGGCATCGCCCGCGCACGCGTCGCATCCCCACCCCTACGCCACCTTCACCAGATGGAAGTTCTTCTTCCCCTTCCGAAGCACTACGTACTTGCCGTGCAGCGCATCCCCGGACTTCACCGTCGCTCCCGCATCCCCCACCCGCTGGTTGTTCACGTAGATTCCCCCGCCCTTCAGATCGTTGCGCGCTGCCCCCTTCGAGCCGCTCAACGACGTCTCCACCAACAGCTCTACCAACGCCTTGCCGTCGCCCTCGAACGACGTCGCAGAGACCTCCGTCGACGGCGCCTCTGACATCACATCCAGCAACGTCGCCTCGTCGAGCTCCGCGATCTCCCGCCCGAACAGCGCCTCCGACGCCCGCTTCGCATCCAACGCCGCCTGCTCGCCGTGCACCAGCGACGTGAGCTCCATCGACAGCATCTTCTGCGCCGCCTGCTGCTCCGGACGCTCCGCAGTCGTCTTCTCCACAGCTTCGATCTCCTCGAGCGTCCGCGTCGTCAACATGCGCAGCATCCGAGGCGCATCCCGATCATCCATCCGGATCCAATACTGATAGAACTGGTACGGGCTCGTCTTCGCAGCATCCAAATACACCGCCCCGCGTACCGTCTTGCCCAGCTTCTTGCCGTCCGCCGTCGTCAGCAACGGCGAGGTCAACCCGTAGGCCTTGCCGTTGTGCACCCGCCGGATCAGATCCACCCCCGCCGTGATGTTCCCCCACTGATCGCTCCCCCCCATCTGCAACACGCACTCGTGCGTCTCGTACAGATGCAGGAAGTCGTACGCCTGCAGAAGCATGTAGCTGAACTCGGTGTACGAGATCCCCTGCTCCCGCTGCTCGAGCCGCGCTCGCACCGACTCCTTCTCCAGCATCGCGTTCACTGAAAATCGCTTTCCCACATCGCGCAGGAAGTCCAGGAACGTCACGCCCCCCAACCAGTCGTGGTTGTTCACCATCACCGCCTGCGTCGCCCCTGGTGAGAAGTCCAGGAACCGCGCCAGCTGCCCCTGGATCGACCTCAGGTTGTACGCGAGCTGCTCCCGATCGAGCAGGTTCCGCTCCTCGCTCTTCCCGCTCGGATCCCCGATCATCCCCGTCGCCCCACCCGCCAACGCGATCGGTCGATGCCCCGCACGCTGCATCCGCACCAGCGTCATCACCTGCAGCAGGTTGCCCACGTGCAACGAACTCGCGCTCGGATCGAACCCCACGTAGCAACGCACGCCGGGCTTGCCCAGCATCTCCGCTACGTCCGGGCTCGTGACCTGATGCACCAACCCCCGCCAGGTGAGTTCCTCGAATACGTTCATCCGCTTGCCTCGTACTCCCAATCGCCGTGCTCGACGGCTTCACCCATCCTAGTTCCACTTCACCGCGTTGAGCGCGTCGACCATCGTGTTGAAGGTCTCCACTAGCTTGCGCGACTGCTCCGGTGCCCTCCCCCCAGGCTTCCACGCACGGGCAGCCTGCATGAACTCCGTGCTCCGCCCCTCGAACTCGCCGTACAGTTTCGCCCTCCGCGATTCCTCGGGATGCGACTTCGCTCGCTCCACCATCCTCGCGTAGCTCCCCTCCAGCCGCGCGCGCTGCCCGTCGACCGCCTGCGCATCCACAGTCGCCCGACGTGCCTCGCGCACCAGCAGCTTCGATTCCCGTTGGAACACACGCTGCCAGTGCCTCAGGTCCTGCACTCCCGCTCCCCGCTCGATCTCCTGCTCCTCCCGCCGATCCTCCGCCGCCTCCACGATGCCCCCCAGCTTCGTGTGCATCGCTTCGAACGCGTCGCGATCGCGCATCAGCCGCGCATGCAGCTCCCTCGCCCCCCGAAAGCCGTCTCCCTTGTACCGCTCTCCTCCCCAGTAGCCGTGCAGATCGGTCAGATCCCGCTCCAACCCCGTCACCCCCAACACGTACTCCCCAAGCATCCCGTCCACTTCCGCGATCGCGGGCTGCCCCTCCCCCTTCGCCTCCACACACGCCTTCGGTGCATCCTCCACCGGCAGTTCTACCTGCGGGATCCGCTTCGCCGACGGCTCCCCGCCCTGCAACGAGTCGAAGTACATGCCGACCAGGCGCAGCAGACGGTTCGTGCGGTTGTAGCACTCGATCACCTGGTCCAGACGCGTCTCCGCCGTCGCCGCGAGCTTCGCGTCCTCCGCGTCCTCTTCCGCAAGCTCCGCCGATGGCGCGGCGTTCACCGTGTCGCCGGCTCCCGCTTCGCAACACCCCGCGACAGCCACGAGCCCGGCCCACACCAACGCACGGAAAATGTCTCTGCACCCGGTCTTCACTCCGCCTACCTGGAACGATCCCCGCCCGGCTTCAACCATTCCTTTCCCCAACCCGATCGTTCCCATTGCGTTTCCCCCCATCATGAGTATCCTCCCCACCCGCATCGCGCCCCGCAGGGCTCGATACACGGTGGCCGTAGCTCAGTTGGTAGAGCACTGGATTGTGGCTCCAGTTGTCGCGGGTTCGATCCCCGTCGGTCACCCCAGGGAGGACGTGTCCCGGCGCCGCCGCCGGGACCGCGGCGTGGCGCCCAGGCTCGGCCATGCCCCGCGCAATTGATCGCGCGCTCGGCTTCGCGCTACCCTGACGTCACGGCGGTGCATCCGCCGCAGGAAAGGATCGTCCCATGTGGGCTGCTCGTCTCCGCGCTGCCGCCGCCTTCTCCGGCTTCGCCGCTCTTACCGCATCCGGCTGCAGTGATCCCGCCAAGGCTACCCCGCAGGCCGCCTTCAGCGCCACCTTCTACGGCTCCAACTGCGCCGCTGTCGTCGATCCCGGCCCCACCATCGGCATCGGCACCGCCTCGGCCACCCAACAGGCAACCATCGCCGACGGCACCGATGGAACACGCGTCTCCTGCAGCACCGTCGCCATCGCCAACGGCTACGCCACGCGCGTCGAGATCACGCGCGGCACCACGTCCATGACCTTCGACTCCGACGTCGTGCAGGGCAAGACCACCGAGGCGCGCTCCATCACCCTCCGTGGCCCCAACACCGCCGGCAGCAAGTACGTGCCCAGCGTCGGCTCCCCATGCACGGTCACCTGGGTCAACGGCGCAGCCGGCCGCATCTGGGCCGGCTTCACCTGCTCCAAGATGGAGGGCCCCTCCGGCCTCAATCCCTCCGTCTGCGGCATCAACGAAGGCTGGGTTATCGCAGAGAACTGCGACCAGTAGCCCCTTCGCTCATCACGGCTTCGACGCCGTCTCCCCCGCAGGCGGCGTAGGGGCTCCCCCCGCCTCGGGCTCCTCGGTCACCGCTGCCACCGCGTCCACCACACGCAACACCACCGCCGTGATGTTGTCCTCCCCACCGTTCGCGTTCGCCTTCTCGATCAGCTTGCGACACACGTCCGACGGCTCCACCTCCGCCTCGACGATCGCAAGGATGTCGTCGTCCGGAATCATCCCCGACAAACCGTCTGAGCACAGCAGATAAACATCCCCCGACCGCGGTCGGTCCGTCTGCAGGTCCACCACAACGTGGTCCTGCATCCCGAGCGCGCGTGTGATCACGTTCTTCGGAAGCTCGTTGCGCTGCTCTTCCGTCAGCTCAGGCATCGCCAACAGGTAGTCGTTCACGAGCGAGTGATCCCGCGTCATCAGCCGGATCTCACCCTCCCGCACGCGGTAGCAACGGCTGTCCCCCACGTGCCCGATGAACACCGCGTCCCGCGTCTCCGAGAACAGCATGCTCACCATCGTGGTCCCCATCCCCTGGTACTCACGCGATCGCACGCTTCGCTCGAAGATCTGACGATTCGCGATCCGAATGCCCGTCAGCAGCCGGTTCTCCTCCTCCGTCAACGTCGTGTCGAAGTGGTACGGCCAGGTCACGTCCTCGTTCGCCGTCGACCGGAAGAAGTCCGCGATCGTCTCCGTCGCCAATCGACTCGCGACGTCACCTGCCCGATGCCCCCCCATTCCGTCCGCCACGATGAACAGATCGTGCTCCGGAAGGACGGTGTAGCTGTCCTCGTTGTGCTCCCTCTGCAGCCCGACGTCCGTCAAGCCGGCAGCTACAACTCGCCTGGATACGGTTCGTCCCTCTCCAGCCATGACCCCGCTACCTGTCCGCTATCGCGGATCTCGCGAATGTTCCCACGCTGCCGCCAGCCGTGTCAATCACCCCGCCGCCCTCAACCCGAGGAGGCAGCGGTCACACCTCGAGGATGTCCTTTTCCTTGTGCTGCTGGATCTCGTCGACCTTCTTCACGCCATCCGCGACGACATCCTCGACCTTCTTGCGACCGCGATCGCAATCGTCCTCGCTCGCCGCACCGTCCGCCTGCACGCTGTCGAGCATGTCAAGCGCATCGTGACGATGCTTGCGCACCGCCACCTTGCACTCCTCGCTCATCTTGCGTGTGACCTTCACCAGCTCCTTGCGCCGCTCCTCGGTGAGCTGCGGAATCGGGATCCGGATCAGATCCCCGTCCACGCGCGGGTTGATCCCCAGCTCGCTCTCCCGCAGCGCCTTGTCCACCAGCTTGACGGCGCCCTTGTCCCAAGGTCGCACTGTGATCATCCGCGGCTCCGGAATGCTCACCGTCGCCATCTGCCCAATCGGCGTCGGCGTCCCGTAGTAGTCCACCCGGATGCCGTCCAGCATCCCAGCATGCGCGCGCCCCGTGCGCAGCTTGCTCAGATCACGCTTCAGCGACTCGTGGGACTTCGTGATCGAGTCTCGGAGTTCCTTGAGGATGTCGTCTATCATTCGGTCGTCTCCTTCACCGCTGGTCGGCATGCCTCGCCTCAGCGGGCCTCGACGGGACGCGCACTCTAGCATCCCTCGCGACCGAGGAAAGACCCATCCGAGATCGTCGCTCGCGGTCCGTCGCCCCCCCCCCC
>CAYMUE010000145.1:0-15379 GCA_964393505.1 uncultured Polyangiaceae bacterium
CGTTGAGCATCTCCAGCCGACACAGGCTCACCACCCCTGCCACGATCGCTTGTTGAGCCAGGCCTCTGCCGAGGCGAGAGAAGCCGCTGCGCTCGGCTTGATGACGTAGCAGCCCCATTCACCGTCGCGAAGCGCGTAGAGGCAGGTTCCGCCGAAGCTGCCGAACGGGCCGATGGCGGAGAAGCGAACGAGCACGCGCCCCCTTTTGGCATCATGCTCGGCGATCTCTGGTCTCCGCCGAAGCGCATGCCACTCGCGCGGTTCGGCGACGACAGCGAGCGGAACTCCGAAGGTGCGATGCAGAGTCGCCAGCACGCTCGCGTCGCCCGTCTTCGGTTTCCTCGCAAGCGCGCCGAGACCGTGGAAGCCGCCAAACCGGTCGCGCTCCAGAGCACCGAGGACGATGCGCAGCGTGCCACGAGCGTGCTCGGACCAACCGTTTCCGCACTGGGCCTCGAGCAGGAACGTCGCCGACGAGAGAGGCGTGATGCGCGCCATCAGGTCGGTCTCGTCGCGCCAGACGTACACGCGACCGCGAGTCAGCTCGACACGCTCGATGAGCGTGCTCACGACCTTGGAGCGCTCGACGAAACGCACCGCCGTTTCGCGCAGCCGCGCGAGTTGCTCGGCAGAGAGCTTCGCCACTTTCGGACGCGGCTGAAATGGCGTCCAGCGGCGGTCGCGCCAGCCCATGACTACCGCGTCCTCGGGCAGCCGCCACGCGCACTTGAGCAGCGCGCAGGTCAGATCCACGGGACGGACCTCGACGACGCGCGCCGCGTGCGTGTACTCCTCGTTGCTCATGCCGGGGGTGACGCCGCAGTCCACGACGTCGACGACGCCAGCCTCTGCGGCGGACGGCGACAGCCGCGAGGCGTCTTCGGGCATGAAGGAGATGTCCGCAAACGGCTTTCGGTGAGCGATGACGGTGCGAAGAACGGCGAGGCCGAGCCACCCGGGGACAGGTCCGATCACCAGGTCGGCGTCCTTCACGCACTCGGCGACATGCGCGGGCACCGACAGGTCGGCGCGCACCGTGCGCACGTTGTCGCCGCACCGCTTCGCTGAAGCCGACTGCGAGGGGTCCTCGTTGCGCGCGGAGGTGACACTGGCGCAAACCTCGAGCGCACGTGCTTGGGGTCCCTGAACCACTCGGGGCGGAAGTGGTCTCGCGAGTGGACCCGTGATCTCCGCGCCCGATTCACGTCTACCGACGCGGTCCGCGGTTCCCCGGATCGCCGGCGAATCAAAGCTTGCCGGAGTTCGCAGAAAAGCCGCACTTGTGCTTGACACGCTCCAGCAATAGTCGTTTCCTCCTTTTTGAACAGGCTTCTCTTCCGCGCCCTGGACCCACGGTTCCCAACAACGCCTGGAGGCGTCGATGAAGCACGACTCGTCAGTCCTGTTCTGTGCGTCTTCGATCGTGGCTGGAGTGGTCGCTTCGCCTGGGCAAGCCGACGCCCGCAAGAACCGAAGATCATTGAGCGGGCGACTCTATGGATCCATGTGCGACAACGTCAACGCCTGCAAGCAGCTCAGCTCGGGTCAAGACAAGCCGGGTCTGCGGTCGCGAGAGAGGGTGATCATGATGAGTGATAAGCATCGCTGCATTGCATTCTTCCTCGCGTTCGTCTCGGCGTGCGGCGGCAGCAGCACCTCTTCCGAGACCGGAGCAACAGCGGACGGCGGATCGGGATCCGGAGGTGGCGCGGGCGCAGGAGGGGCAGGCCCGGGCGGCGCGGGGGGCGGGGGCACTGGCGGCGCGGGGCTCGGGGGCAGCGCGGGCTCCACGGTATGTCCCGGGACAGGCGGCCCAACGATGGTGAAGGTGCCGGGAGGCTACTGTATCGACTCCACCGAGGTGACACGCGATCAATACCTTGCCTGGCTGGCATCGAATCCTTCCACGAGTGATCAGCCGTCGTATTGCTCTTGGAACACCGACTTCGTTCCCGGAGAAACCATCAACCCAGTGGGGGGGGACCGCCCGATCACGCTGGTGGACTGGTGCGACGCCCGGGCCTACTGCATGGCTGTCGGAAAGAGGCTCTGCGGCAAGATAGGCGGGGGAGCAACCGATTGGGATGATGTCGCGAATGCGACGGCCAGCCAATGGTACAACGCCTGCTCCTCGGGGGGAAAGCACTTGTACCCATACGGAGACGTATACCACCCGAACGGATGCAATGGTGATGACAACGTCGCATCCAGCGCCGACCCCGCCGCGGTCGCGGCTTTTCCGGATTGTGTCTCTGACGAGACGAGCTACGCAGGCGTCTACGATCTGAGTGGCAATGTCCGGGAATGGGAGGACTCCTGCGAAGGCGACACGGGAGCAAACGACTACTGCCGCATACGAGGCGGTTCTTGCCGTGACGAGCAGGCGGCGTTGACATGCGGCATCGACACCTTCCAGTCACGCAACCGTCAAAATACCACGGTGGGCTTCCGTTGTTGTTCGGATCCATGACAGGCCCCACCGCACCCATCAGGATGGGAGGGCGCCTGTTCTGCGAGCAGCGAAGCTCCCATGCCAGGTGTTTTCTCGGCAACGCCGTGTAACAGATCTCCCCCCTCTTGCGAGCATCACGCGCGCAGGACGCACCGGGACTCCCGATCGGTGCTCGGCTTCGCACGCCACGCGGGCATCCACCCGCCGGATCGTTCCGGACACCCGCTTGTCCATCGCCGCGAATGCGGGTATCGGCGCGCGCGGCGACGGCAGACGACGGCGCGGCTGCGTGAGTACGACGGCGAGGTGGCTCAGGACTTGGTCGCGGACTGCGCGGCCAGTCGCGCGGCCTTCCAGGTTGCCGGCAGAAGCGCGGGGATGTCGCGCTGGACGGCGACGCCTCTGGCGAGCGTGGGCAGGACGTCCGCGAGGTGGGAAACCTCGCCGTCGATGACCTGAGCGGCTCGCTGGTGACCGCGACCAAGCCGGTGCACGTCATTACCGGCATGCCGTGCGTGAACAAGCCCGCCGACCCGTCGGCGTGCGATCACGTCGAGGAGTCCGTGTTCCCCGCCGAGACGCTCGGAGGTGATCGATCTCGGCCAGGTCGTGCAGGACTTCAAGGTCAGCGGCGACAACGAGTTCATTGTGGCGACCTTCATGCTCGGCGGCTCCAACATGGGCGTCGCGCGGGTGAAGCTTGCGGCGACCGGCTCGCACAGCCTCACCTCGAGCAAGCCGGTTGGTATCCAGGTCTACGGCTACGGCAGCTACACGAGCTACCAGTACCCGGGCGGCCTGAACCTGCGCTCGATCGCCCCGCCTCCTCCCAAGTAGTCGTTCCCGCCCCCCCTGCGGCCAGCATGGCCGCTCCCCTTCCACCCCCAATCCGTTCGTGTGCCGACACGATTCGTGCGACCAGCGCTTCAAGCGCAACGCGGCGATTCGTCTCAGCCTGCGAGCGGTGCCGGATCAGCCCTTCGGACCGGAAGCGGTCCCGTTCTTCACGCACAGCGTACTCGCGCTGTCGGTTTCCGCGATCTGCTGCCCGGTGGTGCCCACACTGAAGCCCGACGGGCAGCTATGGCGATAGCGCACCGGCGTGGATTGCGTCGGCACGCGGTAGTTCGGGTCGCATGAGACGATGACCTGGATCGCGTGGGCGCCTTCCGCGAAGTCGGCAGGCGGCATCGATCCCGGCTTGGCGCACATGGAGTGCGTCAGCATGTGGTACGTCTTGGTGCCTGCGTTTGTCCCGGCGCACAGCGCGGCGAACTCCGCGCCGGTTCCCAGCACGACCGGAACGGTGATCGATGTGGTGGGGCCATTCCCCATGACGGCAGGCTCCTGGCTCTCGATGGTCTTCGCGACGTAGCGAACCAGGGTGCTCCCGCCCGTGCAGGTGAAGGGGACGTCGGCGATCACGCGCGTCGCAACGCCGCGGATCCCTCCGACCGGCGCACCGTTCTTGGTCGCCTGCACGTTGGTGACGATGTTGCCGCGAACGGTCACGACGACGCGGTCCGCGGTGGGGGTTGCGCTGGCGTATCCCGCACGGGCTTCATGCGTGACGAGGACGGCGCACGTGGCAAAGCCTGCGCACAAGAACCAGAAACCAAGATGGGTCTTCTTCATGTCAGCGGCCTCCCGGTAGTGGCTGCACGATTCCGGGAGTCTAGCGCGGCATGGAGGCATGCGGGGGAGCCATCACGGTTTCGGGGCACGAGGATGGTTGGGTTCCGGGTTCACTTTCCGGCGCGCCCCGCTGCCGTTCGCTGCTTCTACCGCAGCGTGCACACTGCGGTGGTCTGCGTCGCCGGCGACACGGCCGCCTCACAGAACGCGGTGAAGACCGTGTCCCCGGTGCTCGACAGCCCGTCGACCACCACTTGCCAGGCGCCCGCGGGCAGAGGTCCGAAGACCGCATCGGTGGTCCCGCACGGATTTGTGACCGACGTGCCGTCACCCACCAGCACGGCCCGGTACGATGCGACATCGTCCGCGGCGCAGGCGTGTCCCGACAGCGCGACGAGGGACCCCACGTCGACCCGCAAGGATCCCGAGGACGTGAGCGTGTCGCAGGCGGCGGTGACCACCAGACCCGAGCGCGCGACCGCGTGGCACGTGGTTCCCCACGCGGGAGACGCGTTGCCCGACTCGAATGCCGACACGAGGAACGAGTAGGAGCGGCCGTCAATGACGGGTTGGAAGGAGACGGTCGAGTCGCACGACGCTGTCTGCTCGGGCAGAGGGCTGTCGGAGGGGGAGACGACGAGGTGATCGACCTGGCCGGGATCGGAGCCGCAGGACTGGCTGGTTCGGATGTCGGAGAGGTCTACGGCGATGGCGCCGTCTTGAGGAGGCAGCGAGTCCTGGAGGGTGGAGCAGCCGAGGACGAAGACGTTCCTGTACAGCGTGGCGATCGCCGGGCCGTCGAGAATGTCGACCCCCGCGTCGGGATCCGCCGTGTCTGCGGGTGGCTGCGTGGAAGGACACTGGGCGGTCCAGCGGGGCGCGATCTCGGCGCCGGTAGAAGGATCCACCATGTGCCGGCTGCCCGAGGACGTACCGCCGTAGGGAACGAGATCGTCGCGGTCGTAGGCGTCGATCTCGGCGACGTAGCGATGCCCCGGGATGACGTAGGAGAACGAGATCGGCATCGAGCACGAGGCGGGGATCGACGACGCGAGGGTGAAGGGCTCCCCGGTGTGCGTGACGTCGATGAGGGTCGCGACCCAGGTCTTCCATGCGCCCTGGGCGTTGCCGCACGGGACGTGGCCTGCGAAGTCGGACGGGCGCACCGACACGAGGGTGACGCTGACGTCGTCGGCGCTCGAGGAGGTGGTGGTGCACGCGGGGGCGCCGGAGCAGACGAGCGCGAGGGGCAGAGTGATCAGCAGGCGGCGGAGAGCGACGTGCATGGCGACCCCATAGCGGAACTGGGGGCGGCCCGCCAGTGCGGGCTTCGCATACGCGCGGGACCGGTCAGCCGCCGGGGTGGAACGCGGGCCGCGGGGCTGGACGCTTCTTGCGTCGTTGGCGCCCGCCAAGGCCGAGCACGTGAAGCGGCTCGGGGGATCTGCGGAACGTGACGCGACCCCCGAAGCCGATGTCATAGGCCGTGTGGGGGCCGTCGAGGAAGAGCTTGCCGTCGGGCATCTTGCTCTGGACCTCGAGGGTCTGCCCGTCGTGCACGAGCATGCGGGCGAATCGCACACGGCCTTCGTATGAGAACGGCTCGCGCACCACGAACTGCAGGTCCCGCGAGTCCAGCGGCAGGATGCGTCCTCCCGCGGATCGCTGCGCCGCCGTGGAGCCCGCCGCGGGACCGATCCAGAACCCGCTCGACTTGTGCGACTCGGTGTCTCCGGCGATCTCGACCACGTAGCGGGAGGTGGCCGCTGGCGACGCGTGACAGAACAGCGCGTCGTTCAGCACGCGGCGGGACACGGAGCGGCCGTCCACGCGCACCTCCATGCGCGCGAGCTCGGTCGCCTGGATCTCCCCGCGCAATGCGCTGGCAACGCCCTCCTCGCACGCGTCGGGGAGCAGGCCGCAGAAGTAGCCGAGGGAAGACGACGGCGCGCTGTTGATCCCGAGGATGGGGGTCTCGGGGCCGATCTGATGGCTGGTGACCAAAAGGGTGCCGTCGCCGCCGACCGTGAGCACGAGAGAGACGCCTCGCAGATCGATGGGATCCCAGGGAGCGTCGACGATCCGGTAGTCGAGCCCGAGCGCCTCCACGATCCTCAGGACCCGGGCGAGGGTAGCTTCGTGCTCTTCATGTGCCCGAACGAGGCTGGTTGCGATGGGCGCCTGCTGCGCGAGCAGCTCGAGGTAGGCGGGATCCTGGCGCGAGAGCACGTTGGTGCTGTAAGTCGAGCGCTTCGCGACGATCACGATCCGCTGCTTGTTCATGGGACGAGCTCCGCGAGTCTGCGCAGCGCGATTTCGGTCTTGGCGTCTTCGATGTCGCCGCGGCGGACCCAGTCGAGCGCCTCATCGAGCGGGAGGGAGACGATGGCTGCGTGGCGTTCGAGGGCGGAGCCGTCGCCGCGCGGAGGATGACGGAGCGACGGGTCGACCCGCGCATGGAAGTAGAAGTGGCGTTCCCCGATGACGCCTGGGGAGGGGAAGGTCGAGGGGCCGAGCGGCAGCATCGCGTCGAGCGGGACGCACAGGCCGAGCTCCTCGTCGAGCTCGCGGCAGGCGCAGGCCTTGAGCCCTTCCGCGGATCGTTCGGAGGCCTCCACGAGCCCTGCGGGCATCTCCCACAGGTGGCCGAGCGAAGGCTTCTCGGGGATCGGTCGAACCTGCAGGGGGCGGAGGGCAGCCGGGGGCCGCACGGCCGAGCGCAGGAAGACGTTGAGTCGATCGGATGCGTCACGGAAGTGCGCGACCATGACGACCGCGTCGAGCGCTTCGCGGTCCACCTGATCATACACGAACTCTTCGCTCACGGTTCCGTCGGGATAGTGGGCACGCAGTCGCTGGCGGCGGACGCGAAGGAATCCGTTTCGATCGAGAGGCGAAGCATCCGCGACGATCTGCAGGCGGATCGAGGGGAAGGGGAGGGGTGCATCGGGCATGCGGCGCGGAGTCTAGCCCGGATCGGGCGGCGGGACACGCTCGCCGACTTCCTTGCGGAAGGATCGCGGCGCTCCTTGCCAAACCTGCCGTCATCCTTCATACATGCGCCCGAATGCAACGGCAGGATCTGCGCAACATCGCTATCGTCGCTCACGTCGACCACGGCAAGACCACGCTTGTCGATCACATGCTCCGTCAGGCGGGCGTGTTCAGGGACAACGAGGTCGTGGCCGACCGGGTCATGGATTCCAACGACCTGGAGCGCGAGCGCGGGATCACGATCCTCGCGAAGAACACGAGCGTTCGCTACAAGGGCACGAAGATCAACATCATCGACACGCCCGGGCACGCGGACTTCGGAGGCGAGGTCGAGCGCACGCTCAAGATGGCCGACGGCGTGCTGCTCCTGGTCGATGCGGCCGAGGGGCCGCTGCCGCAGACCCGGTTCGTCCTGAGCAAGGCGCTGGAGCTGGGCTTCCCGGTCGTGGTGGTGATCAACAAGATCGACCGCAGCGACGCGCGCGCCGAGGACGTCGTCACGGAGGTTTTCGACCTGTTCTGCGAGCTCGAGGCGAACGACGCGCAAGCGGACTTCCCC
This sequence comes from uncultured Polyangiaceae bacterium, assembly GCA_964393505.1. Classification (GTDB taxonomy): domain Bacteria; phylum Myxococcota_A; class Polyangia; order Polyangiales; family Polyangiaceae; genus JACRCQ01. Next base: position 7,641 of record CAYMUE010000145.1, read on the forward strand.
GTGCTGTACGCGGTGGCGCGTCAGGGCATCGCGAAGCGTAGCCTCGACGATCCCAACGACAACCTGGAGCCGCTGTTCGAGGCGATCCTGAAGTACATCCCGCCGCCGACGGTGGATCTCGAAGCGCCCGCGCGACTGCTCGTGCACAACATCGACCACGACGACTACGTCGGGCGTCTCGGGATCGGACGCGTGATCTCCGGCACCCTGCGCGCCGCACAGCCCGTCGTGCTGATCGGCGAGCACCAGACCTCCAAGGCGGCGATCAAGGTGCTGATGTCCTTCGAGGGGCTCCGCCGCCAGCCGGTGCAAGAGGTGCAAGCCGGCGAGCTCGTCGCCATCGCAGGACTCGAAGAGGTCTACGTCGGCGACACCATCGCCGACCCCGCCAATGCCGTCGCCCTGCCCCGCATCAGCGTCGAAGAGCCCACCATCAAGATCCGCGTCGGCGTCAACACCTCGCCCTTCGCCGGCAAGAGCAAGAAGAGCAAGTACCTCACCAGCCGCCACATCAAGGACCGGCTCGAGAAGGAAACGCGCAAGAACCTCGCCATCCGCGTGGAGCCCACCGAGACCGCCGACACCTTCCTGCTGTTCGGGCGCGGTGAGCTGCAGCTCGCGATCCTGTTCGAATCGATGCGCCGCGAAGGCTACGAGATGCAGCTCGGAAACCCCGAGGTCGTCACGCGCGTCATCGACGGCCAGCCGCACGAGCCGGTGGAGCTGGTGGTGATCGACGTGCCCGACGGCTACATAGGCGTGGTGACCCAGCGGCTTGGCGAGCGACGTGGCCGCATGGTGAAGATGAACAACCCGGGCTTCGGCCGCAGCCGTCTCGAGTTCCTCATCCCGAGCCGAGGCATGATCGGGTTCCGCGGGGAGTTCCTCACCTCCACGCGCGGCACCGGCCTGCTCACTTCGCTGTTCCACGGCTGGGAGCTGTGGTCCGGCCCCATGATGCGACGCCCCCTGGGCGCCATCGTCTCCGACCGCGCCGGCGTCGCCACCCCCTACGCCATGTTCCACCTGCAGCCCCGCGGCAACTTCTTCATCGCCCCGGGCGAGGAGGTCTACGAGGGGATGATCGTGGGCGAGCACAACCGCCCCAACGACTCCGACGTCAACGCCACCAAGGAGAAGAAGCTCTCCAACGTGCGCAATCACGGCAAGGACGAGAACGTGCTGCTCGCGCCGCCGCGCGTGCTCACGATCGAGACCGCGATGGAGTGGATCGACGCCGACGAGCTGGTGGAGATCACGCCCGACAACATCCGGGTGCGCAAGGCGGTGCTGGAGTGCAATCGCCGCCAGCGCCGCTCCGACGCCATCGAGGAAGCGCAAGCCATCTGACGAGCGCAAGGGACCGAGCGCGCACTCTGCGATGCGATCTCTCGCCCACCGACACGCATGGATACCCCCCAAGCCCTGGCGAGCTTGGGGAATCGCCTGGACTCGAATGAACATCACTGGATGAGCGGACTGCCGCCCGGCATTCCGGCCAGGCGGATCCGCGCAGGTGAACGCGTGCGTGCGCATCTCCGCCACGTCGCCCGAGTTGGTCGTGCGCTGCGCGGTCACGCCGTTCGACCGCTTCCCTGTGGAGATCGGGGAGGTCGTCGGACGGGCGTTCGAGGCTTGCGACTCGGGCATGGGAGTAGGCAGCGTCCTGCGGCTCGTCGATGTGGGCCGATCGAACAGGGGCAGATGTCTTGGTGGTCCCGGACATGGCGGGGCCATCGCTTCGGGCCACATGGGAGGCGCCATGTGACAGGCCGGGAATCGAACCCCCGCCTTTTTTGGAATTGTGGGAGCCCGGCGTCCGGGCGTAGCCTCAAGCACCGTCATGATGCGAGGGAGGCACGGGGTCATGGTCGTCGCGCTGCTGGCTGCTGCCTGCGGCTCCGGACTGAACGATCACGAGGACGAGACGGGGCAGGAGCCGGTAGATGCGGGCGTTGCGGACAGTCTCACGGCGGAGGCGTCGGATGCTCTCGGACAGGCGGGGGCAGGGGGGGCGAGCGGCGCCGGTGGGCAGGCAGGGCAGTGTGTTCCCGACTGTGCGCAAGCGCGCTGCGGAGACCCGAACGGCTGCGGCGGAACCTGCAAGGGCGCCTGTCCCGACAACGAGTGGTGCGACAAGGATCACGTGTGCCAGTGCGGCGCTGCCCCGCACTACGTGCTGGTCGACGGCGGCTGCCTGCCGTCGTGCGGGGCGTTGCTGCTGCGCATGGGCCTTCCCGACTTCGGAATGGGGTGTTGCGGGCCGACAGGCTGCAAGGAGGGGACGGTGGTCGGAACGCCGGGCGAGACCAACGATTGTGTGTTCTGCTGCACCGGATCGACCCCGGAGACGGTGTGCCTGGACTGACGGGTCAGGGCTGGGTGAGCACCACCAGCTTGCCGCTGCACTCCCCGCTTGCCTCGGAGCGCACGCAGTATGCCTTGTCGGAGCCCGAGCATTCGAGTAGCGACGGGAACGAGTCGAACGTCAGCTCCAGAGAGCCCACGCCCGATGGGGCGGCTGCCTTGGCGATGTTGAACGATGCGCATTGCTGGGGCGCGTATGGGTCGAAGACCCGCACGACGTAGTCGCCGGGCTCGAACGGCTTCTGATCCAGACGCCGCACGCGGACCGTGACCCGGTCCTGATCGTCGATGCTCCCCGATATCTCCATCGTGATCCCGCCCGCGCAGGAGTACGGGGCGTCGGCGCTGAACTCCGGCGTCTGTGGCTCGCACACGTGGGTGCAGACCGGGTTGAGGCACTGACCACCATCGCAGCCGTGCAAGCACTCCAGGATCATCTCTCCCCGGCTCCAGCAGGAGTCGAACCAGTACTGACTGCCTTCATCGCAGGCGACATGTGCGTTCGGCGTGCAGCACGCGCCGTTCGCGCAGCCCGCCTCGCAGGGCTGCTGCGGTCCCCAGAAGCCGCAGCCGCCGTCGTCCGCAAGGCAGGCTTCCGACACCGTCTTGTCCAGGCAGCGAGACTGTCCGGGCTCACATCCGCCGTCGCACAGCCCGCTCGCGGGTGCGTCGCCCGCCTCGCGCGGATCGTCTCCCGCGCTGGCCGAGACCACTTCCGGCACACAGCCCGGCAGGCAGAGCAGCGCCGCGAGCGATGCCGTCGCCATGATGGAGCGAAGAATCGGGATTCGGATCGCATCCATCTACCACCTCCATTCGGAGACGAACGTGACCTGGGTTCCCGGATTCGCTGCGGAGTGCTTGCGCGCTGTCGCCCAGAGCGTGGCCCCCGAGGGGAGCGCGACCGCCGCCGCGATGAAGCTCGCGATAGCCGCCGTCTGCAGCCGCGCTGCCGTGTCGTGCAGCTCCATTCCAACCGGATCGCAGGCACGCGGAGTATCACCGGTGCAGTGCCGGTCCATTCGGGAGACGGCAGAGGACGTTTGGGCCGCGAGCACGGCCCCGGACGCAACCAGCCCGAGGCCGATGCCGACGAGGGCCGGGCCACCGATCGCTCTCCAGTCGTTGGCTGGGTGTTCAGGCGCCGAATGAGCCGTCGCCGGGCTGGTGGTCGCGACGGGGCTGTTGACTGTCTTCGCGGCTGGGGGCATCCACGGCGGAGGCAGCCAGACGTGGTGGACCGCGCTCTCCGCAGGCAGAGCGAAGTCGGTCGAGGACGGCGAGAATCCCGGAGCAGACGCTCGGCACGTGTGCTTGCCCGCCTCGACGAGCACCTCGGCGCCAAGCATGGAGTCGGCCAGGGGCTCACCGTCGCATTCGACTCGGAGCCCGGGCGACGGCGCCGAGCCGGTGACTCTGACGACGATCCTGGGTCGTCGAGATTCGACCGCTGCACGCCGCTCCCGGGCCGCCTGCTCGCGCGCGGCGTCGTGGGCAGCTTTTGCGTGTCGCTCCGCCGCCTGGTACGCCTTCCAGGCATCGTCGAGGCGGCCGAGCCGCTCGGAGCAGATGCCCACGCCGAGCTGGGCGCCGGCCGTGGGGTCGAGCTCGTCGCTCTTCCGGAATGCGGCGCACGCGCTCGCGAGATTGCCTTCGTCCAACAGACTCCGCGCCTGGTTGAACCACTGCTCGGCCATGGCGGGATCCGTGCCCTGCGCGAAGGCGAACGCCGGCGCCGCAGCGAGAAGCAAGAAGGTCACGGCAGGCAGGGCTCTCACAGCGGACCGGTCCTGGATCGAAGGATATCCGAAGGAGCGGGCGGCGGCGGGGACCCGGGCGACAAGGACGCCGAAGCTCCCGGCGGCGGGGAGGGCGTGCTCGCCGTCGGAGAGGCGGATCGCCGCCAGGACTCCGAGGCTTGCGTCGGGCGCGACTCCTGACGAAGCGGGACGGGCGCAGGCTCCGACGGAGACGGCTGCGACGGCGCAAGCGCAGTAGACGCGGGCGGAGCGTCGAGGGGGGCCGTCGAAGCCTGGGGCGCTGACGCCGTATCGGACCTCTGAAGTCTCGATCCGACCGCGCAAGCGCCGACGACGAGCAACGTCGTCGCGATGGCGGCAAGGGTCGCCGCGATGAGCAGCGTGGGCGGGACCGAGCGCCGGGGCTCCCCTCGCGGGCCCGCGGCAGCCGTGAGCGCAGCCCAGAACTCCGTGAGCGTGGGATATCGATCCTGCGGCGAGAGCGACACCGCTCGCTCGAACACGCGCTCGACCGGCGTCGGAAGCTCGAGGCCGAAGTGACGGGGCGTGGGCCGGTGACCTGGATCGAGCGTGGTAGTGACGTGGTCCCACGTGGCGAGCTCGGACTTGTGGCCCGCCATCCAGTGCATCACGCAGAGAGCAAAGGAGTAGACGTCGGTCCAGGGGCCGGTCTTGCCGAGGCGACGTGACCACTGCTCGGGGGCAGCGAACTGGGGAGTCAGGTTCAGTCCGCTCGAGGAAGCGCCCGGCTCGTCCGGGTGCGTCCACTTGGCAATCCCGAAGTCGGCCAGCTTCAGCGGTGTCGCCACGTTGCCCGGGACCTCGATGAGGTTGCCCGGCTTGATGTCCCGGTGCGTGATCCCGCGCGCATGAAGCACTCCAAGGCAGTCCGCGACCGGAGCGAACTTCGCGAGGGCTTCGTGGAGAGATCGGTTGTGTTCCGACGGCTCTCTGCCGCGGAGCTCGTCGGCCAGGGTTCTGCCATCGAGCCACTCCATCACCAGATAGGGGACGGCTCCGCGCTGGGTGCAGGCCGAGCCGCAGTCTTTGAGTTGCACGACCGCGGGGTGAAAGGAGCACGCACGAAACAGGAGCCTTCCCTCCTCGAGGAAGGACTCGGAGCGGGAGCCGTCGTCCTCGGAGCGGAGGGAGTCCGGCTTCAGGAACTTGATCGCGACGGGGGCCGCGAGCGTGAGGTGCTCCGCGCGATAGACGTAGCTGTGACCTCCCTGGCCGACAAGCGAACCGATGCGGTACTTCCCCTCGATCACCGAGTCGCACAGGCCGAGCGGATCGTCGGCCGAGGCCCCGCGAGCTGCGGACGCGGGATCGAGCTGCTCGGGATGATCCGAGTCGAGCGTGCCAGTCGAGTCTGGACAGGAATCAAGTGAACGACAGCTCATCGTGTCGGATCCCGGGTGCTGGAAGCCCTGAGCCCGTCGAGGACGATCCCCAGGCGCCTGCAGTGATTGTAGAACGAAGCCCTGCACATGCCGAGGGTGCGAGCCGCCATGTTGGCGTGGCCGTTGGCAGCGGCCATGGCTGCGATGATGTCCTGTCGCGTGACCTGGTCACCGCGCTTGCGGGGCGGGGGAGTGACGCTCGAGCGTGCGCGGTCGACGGCTGCGGGGGGGGGAAGGGCGAACTCGGTGGGGGGGAACAGGTCACCGGGGAGGATACCCCGGCGGCCGCTCAGCTCCGCGTCGAATCCTGCCGACTTGACGATGGAGTTGAGCTCACGGATGTTGCCGCGCCACGGTGCGAGCAGCAGCGCCTCCGCCGCCTCGGGGGTCAAGCTGGCGTTCCGAGCAGACTCCTCGAGGAACAGGGTCGCGAGCAGCAGGATGCTGTCCCGGCAAGCACGCAACGGTGGGACGTGCAGCTTGCGCGCGGAAAGGCGGAAGTACAGATCCTCGCGGAAGCGTCCCGCGTGACACGCGCGCAACAGGTCCACGTTGGTCGCCGCCACGATGGTCGCGTCGACCTTCGTCTCTTCCGATTCGCCCAGGGCCCTGATCCGGTGGGTATCGAGGGCGCGCAGGAGCTTCGCCTGCGCTTCGAGCGGCATCTCGCCGACCTCGTCGAGGAACAGCGTGCCGTGGTTGGCCTGACAGAACAGCCCGCGGCGTCGACGCTGCGCACCCGTGAATGCGCCCGAAGCATGGCCGAACAACTCCGCCTCGAACAGCGGCACCGGTATGGCCGCGCAGTTGAAGACCACGAACGGCCCTCGCCCATTGTGGATGATCCGCGCGACAAGCTCTTTTCCCGTTCCTGTCTCCCCTTCGATGAGCGAGTGAACCCGCTGCCCCGCCACGTCCGCGGCACGGTCCCACAGTCGCGACAGCGAGGCTCCCGCGATCGCGTCGTAGCCCAGATGCGTGGTGGTCGAAGGAAGCCGTCGGGGCACCGAGCGATGACGCGAGCAGTCCTGCACCACGAGGAACAGGATCCCACCCAGCCGCAGAACCGAGCCGACGGGAGCATCGACCCGGCTGCCGTTGACCTTCACACCGTCGACGAAGGTTCCGTTGCGGCTCCCCAGGTCGCGTATGTTGACGCCTTGTGAGCCGGGCTGAAGCTCGGCGTGCTTGCGGGAGATGGAGGCGGAGGCAATGGAGAGGGGGCAGGTCGGGTCTCGGCCCACGACGACTGGGTGATGGAGGTCGACGACGGTGGGCGGGTGGGTGAGGGAGCAAGGGAACACCTGGACGAGCCCGAGGCCGCCGGGAGCGTGTCGAGCGGGGGAGCGCCCGCCCACGATGGGCTGCGTGGTGTCCAGGAGAACCTCCAACCAAGACGACCGATAGCATCACGAGCGGGCGTGCGACAAGGGCAAGTCGCGGAGGAAAGCGAGCCGCCGAGCTTGGACATCGCGTGTCTACTTGGACACGTCGCGCCATCCGGCGGGAGTGGAGCGAGTTGAACGGACAATCTGAGGCCCGTGTGTCCAAGTCGGACTGTCCAAGAACGGCCGCCTCCGGGAGCGATCAGAGCTAAGCTGCCCAAAAATCGAATGGACCATCGCTTGCATACGCGAAGCGCTGTCGTTTGCACCCTGCGCCCTGTGTTCTGCGTGCGGGACGTGCCCCTGTTCCTGGTGGAGGTTCGAGTGTTGGCTCTGGGATCGATTCGGTCGCGCTTTCCCTTGGTTCTTCTGTCGCTCGGTGTGGTGGCCTTCCACGCAGCCTGCGACTCCGAATCCGATGAATCGAATGTTCCGCCCGCGAGCGGAGGCTCCGGGCAGGAGGCTGGCGCCCAGGGGGGCGCGGCCGGTACCGCAGGCGCCGCCGGAGCAATGCCCCAATCGGGTGGCAGCGCCGGACAGGCGGCGGGGGCGGCAGGCGCCGCGGGAATGGACGCGGGGGAGGGCGGGGCGACGCTCGATGCCAGTGACGAAACCTCCGAGGCGAGCGCCAAGGCTTGCTCCGTCGACCCCTTGCCGGCAATCGGCGAATACACTCCCGACTACGAGCCCCTCACCGCGTGCACCTGCACCCCGGGAAACAACCCCGCCTGCCATGGCCTGTTTCAGGCCAGAGTCGTCGAGGTGTCCGCCGACGGATGGCACGCGACGCTCGAGATCAAGAAGGCCAATGACCAGCAGATCTC
>CAYMUE010000145.1:15479-17386 GCA_964393505.1 uncultured Polyangiaceae bacterium
CGGGATCCGACGAAGTTCACCAAGCAGTGCGAGCCGTGAGGCCGATTGGATGAGGGCAGTCTCCCCGGTGGGGGACGGACGAGTTGGAGTGGAGAGCGGGAGGAGCGGGACATGACGAGCAGATCGACGGGAACGCGAGCGCTAGCATTTTGCGGGTTGATGTCACTGGCCCTTGCTGCGGCGTGCAACACCGGGTCGTCGGGCGGAGAGAACCTGCCGTATCCGGGGGTGCCGTCGGGCGGGAGCGGCGGCTCGGCGGGCGGAGCAGCCGGGGGCGACGCCGGCCCCGTGGCACAGGGCTGCCTGAAGTGCGCCTGCTATCCGAACGGCACCTGCAATGCCGGGATGGTCTGCATCTCCGGAACCTGCACGCAGGACGGTTGCTCGTCCGACCCCGAGTGCGCGGAAGGGGAAAAGTGCGAGTCGGGCGCCTGCGTCCCCGAAGGCTGCGGGGACGGCAAGGTCGCCGGTTCCGAGGAGTGCGACGACGGCAACACCGTCAACGGCGACGGCTGCAATCGCCGCTGTGCGAAGGAGTCGTCGGGCGAAATGACCGGTGGCGATCCCATCGGCGCCGAGCCGGGGTCCGAGAACCTCCCGGTCGCCGATCAGGAGGAGTGCGAGAGCGAGACCAAGAACGCGGCCTATGCGCCGGGGGACGAGCTCACCCTGTCGATCTGCATGATCTCGTACGCCGACAGCAACGGAAGTGGCCTGAACAAGCTGGAGATGGTCGATGCGATCTCCAAGGCCGGCCAGTTCTACGCGGCCGCGGGGGCGAAGATCAAGCTCGACGCCACCACGGAGCACGCGCTCATTGAGATTGCCGCTCCCGCGCAGCAGACCGACCCCGGCTCCAAGGCCGAGGTCGACAAGCTGATGCAGTCCACTTGGTCCAGATTCGAGACCAGCAGTCCGGGCCAGTGTCACGTCGTGGTCGGCTTCGTCAACACGATGAAGAACGACAGCGGATCCATCGGCGGCCAGGCCTCCAAGCCCGACGCCGCCTACCACGTGGTTCTCGTCCCGATCAACCACCCGAAGCGGGCCTACTCCATCGCCCATGAGCTCGGCCACGCCCTTGGCCTCAAGCACACCCACGAGACCTCCTCGTCCACCGGAGACGGCTGCGCGGACACGGTGAAGGATCCGGGGTGTTGGGAAACCTCAACCGGGTGTGATGCAACGTGCAGCACCGGCACTCCTCCCGCAGATAACGTCATGTCGTACTACAAGTGCGACGTGCCCTCCGCCGAATCACTGACTCCTTGTCAGGTTCGCCGTGCGCGGTGCTTCGCCACCAAGCTGTTCCCGGTCAATTGCCCCGTTCCGAAGCTGCTGACTCCCACCGATGGTACCGTCGTCGCCGTCGGCCAGAAAGACGTCGCCTTCTCCTGGGAGCTGGGCAAGTCCGGGATCGACCACACGCTGAGCATCAAGCTCGGCAATACCGTCAAGCTCGAGGAGAACGTCGGCACGGCGACGAGCAAGCTCGCTGGAGGGCCTTCGGTCTTCTCGGAGGAGGGCACCTACCTCTGGACGGTCAAGTACCAGGGAGCCTGCTGCAAGGGCGATGGCTGCGCGGCAGTGGCGCGCACGCTCGAAGTGCAGAAGCTCAGCTGTGCAGGGGCTGCCTCGGAGTCGTGCGGCAACTGCGGCACGCGGACGCGGACGTGCAACTCCGACGGGACCTGGTCGGAGTGGGGGGACTGCCTGGGCACTGGCCCTTGCGTGAAGGGAACGAATGAGGTGTGCTCGACCGACGGCACGACGGTCCGCACTTGTACCGACACCTGCCAATGGTCACCGTCCACCTGTCCCGGGTGCACGTCGCACGCGTCGAAGGTGTGTCAAGGCAGCAACCTCGTGTGGCAGGACTCCTGCGGGAAGCTCCAGGAAACCGCTGC
>CAYMUE010000146.1:0-17324 GCA_964393505.1 uncultured Polyangiaceae bacterium
TCGGCTTTCGACTGCTGCGGCTTCGCGCGGTCCTGCTGCGCGCACCGTGGCTCGCCGTCATCGTCGGACTGTCGAGCCCGCGAACCGATCGCCGGACGCCAGCTCGAGTTCGGAGCCAACACACTGTGGTAGCGCGTGAGCGGCAGACGCGGCGGCGCTGCGCGCTGCCGTGCTCGTCGTCGGGGAAGAGACTCTGCTGCGCTCTGCCCTGCTCGTCGAGCCGCTCGAGTCTTCCGCGGCTCAACGCCACCGTGCGACACCCGTCGACCGCTGCCTCCGGCTGCCGGACCTCGTTGCTGTCGTGGCTCGCCTCTCCCATCAGACCGCGCCGGCCCGGCATCCGGCAGACACGCTCGCGAACGCGGTCTTCGTCCGTTGTGGTGCCGGGGGGAGGCGAGGTCGAGGGGGGGGGCAGGGCGGCGAGGCGCAGCGGGGCGGCTACTTGATCTCGCGCAGCGCGGAGAGGAAGCGCCCGGGCTCGACGAACTCGGTGAACCTGCGCTTCTCCTCGCCCGTGCTGTCGATCAGGATCACCGTCGGGAGCCCTTGCACCTTGTAGCGCTCGCTCAGGGCGATCACCGCGGGATCGTCGTCGTTGGTCGAGTCCACCTTCAGCATCACGAAGCGATCGAGCTCGGGGCGGACGTCGGGATGCACAAAGGTGATGCGCGCGAGCTCCTTGCACGCAGCACACCACTCCGCGGTGAAGTCGACGAGCACGGGACGCTTCTCCCTGGCCGCGAGCGCGAGGGCGTCCTTCTCCTGTGTCATCCACGCGATCTCGGCCTTGGGATCGATCCGCGGCATCTCGAGCCAGGCAATGGCCACGACGAAGCCGACGACGGAGGCTGCGATCGCGGCGAGCTTGCGGACCGATCGCGCGCGCCCCTCGTCGAAACCCAGGTGCACGGCACCGCCGAGGAGGCCGGCGACTCCGAGGGCGATCGCAACGATCGGGACCCAGGAGGCGATGGGCAGGGACTTGAGCACGGCCGGGAAGGCGTTCTTGAGGAAGTAGCCTGCGAGGACCAGGAGGATCACTCCGAAGGCGGACTTGACCCAGTTCATCCAGCGTCCGCTCTTGGGGAGTGCGACGGCGAAGGTCCCGACGAGCCAGAAGGGAACGCCGAGGCCGAGGGAGAAGAGGAACTCGGTCATGCCTCCGAGCCAGGGGCTCTGGGTCTTGCCGATCCAGATCAGGATGCCGGTCTGCACGGGGCCTGTGCAGGGGGCCGCGACGACGCCGGAGACGAGGCCGACGAGGAAGGCGCCGAGGTAGCCGACGCCGCCGACGTTGGCAGCGCGGTTGGTGAGGCTCGAGGGGAGCACGAACTCGAAGGCACCGAACATGGACAGGGCGAGGGCGACGAAGACGAGTGCGATGCCGGTGACGACCCAGCGGTTGGCGAGGACGGCGCCGAACATGCTTCCGGTGAGGCCGGCGGCGACGCCGAGAGGCGTGTACATCGCGGCCATGCCGAGCACGTACGTGGTCGACAGGGCCATGGCGTGCCATCGGCTTCGGGCCTTCTTGGCGCCGAACACCGCGACGGTGATCCCGATCATGGGATAGACGCAGGGGGTCAGGCTCGCGGCCAGGCCGCCCAGGAACGCTGCGAGCGCCGCATAGAGCGGGCCCTTCTCGAGGGCCTGGGTGAAGGCATCGCCGACGCCCGCCCGCGCGGGTGACGACAGCGTGATCAGGATCAGGGCGACCACCATGCCCGCGGCTGCAAGGAGCCAACCGCGTCGATCGAGTGCGTTGCGCGTGGAGTGCGACATCGCGCCGAAGCCTGCCGCAACAACGCCTCGGTCGCCAGTGCCCAGCGAGCCGAAATCCGATCGGCGTCCGGGTCAGTTCACATCGAGCTCGGCCAGGTGACGTTCCGCCATCATCAGCTCGCCCGATAGGGAGATCGCGAGGGCGGGGCGGCTCGCCCGGGTGCGGGTCACGAACGCCCGCAGGTGGCGCTCGGCGTCCTTGCGTCGTCCCGCGCGATGGCAGAGCAGCCCGAGCACGAAGCGACCGTAGCCCTGGCCGCAAGGGGCCTCGGCGAGCTGCTCAATCGTGGTGGCGAGGTCGGCTGGGGGCTGACCGAGGGCGATGAGGACGAGGGCGAGGTGGCCCAGAACGAGGGGGCGATCGGTGGTGCTCCAGCGCAGGGCGCGCAGCAGGGCGGCGTGGGCTGCGGGGTAGCGCTCCGCGAGGAACAGGAGGCTGCCGAGGGTCCACAGGTGGAAGCCGCGACGGCTGGCGGGAGCGGTGCGCGCGGCGAGGCGAAGCTGGCCGGCGGCGCCGTCGATATCGTCGAGGGCGGCCATGGCGCGAGCCAAATCGTGGTGGCAGACATCGGGCAGCACGCCGAGCTCGACCATCTGCTCGGCGATCTCCTGGGCGCGTTCGAAGTCGCGCTGCTCGAAGCAGGCCAAGTACAGCTGGCGCAGGAGCATCGACTGGGTGGTGCGGTCCAGGGGGCTTCGGGAGGCGAGCCCCTGACGGGCCCAGCGGGCGCGGGCGGCGGCGGAGCGGGCGGCGATGGCTCGCTGCAGGAATCCCTCGGGAGTCCCGCTGGTGGCAGCCGCTTCGCGCGCGCGCTTCATGCTTCAAGGGTAGCAAGGCCTGCACAAACGTCCAGAAACGTACAAGAATCTCCCTTGCCCTCCCGCGCGGGACCGGACATGGTCGTGCCCCGCATGAACCTCCCCTCCCTCGCCCGCATCGTGTCCCTCCCCGCGATCGCCCTGATCGGCGCAGTCGCGTGCGGCGGCTGCCGGCGCGCTTCCGAGGCCGATTGCGAAAAGATCGTAGACCGAATCGTCGAGCTGCAGCTCCGTGAGCAGGGGGTGACCGACCCGGAGACCATCGCGAAGCGCAGGGAGGAGACCAAGGCCCGAAAGCGCGACGAGCTGCTGCGCGGCTGCGTGGGCAAGCGCATCGGGACCTCGGCGCTGCAATGCATCGAGAAGGCAGCGACCTCGACCGAGATCGTGGACGTGTGCCTGCGGTGAGGAGGCGGCAGGGGACGCGTGGGGCGTGGGATTCCCGGCTTCGGGACGGCGGGCTGGGGAAGGGTGCCTCGTGTGCGCGTGGCGAGCATCCCCGCACGCACGGACCCCTCTGACAGCGCTTGACCCCGCGGCGTCGAAGCGGGATGACGGGTCCATGAGGATCGAGCCTCGGGATGCTTCCGCTCATCGGGCTAAGGCGGAAGCTGCGCTTCAGGGTGAGTTGCCTTTCGGACGTGTCTTCACGCCGCACATGGTGATTGCGTCGTGGGACAGAGAGCACGGCTGGCACGACGGCAAGACCGTACTGCGCGAGCCGTTGAAGATTGATCCAGCCGCGATGGCGCTGCACTACGGGCAGGAGACCTTCGAAGGCCTCAAGGCCCACAAGCAGGACGGCGGGCGCATCATCGCATTTCGTTTGCAGGCGCACGCCGAGCGCATGCAGCGATCGTGTGAGCGCCTCTGCATCCCGCCCATACCTGTCGCGGACTTCATCTCGGCTTGCGAGGCGATCATCGCCACCGAGAAGGACTGGGTCCCGTCGCGCGAAGGCGCCTCGCTCTACCTGCGCCCCACGGTCATCGCGACCGAAGCCGCGCTCGGTGTGCGTCCCGCCGAATCGTACCTGTTCTTCGTGCTCGCAACGGCCACCGGACCGTACTTCGCCAAGGGCTTCAGCGGCATCCGCGTGAAGGTCGAGCGCGAGATGGTGCGCGCTGCACCGGGCGGCCTCGGCTCCGCCAAGACCGGCGCGAACTACGTTGCTTCGATGCTCTCCGCGGTGCGTGCGAAGAAAGAGGGTTGCGATCAGGTATTGTGGCTCGACGCCCTCGAGCATCGCTACATCGAGGAGACCGGCGCCAGCAACGTGTTCTGGGTCGAGAAGGGCGTGCTGTACACGCCTCCGACCTCGGAGACGATCCTGCGCGGCATCACGCGCGACAGCATCCTTCAGCTCGCCCCTGCCCTCGGCATCCAGGTGCAGGAGCGCCGCATCTCCCTCGACGAGCTGGTGGCCGGCATCCACTCGGGCGCCGTCACCGAGATGTTCGGAAGCGGTACCGCCGCCGTCGTCTCGCCCATCAGCGAGGTCATGGTCGACGGCCACATCGTGGAGATCGGTGGGGGCAAGCCCGGCTCGCTCAGCCGCAGGATTCACGACGAAATCGTCGCGATCCACCGTGGCCGCGCCGAAGACCGCTTCGGCTGGTGCCACGCCATCCCCTGCTGATTCGCTCCCCCCTCCCGCACAACGCAATCCCCACCTGAACAAGGACCTCTCTGCGCGTCGCGGCGCGAGTTCTCCGCAAGAAGCACGAGATCCCAACACGAATGCGTCTGGCGCATCGCGTCGGGAAATCGCCTTGGTATGTCGATGAGCGCGTGCGCGTGGGCTCAGTGGCACTTGCCGCAGGTATTGCCGCCCAGACTCTTGGCGTCGAGGTGGCAGGCCGAGCACGCGGGATTCGAAGGACTGTGCGCGCCCCCGGCCTTCATGTGCTTCTTGCCGGAGATCGAAACAGTGTGCGGGTTGAGCGTGCCGTCGATCGCGTGACACGCGTAGCACTGGTCGTTCGCAGCCTTGCCGAGATCGGAATCGTGGCACGACACGCACGTGGTCTTTGCCTGCTCTTTCCCTGGCAGGTGGCCGGCCGTGATGCCGCCGGCCGTGAGGCACTCGGTGTGATCGGCCGGGCTCGTGCCGCAGGTCGATCCGCCTGCCGCGCCGGCCTGGCCTGCCGCACCCGCTTCCCCTGCCGCGCCCGCTTCCCCTGCCGCGCCCGCTTCCCCTGCCGCGCCCGCTTCCCCTGCCGCGCCCGCTTCGCCCTGCCCGGCGGCCCCGCTCGGGTCGCCGTCGTCATCGCCGCATCCCCACAGCATCCCCAGGGACGCTGCGGCGCCAATCACGATCAAGAAGTAGCGGGTCCGCATGGCTCTCTCCTCTTCCGGCGGTCCCGGCGTCGTCGCGGGAGACCGGAGGCTCTCCATTCAATCCGAAAGCGCATGCGTTGGCCAGTCGGTTGCGACGATGCGGCGATCGACTGCACGGTTGGATCGTTCCGCGCCGAGCGTCGGCGCCAGCAACGCGACGGGGCGTGCGGCAGCCTCGCTTGACGTCGGCCGGGCACCGGGCGATGGCCGCGGCCTGCATGATTGCCCTGCCCGATCCCGCTGGACCGCAAGCCCTGGCGCTCGCACGCGCGCTGGGGGTGACGGTCACGCTTGCGGACGTGCTGCATCGTCGGGGGCGGGGTGACGACGACGAGACGCGTCGATTCCTGGATCCGCGGCTGGGGCAGCTCACGCCGCCGCACGAGATGGCGGGGCGAGCCGCTGCGGTGGACAGGATCGCGAGGGCGATCCGAGCGCGCGAGCGCATCGCGATCTTCGGCGACTACGACTGCGACGGGATCACGTCGGTGGCGATCCTGACCGAGGTGATCACGGCTCTGGGGGGGGACATCGAGCCGCTGCTGGCGGATCGTTTCGGAGGCGGCTACGGGCTGACCGACGAGGCCGCGAGCCGGGTGCTCGAGGCGCGGCCGTCGCTGCTCATCACGTGCGACTGCGGCTCCAGCGATCATCCGCGTCTGGAGCGATTGCGCTCTTCCGGCGTCGACGTCGTCGTGATCGATCATCACCTGGTGCCCGATGAGCCGATCCCGGTCGTCGCGTTCCTCAACCCGCACCGACCCGACTGTCCATTTCCGTATAAGAACCTGTCCTCCTGCGGACTGGCCCTGAGCCTCGCTGCAGGCCTGCGCGCGGCGCTCGACAGCCGTCTCGACGTGCGGCGGTGGCTCGATCTGGTGGCCATCGGGACGGTGGCCGACGTGGTGCCGTTGGACGGCGACAACCGCGTGCTGGTGAGGGCCGGCATGCGGATGATCCAGAGCTCGCCGCGTCCGGGCCTGCGGTGGCTCGCGAGCCTGGCGAACGTCGCGCTCGACGCGGGCGTGACCTCGGACACGATCGCCTTCGACATCGCGCCGAGGCTCAACGCGCCCGGGCGGCTCGGCAGCGCGCGTCCCGCCCTCGATCTGCTGATGGCGAGCGATCCCACCCTTGCGCGGGAGGGAGCCGCGCAGCTCGAGGAGCTGCGGACGCAGCGTCGTCAGATCCAGGCGCGCATCGCGGCCGAGGCCCTCGAGGAGATCGAGCGCGAGGGTTTCTGCGACGATCCGGCGATCGTCGTGGGGCGGCAGGGATGGCACCCTGGGGTGGTGGGGATCGTCGCGGCGCAGCTGGTGGAGCGGTTCGGGCGGCCGGCAGTGGTGGTCGCGTTCGAGGGGGCGACGGGCCGCGGCTCTGCGCGCGGTCCGGCGGGGTCGCGTCTGTACGATCTGCTCTCGAGGTGCAAGGACGCGCCGATGAGCTTCGGCGGCCACCAAGCTGCGGCGGGGGTGCACGTGGGACCGGAGGCGCTCGATCGGTTCCGCGAGCTGTTCAACGCCGCGGTGCAGGAGATGGGTGGGGGAGAGCCGACGGCGGGAGCTGCGCGGCACGCAGAGGTGCGCTTGCACGAGGGGGACCGCGCGCTCGACGTCGTCGAGGATCTCGGGCGTCTCGAGCCTTGCGGCGTGACGAACCCGTCGCCGGTCATGGTCGTGCCCGGCGTGACGGTGCTGCGGGCGCAGGCGGTGAAGGGGGGCCACCTACAGGTGAAGATGCAGACGCCGGCGGGGGAGCCGTTGCACGGCTTCGGGCTGTCGATGGGGGAGCGGGCTGCAGAGATTTCCGCGCTGGCGCGAGCGAACGTCCTGGGGCGGTTGCGTCGGGACACCTGGCGGGGAGGCAACGCGGTGGCGATGCGCGTGGAGGCGGTCGAGCCGGCTTGAGCTCAGCCCACGGGGGTGGGCTCCGCCTCGCGCGCGGCGGCCTCGCGCTGCTCGCGAAGCTTCACCTGGCGCCAGTAGCAGTACGGGTTGTCGTAGCGCGAGCTGGTGTGGGAGAACGCGGTCCAGGCGCAGCCGCCGCGACAGATGTCGGCGTAGTCGCACGTACGGCAGAAGCCGTCGAGCTGACGCACGGCGAACTTGCGGTTGTAGGCGAAGGCGTTGCGGTCGCGCCAGATCGACTCGAGGGAGCGCTCGCGGATATTGCCTTCGACGAAGGTGTCGATGCCGTTGCGGGAGGACGGGAGCGAGAGGCAGCCCTTGATGTTGCCGTTGCTCTCGATGCCGATCACGGAGCAGCCCGCGGTGCAGCCGACCCAGAATGGGATGGCGCCGCCGCGATCGCGCATGTCGGCCTCGACGTCGCCGAAGTAGCCCACGTTGTGGCCGGGGAAGATCTTGGGGCGCTTGGGATCGCGGCAGAGGGTAGCGATGCGCGGGATGATGTCGAGCAGATCCTCGGGGTCGATGACCAGGTCGCGGTTGTCCGACATGTTGCCGCTCGGATTGCCGAGCTGGACCTGCCAGCGCTGCACTCCGTGCTCCGCAAGGACGGCTCGCAGCGCGTCGAGCTCCGGCAGCATGCGCTTGTTGATCGTGGTGATCACGCTCGGCACCACGCCCACCCTGCGGCACTCGTCGATGGCCCACAGCACGTGACGATACAGCCCCGGCGAGCGACGCACGTACTCGTGCGTCCCCTCGAGCCCGTCGAGGCTGAACGCCACGCTCTCCAGCCCCACGTCTTTGACCAGCGCCGCGGTGTCCGGTCCCCACGCCTTGCCGTTGGTCACCATGTTCACGTTGACCCCCAGACCGATCAACGTCCGCGCGATCTCCGGCCAGTCGCGTCGCATCAGCGGCTCGCCGCCGCCCAGGGTGAGCCAACGGCACTTGAGCGCGGCCAGCTCATGGCAGAGCTTCTGGGCCTCTTCGGGCGTGAGCTCGTCGTCGCGAGGACGGCCTGCTCGGGAGCCGCAGTGCCGGCAGTTCATGTTGCAGGCGAGGGTGAGTTCCCAGACGCACAACCGGGGGAAGTAGCCGAGCTTTCGCAGGAGCTTGATCATGGTGGGGGTCCGAGGAGTGTAGCGGAGTCGGGTGGGGCCTGCCTGCAGCCCACGTGCCGTACGGGTGCGCTCGGTTCGGATCGGGGCTTCGGCGCGTTCGCCCCCGGCCCTCGACCGCCGTGACCTGTGCCACATGATGCCACGCACCCGTTGACCGTTGGCCCGCACCGGCGCGTCCCGCCTTCGGCTTGCTGGACGTCTTCGGCGTTCTGGTCGATGGAACACCGACTGCATGATATGCTGCCCACTTGGAGGATTGTGCCATGCCATCGAACCCGCATGCCGACGCCGTGAAGGCTTACTTGGAAGAACTCTGCCAGATGCTCGACACCCGACGTCGCATCGAGCGTCCGAGGCACCAGTGGTGGAAGCTGCCGGTGGTGCTTCCTGTGGCGGGGCTCGCAGCGTGCGGGCTGACGGCGTGCAGCGGGTCGGTGGACGAAGGCGCCGCGGGCAGCGGCGGGGGCGGAGGCGGGTCGGAGGTCTGCGACGACGGCAAGGACAACGACGGCGACAAGAACATTGACTGCGCCGACGGTGATTGTGCGAACGCGCCGGAGTGCATCCAGGCGCTGTACGCCGCGCCGGGGCCGGACGGTGGGGCGACCGAAGTGGACTGCCACGACAACAAGGACAACGACGGCGACGGGCTGATCGACTGCGCGGACGGCGACTGCAAGAACCAGTGTTCGGCGCCGGCGTACATGGCTCCGACCGAGGACTGCGACGACAACAAGGACAACGACTACGACGGCAAGATCGACTGCGCGGACGTCGACGACTGCGCGGGTGCGCCGAACTGCACGACGGCGGAGTATGCGGCGCCGTTCGAGATCTGCGACGACGACAAGGACAACGACTACGACGGCAAGGTGGACTGCGCGGACGACGACTGCGTGAATCAGTGTGCAGCGCCGGCGTACATGGCGCCGTACGAGTTCGCTTGCGACGACAAGCAGGACAACGACGACGACGGCAAGGTGGACTGTGCCGACGATGACTGTGACAACTCGTCGGTGTGCAACCAGTCGGACTACGCTGCGCCGTTCGAGGCCGACTGCTCGGACAAGCTGGACAACGACGGGGACGGGATGATCGACTGCGCGGACCCGAACTGCGAGGACTCGTACGCGTGCATGTCGGCCGCGTACGCCGCTCCCAAAGAGTAGCCTCGGCAGACCGTTCTCCTCTTGATTCCGACCGCCGGGCGCGCTCTGCTCGTATCGACCGGGCGCGCTGCCGCGTCGTGCTGGAATCGCCTCTGTGAACTCCTCGTTCCCCACCCCTTCGACCTGGGCACCGGGCACGCTCATCCCCGGCACGGCCTACCGCGTGGTTCGACCCCTGGGCCAAGGGGGGATGGGCGAGGTCTTCGAGGTCGAGCACGGTCTGCTCGGCACGCGCAGGGCCCTGAAGGTCCTCGCGCGCCACTTCGCCGGACGAAGCGATCTCGAGGAGCGTCTGCGGGTCGAGGCGCGCGCCCTCGCGCGTCTCAAGCACCCGAACCTGGTCGAGGTCTACGACCTGGCTGCGGCGTCCGACGGTCGAATCTTCTACGTGATGGAGCTGCTCGACGGCTGCACGCTGCGGGATCTGGTGCGTCACCGGGGCAAGCTCGGGGCGAGCGCGGCGGTGCGGGTGGTGGCGCAGGCGCTCGACGGGCTCGCGGCTGCGCACTCGACGCAGATGGTGCACAGGGACGTCAAGCCGGAGAACGTCTTCGTATGTCGCAGCGGCATCGTGAAGCTCCTGGACTTCGGCATCGCGAAGGCCATCGACGCATCGATGCCGGCGCAGCAGATCACCGGAGCGGGGATGACGGTCGGAACGCCGCGGTACATGGCGCCGGAGCAGGCAGCGGGGACGGCGGTGGACAAGCGCGCCGACGTCTACGCCGCGGGCCTTGTGCTGTGGGAGGCCCTCGCGGGGCGCCCGGCCTTCCCGGGCGATGACGTGCACGAGATCTTCGCGGCCAAGCTCGACGGGCGTCTTCCGGCACTCGATCCCTCGCTCGGGGTGCCGGTGGAGCTCGAGGCGGCGATCGCGCGTGCGAGCGCCCCTGCGCCCGCGGTGCGCTTCGCCACGGCCGATGCTTTCGCGACCGAGCTGCGCCGCGCGGTTGGCGAACCGCTCGAGCCGTGGGCCGTCGTCGTGACGCCTCAGCCGAACCCGGCCCTCGAGCAGTTGCACGATCTCAGCGAGATTCGTGGCGGGCATGTGGCGTCGGAGGCGGTTGCACTACCGAAGGGCCCGCCGACGGTGAACGAGCGGGGGGCTGTGGCTCCGAGGCGGGTGAACGATGCCGCGCTGGCCGAGCTGACGCAGGGGATCGAGGTGCTTCTGCCAGTGGATCGCGACGCTCCGACGCCTGCGGCGTTGGAGTCCGTACCGATGACGGGCCCGACGGGCACCGAGATGCTGCCGGCGGTGGCGGAGCAGAATGCTCCGACGCGGCTCGCCCTGGCCGCCGCATCCCCGAGCGTTCTGCCTCCCTGCGCGGCTCACGACGGGGGGTTGCAGCCCGAGTCTCCGGCGGTCTCGAGGCAAAGGATCGCGACGATCCCCCCTGCCACGGGACCGCGTCAGCCTCCGTGGTCGTGGGTCGTCGCGGCCTTCGCGCTGCCTGTTGTCATTGCGGTCGGGGTCGGGGTCTTCGTGCTGCGTGGACGCGGGAACGTGTCGGCTCACGAAGCATCTCCGCCCGCCGGGCCCTCGGAGCCTCCGCGCGCGGAGCACGCCGCGCCGGATGCGTCGCCCGCTGCAGCGCAGCCGCCGGTGGCGCAATCCACGGACTCACCTGCCGAAGCGAAGACGCTTGCTGCACCGTCGGCCGCGACCCCATCGAAGACCGCGGGGCGGCCTGCGACGCCTGCGGAGAGCAGTGTCTCGAGCGCCCGGGCCCCCGCGACGGTGGCCTCGACGCCTGCGTCTGCGGGTGACGGCAAGAGGGTGGTGCGTCCGGCATCGGGGCTGTGAGGTTCGGGCGGGGCTCCGGCGGCGGACGATCTCGCTGGGATCGCGCCCTGGACTGTGGTGGATAATGCGGCCCGATTCATGGATGAGCTGGACCAGGAGCAAGGCGGGACCGCCGCGGGACGCACGGCGGATCTGACGCGAGTGCGTCACATCATCACGATCGGCGGCGGTCGTGGCGGAGTCGGTAAGAGCCTGTTGACGGTGAACCTCGGGGTGTACCTGGCGCAGTTGGGGCGCGAGGTGCTGATCACCGACGCGGACATTGCGGGCTCGAGCCTGCACATCCAGCTCGGGCTGGACAAGACGCCGCTGGCGAGCACCGAGGATGTCGAGAGCCTGAGCGTCGCCCCAGTCGAGACCGTCGTGCCCGGTCTGCGGCTGCTCCCCTCGGCCTACGATCCGATGGCCGCCTCGCCCTTCCGGCCCGGTCGCAAGGTGCGTTGGATCACGCGGCTCCGGTCGCTTCCCGCGGACTACATCCTGGTGCACCTCGGCTCTGGGACGTCGCCGGCGACGCTGGATCTGTTCTTGTCGGCGGACGTGGGGATTTGCGTGACGATCCCGGATCCCTCGGCGGTGGAGGCGACGTACCGGTTCCTTCGGGCGCTGTATCTGCGCCAGCTGCGCAGGGCGTTGATGAAGGAGCGGTTCAAGCTGCGCCTGCTGGAGCGCTCCCTGCACGAGCTGCCTCCGCTGCCCTCACCGCTCGAGGTACACGCGGCGATTGCTCGGCACGACACGGCGCTTGCCGAGATCGCGATGGCGCAGATGCAGCGGGTCCACGCGAAGCTCGTGGTGAACCAGACGCGCTTGCGCAACGACCTGGAGCTCGGCCCGTACATGCAGGGCATGTCGGAGCGCTATCTGGGAATCGACGTCGAGTACGTCGGTCACGTGGAGCAGGACGATCAGGCGTGGCTGACGGCGCGTAGGCGCAGGCCGTTGCTGGTGGACAGCCCGACGGCGAAGAGCGCGCGCAACCTGGAGCGGATCGCGCGGCGGGTGGTGGCGTTGGCGGGGACGCCGGAGACGCGGGTATCGATCCCGGCGCCGGCGGCGATTCGGGACAAGCGCACGACGCTCTACGACGTGCTCGGCGTGGGGCGGGGGGCATCGGACGAGGAGGTGCGCAAGGCGTACAAGCGTCAGCGCGAGCTGTTCGCGCCGGGAAGCCTTCCGCTGGTGTCGCTCATCGACGAGAACCAGGTCCGCTCGGAGCTCGGACTGATCCAGGAGGCCTACGACACGATCCTCGATCCGGTGCGTCGGCGGGCTTACAACATCTCGACGTTCCCGGACCTGGAGGACGAGCGTCAGAGCACGGACACGCGGCAGGGTTTGACGCCGGACCAGCTGCTGCTGCAGGCGGAGCTGGCCCGCGAGCTGCACCCCGAGACGGAGTTCTCCGGCGACATGCTGCGTCGCATCCGGGAGGCCAACGGCATCGACCTGCAGGAGATCTCCACGCGCACCAAGATCACGGTGGCGCATCTGAACGCGCTCGAGGCGGAGCGATACGATGACCTGCCCGCGGAGGTCTACGTGCGCGGCTTCGTGCAGTTGCTGGCGCGTCAGCTCAAGCTCGACCCCGCCCAGGTCGTGAGAACCTATATCCGTCGCATGCGCGACACGCTCGCGGCGCGCGGCCGCGAGTGAGGTGCAACGGCGGATCGCGATGGAAGCCCCGGCGCAGCGCAGCAGGTGGCCGCAGGACGCGGCCTTCACCGCGATCGCGGCGGTCGCAGCCCTCGCGCCCCGCCTGTACGTCGCGCTGGCGTGGGCCCGCGAGCCGGTCTGGGACGGTCACTACTACGACTTCGGGGCGCGTCGGATCGCCGCGGGGCTAGGCTACTCCGACGACGTGATGATCGGCGGGGTGGCGCGGTGGCACCCGTGGTGCCACTACCCGGTGGGCTACAGCGGGTTCCTTGCGGGGGTGTACAAGGTGTTCGGGGACGGTCCGCACGCGGCGACGGTGGCCAACGCGGTGCTGGGCGCGCTGATGGTGGCGCTGGTGCACCGGGTGTCGCTGCGGGTGATGTCCCCATGGCGCGCGCGCGCAGCCGCGGCCCTGTGTGCGGTGCACCCGGGGATGATCGTCTACAGCGGCCTGGTCATGACCGAGCTGCTCTCCGGCGTGCTTCCGCTGGCGGCGCTCTGGCTCGCGCTGCGCGACGGGCACCGGCGCCCCGTGCGCGGAGCCATCCTGTCCGGCGCCGTCGTCGGCCTCGCCGCCCTGGTCAGCCCGCCCAACATCCTGATCGCTCCGGCCCTCGGCCTCGCCCTCTCGAACCTCGTCACTTCGCGCAGGGCGGTCGGCCACGTGATCGCGCGGGGGGCGCTGGTCACGGCGGTCGCGTTCGCGATCACGGTGCCGTGGACGCTGCGCAACTGCCGGGTGATGGACGGGTGCGCGTTCGTGTCCACCAATGGCGGCTGGAACCTGGCCATCGGAGCGTTCGAGCGCGCCACGGGGCGGTTCGAAACGCTGCGCGCGTCGGACGGATGCAAGGTCGTCACGGGCCAGGTGCAGCAGGACCGGTGCTGGGCACACCTGGGCATCGAGGCGATACGTCGTGATCCGAAACGTTGGATCGGGCTGGCCCCGATCAAGCTCGACCATAGCTTCAATCACGAGTCGTTCGCGATCGAGTACCTGCGCACCGCCGATCCGCTGGCCTGGCCGGAGGACCGTCGCGTGCGCTGGCGAGAGGGGCTGACGACCTTCCACAGGTTGCTGCTGTCGATTGCGGCCTTCGGGTTCCTCGGGGCGATCGGCAGGAAGCAGGTGCGCGAGCGCAGGTGGAAGGCGGTGGGAACGGAGGCGGCGCTGTGGCTCGTGACGGCGGCGCTCGTATGGGTCGCATGGTCCGGCGACACGCACACGTTCTGGCCGCTGGCGCTCTGGATTCCCGTTCTGGGGATGCTTCCGCGGCCCGGGTCTCCGAAGCCCGACGCCGTGGGGTGGTTCGTCGCGTGGTCGCTGCTGACTTTCGATGTCGTCCACGTGGTGTTCTTCGGCGAGGACCGCTACCACATGCCCCTGGCGCCGCTGCTGTGCATCCTCGCGGCCGCGGTGTGGCGTCGCGCGCGCACCGAGCCCTCGCCGGTGCTACCATCGCCCGCGTGCTCCGCTTCCAATCCGCCGCAACCCTAGCTGTCGGCGTGGCCGCCGCGCTCTGCGTGCTCCCTGCCCACGCGTTTCCTCACGTCGTGCAGAAGACCGAGACCCTCGCCAGCATCGCGGAGCGGATCTACGGGCGCATCCAATACGAGCGCATCCTCGTGCACGCCAACCAGCTCGACGCCTGCGGCGGGACGTCGATCGTGCCCGGGATGATCCTCGAGGTTCCCGCCCTCGGACATCGCAGGATCTCGAGCGGCGACACCTGGTCCGCACTCGCCAAGGAGCTGCTCGGCGACGAGCGTCGCGCGGAGGTCCTCGCGCAGGCCAACCACGCCAAGTCGTGGCAGCCGCCGGAGGACGGCGCCGAGATCGTCGTGCCCTACAACCTGCGGTACGTCGTGCAGAAGGAAGAGACGATCCCCTCGGTCGCCTCGAAGTTCTTCGCGGACAACCAGAGCGCGTGGATGCTCGATCGGTACAACGACGTCGGCGGCCACACGGTGCGGCGTGGCGATGTCGTGCTCGTGCCGCTCACCGACCTGCCCCTGACCGACGCTGGCAGGCTGGAAGCGTCGCAGGCCGACGCGCTGGTCCGATCCGAAGCGGCCGGCTCGGCTCGCGATGCGCAGCGCAAGGCGGCCAACGAGCTGCCCGCGCTGTTCGCGGAGGTCCGCGGAGGGCGCTATCTCGAGGCGGTCGTGCGCGGGACGCGGATGCTCACCTCGGGCGAGCTGACCAGGCCGCAGCAGGCGGACATTCATCGTTCGCTCACCGAGGCCTATGTCGCGCTGGATGCGCAGGGGCTCGCCGCGACGTCGTGCCAGAAGTGGCGCGAGAGCGAGCCCCAGGCCGTGCTCGACCCGGTCCTGGTCAGCCCCAAGATCCTCGCGGTCTGCACGGAGATGCCGGTCGCCCCCGGGGCTTCGGCCTCGTCCCCAGCATCGGCCTCGGCTGCGCCGCCCCGATCGCCGTAGTCGCGCCGCGCGCGCTCCGGGTGCCGGGGCACGCGCTTGGCCTCACTTCAGCATCATCACGTAGCCGATCTCGGCGCCCGCGGAGCGCCTGGCCGCGACATCGGGACAGAAGGTCGAGGCTCCGCACGAGGACAACAACCCCTGCTGCTTGGCGAGCTGGACGAAGGAGAACAGCGGGTGCGAAGCCGGGACGTCGGTGTAGTACGGGGTCGAGGGCGCCGTGGAAGGATCGAGCTTCAGCCCACGGACTGCGAGGGTCACGAGCTGAGCGCGTGTCACGGGGTTGTCGGGACAGAACAGCGGAGGGCTCGCCTGGCAGCCGGAGGTGATTCCGGCCTTCGCCATCGCCTCCACGTACGGATACGCCCAGTGCGTCTTGGGTACGTCGCCGAAGGTCGGAGTCGCGGGCGGGCTCGACGTGTTCAGCTTCAGCACTCGCGCAAGCAGGGTCGCGGCCTGCGCGCGGTTCATGTCGTCGGCCAGCCCGAAGTGGCTGGTCGAGGTCCCGATCATGTTGCCGTAGGTGCTGAGCAGTTGAACGTGGATCCAAGAACCCGATGTCAATGGCACGTCGTCGTAGGTGAAGCGCGAGAGCGCGCTCTTCGCTGCGAGCAGCTCCTGTTGCACGTCGAGCACCGGCACGTTCCGGGGCTGCTGGCCCGACTGCGCGGCGAGCGCGGCCAGGACGCCGACGGCTTGTCCGGTGGACATGGTGATGGGCTGCAGCCGGATCGCGCCGTTGGCGAGACGCGACACGCCGATGTTCTTCTCGGCCGCGAGCAGGCCATCGAGGCTCGCGGGGATCAGACTCTCCATCGGGACCTGGAACGGTCCGGAGCCCGACGCGTCGGCGGCGGTCTCTCCGAGAGAGGACTCGAGCTGGGAGCTGGCATCGCAGTTGTGCAGGTCGGTGGGGTAGGTGCCGACGGCGATGGACGAGTCGAAGTTGGTGGAGGCGGGCGCACCGTTGGTGCGCTTGATTTCCTTGGCCGTGAGGGTGTGCAGGGCGACGATGCGGCGGCTCTCGCGCACGTAGGGATACAAGGCGAGGTGATGCTCGAGGGTCTCGAGCTCCGGGGGGATGTTGGCGCAATCCGGTGACTGCAGGTTGTGGGGGGTGTCGTAGCCCTCGTCGTTGGCCACGGACCAGTCCGCGTGACCCAGCTCGTGCTGCAGGTAGTACACGAACGACAGCGTCGTGAGCTTCGCATCGCAGTCCACCGCGTGCCGCGTCGTCGCGTTCTCGAGATACGATGTCTTCAGCGTGTCGACCCACTGGGCGGCGTTCGAGACCATCTTGTAGCCAGGGTAGTCGTTGGCCCAGTTCACTCCCGTCTTGGTGATGAGGGAGGACTGCGATGCCATGTAGTTGGAGGGATTCGAGGAGTCGGGCAGCCCGCGGTAGGCCGAGTGGAAGTCCCAGTTGACCGGGTAGTTGATGGGGAATCCCTGACTGCCCGAGCTCGTCACGATGCTCGCGAACAGTGGCTTGACCTGGGCATATCCGGGCGGCGGCGATGCGATCGAGAACCCCGCCGGCAACCCGTTGGGATACCGCTTGATGATCGCGAGATGCGTCAGGCTCTGGATGCACGCCTCCGGATCGCTGGTCCCCCCGGTCGTGCGTCCGATTCGATACGCCGCCCCCGCCAAGGGAAGCAGATCCCCTCGCTCCGTCGCGTCCACCACCACGTGTGCGTTGAGCTGCTGGCCATCGTCGAGCACCACCCCCGTGACCCTGTTGCCGCTGCGATGCACTGCAGTCACCGTGCGTCGCAGGGTGAGCGCGACCGACGTCGACTGCAGCATTTGCCGCAGTATCTGCTGCCCCACGAAGGGCTCGAAGCAGGTCGTGGAGTTGGACCAGTAGCAGGTGCCGACGGACTTGCCCGACGGCGGGAAGCGGACGGGATCGGCGTAGTACTGGACGACGCGTTTCCTGAACTCGTCGTACATTCCGGTGTCGGTGGGCGGGCCGAAGCCGCCGTCCATGGTCGAGACACCGGCTGTCGTCATCTGTCCGCCCACCCAGTCGGTCTCCTCGACCAGGGCGACCTTGGCCCCGAGGCGCGCGGCCTGGATCGCCGCCGCCACACCGCCCGAGCCGGCGCCCACGACCACGACGTCGTAGGTCTTGGCAGGGAGTGATTGATCGGGCGGGTTGGCATCGGGCGTGGCGGGGTTGTCGGAGGTCGCGTCGCTCACCCCCGCGTCATTCCCGGCGCTGCCGCCGTTGCCCCCGCCTGCGCTGCCGCCGTTGCCGACCCCAGCGCTG
>CAYMUE010000147.1:0-15708 GCA_964393505.1 uncultured Polyangiaceae bacterium
TCTACGTCGGCGGCAACATGTTCGTGTACTTCAGCGAGCTGCAGTCCAAGAAGAATGACTTCCGCGGCCCCGACGTGTTCGTGGTGCTCGACACGACCAGGAAGGTTCGGCGCTCTTGGGTCGTGTGGGAAGAGGGAGGCCGCACCCCCGATGTCGTGATCGAGATTACGTCGCCGTCCACCGAGGCAGTCGACCGCGGAGAGAAGAAACGCATCTTCGCGCGCGTCCTGCGAACGCCCGAGTACTTCCTGTACGACCCGTTCGAGAAGCGTCTCGAGGGCTATCGGCTCGACGCCGATCGGGGCGAGTACGAGCCGATGGCTCCGGACGAGCGAGGATGGTTCCGGAGCAAGATGCTGGGACTGTGGCTCGGTGTGCAACGCGGCACCTACCAGCAGGTCGATGAGCTGTGGCTGCGCTGGATCGACGATGACGGGCGGGCGTTGCCGACCGGGACCGAGCGAGGCGATTCGATTGCAGCCCAGGCCCAGTCGAAAGCAGCGCAGGCCGAGTCGAAGGCAGCGCAGGCCGAGTCGAAGGCAGCGCAGGCCGAGTCGAAGGCAGCCCAGGCCGAGTCGAAGGCAGCCCAGGCCGAGACGAAGGCAGCCCAGGCCGAGACGAAGGCAGCCCAGGCCGAGTCGAAAGTCGCACAAGTCGAGTCGAGGGCTGAACGAGCCGAGCTCGAGGCGCGGCGCGCAAGCGAACGTGTTCGCGACGCAGCGCGCGCGTTGCTCGCTGCAGGCCAGTCTCCTGCCGAGGTGGCTTCGTTGCTGGGGATCAGCATCGAAGAACTCGGGAAATAGGCTGCGTAGAAAC
This sequence comes from uncultured Polyangiaceae bacterium, assembly GCA_964393505.1. Lineage (GTDB taxonomy): Bacteria > Myxococcota_A > Polyangia > Polyangiales > Polyangiaceae > JACRCQ01. The sequence goes on from CAYMUE010000147.1 coordinate 817, forward strand.
GACCGTGTGCGGCCGCGAAGGCTCACCGGGGCGAGGTGGTGCCTGCAACGGGGGCGGGCTTGCCAACGACGAGGCGTTGGGCGAGGGCGCGGTCGGCCTGCTCGCAGAACGCGAGGAAGGCCGGATACTCCGCGGGCGTGATGCGGGTCTTGCGGAACGCGACCTTGGCGTGCACCGAGACTGCGTTGTCCTTGCGCTCCACGGTGACCTCATAGGAACCGAAGGGGGTCGAGCCGCTGGTCGGAGCGGGGAGGGACTTGGCGACGAAGCCCTGGGGGATGCGCACGGTCCAGGTGTCGTCGAGGACGGAGGCGTAGCGCAGCTTGATGTCGAGCTTGCGCTGCGACTGGGTGGCGAGGGAGGCGACGAAGCGTTCGCCCGGGGCGACGGGCACCGAGAGGTCATCGCCTTCGCGACGGGCGAACTGTGGTGCGCGGCCGCGGACGTGGACGCTTGCGGGCTTCTCGATATCTTCGAGGTCGCTGGTCTCGATGCCCGCGGGGCCGGGGTTGATCTCGAAGCCGGGAAGGTCGGAGGCGATGTCGTGGCCGAGCCGATCGCGTCGGGTCTGCGGGCTGTGATAGCGATCGCGCCACTGGGGTGCGAAGGCGCCGGTGGTCTCGATGCGCATGTCGAGGGAAGCGGAGCCGTTGGGGGCGAGGGTGGCCTCGAGCTGACGGCTTCGCCGGGTATCCTCGGCGGGAGGCTCGGGGAGGTTGACGAGGCGCGATCCGTTCTCTCCGACCACGAGGGCGAGAGCGCCGCGGTCGAAGGCCGGGAGCTCGCGCGATCCGGTGAACTGCGCGGTCCCGTCGAGATACAGGTCCATCGAGGGGACGTAGGCGATGGCGTGATCGAAGGGGGCGAGGCTGGCGGGGTCGCTGGGGAAGGCGCCGCGCATGCTGGTACGAACGAGGACCATGCTGGCGGGGATGCCGGCGACGCGGAGCATGCTGACGATGAGCGCGGCCTTGTCCTTGCAGTCGCCCCAACCGCGGGCGAAGGTCTGGGAGGCGCGGCGGGGTTTGTAGCCGTAGATGCCGAACTCGAGCGCGACATATCTCGTTCGTTGTACGACATACTTGTAGACGGCGCGCACCTTGTCCTGCTCGGTGGTGAGTCCCTTGGTGATGCGCTCGACGAGCGCCTTGACCTCGTCGTCGGGAACGAGCTGATCCTTGGCGAGGCCCCAGTACCAGCGGCCGACGTCGTCCCAGGACTTGTAGGTGGAGACGTGGACGTTGCCGAGCAGCTCGGCCCAGGGGGGCATGGTGGGCTCGGGGAGGATGGGGCTGGAGGTCGGGAGGAAGAAGCGGATCTGGTGGCTGTCGGCCAGGTCCTTGTCCTCGCGCACGAGGCCGGGGAGGTTGGAGGCGCGCACGTGCAGGGGGCGGCTCTTGGGGGCGACGACGACGTATTCGGCGTTGCTGACCGGGGCGGAGGACTGCAGGAAGAAGACCTCGCCGAAGTAGTCGGCGAATGTGTTCTGTGCGGTGACGTCTTCGATGCGGTAGCGCAGCTCGACGATGTCGCCGTTGTTGACCTTGGGGAAGTGGACGTAGAAGGTCCGCGCCGAGGTGTACATCGCGATGTCGGGATCGTCGGCGGGGCCTTCGTTGGTCTCGATCGCTTCGTCCACGCGGCCGTCGGCGCGGAACACGCGACCGCCTCGGAGCTGGACCGACTCGCGATCGGCCTGGTAGACGAAGGCGTATTCGCGTGCGGAGGCGGCGGCCTCGTCGGTGAGGGGCTGGTAGACGATCTGGTGGAAGCGGCTGGACAGCCCGCTCTCGTAGACGGTGGTGACCTGGAGGCTGCGCAGAGTGCGCTGGTGAAAGCCCTGCGCCGAGGTGTTGCGCAGGTTCAGGAAGCGATCGGGCTCCCAGGCCCAGGCCTCGTCGGCCTTGGGACGCGAAGGCTCCACGTGCTCGAGGTAGTCGCGGACCTCGCGAAGCTGCGGCCGCAGGGCGAGCACCTTGCGCAACAGCGAGAGCTGCTCGCTGCGACGCCCGAGGTCGCCCAGCATCGCCGCCTTCTCGCGCATGGTGTCGACGTCCTCCGGAGCGAGCTCCAGGGCGCGATCGAACATAGCGAGGGACTTGTCGTGCATGCCGAGACGGAAGTAGGCGTTGGCCGCGACGCCGAGCGCGTGGGCGGAGCCGGGATCGATCGACACGAGGCGCTGGATCCAATGCTCGGCGAGGGCGCTGTTGCGCTGTGCGACCGCAAGCTGCACGCGCGAGGAGATCCACGTGATGTCGTCGAAGCGGTACGAAGAGTAGCGCTCCGACAGCTCGGTGGACTCGGCCTGGCGGTCGAGGCTGGAGAGCTGCGCGGCGGTGGCGCTGAGCAGGGCGACGGAACGCGGGGTGCGCTCGACGGCGCGCTCGAGGGTGACCAGGGCGGTGCGCTTGAGGCCGGCCTCGTTGAAGAGGTCCACGCGGCCGAGGATTGCCTCGGTGTTGTCGGGGGCAAGCGACAGGACGCGATCGAACAGCGGGACGGCGTCGCGCCAGTTGGGGCTGGTACGTGCGAGACGGGCCTGGGCCAGCAGGATCCGAACGTCGTTGGGGTCGCGCGCGAAGCGCTCGGCCTTGTCGATCCACTCGCGCGACTGGTTGCGGTCCTCGGCGACGGCGGCGGCGAGCAGGAGGCGTTCCACGGAGGGGGCCTTTTCCGCAGCGTGTCGAGCGAGCTCTCGGGTCTTGTTCTCCGCGGGATCGTCGCCGCCCGTGAACAGCAGATAGCGGGCGTGGGCCTCGAGCATCGCGGCGTCGGCGCCCTTGTTCGCGGCGATCCGCTGGAACTGCTGCAGCGGACCGGCAGGTCCACCCGCAGGAGCAGGCCGCTTCGCCGGCCCCGTCGCCGTCTCGACCTCGGCCTGCTTGCCTTCCGCCTTGAGCACCACCTTGCCGTCCGCAGCGCCGACTCCCTTGCGCACGACCAGACTGCGCGACGCCTGCTCCGCCAGGTTCGGATCGGCTGAGGCTTCGAGGGACGCGTCGGGAGCGCCGCGATTGTCGGCCAGACGCACCGAGAGCATCGGCGGGCTGTCGTCGGCACAGACCTTGAGCGACAACTGGTTCCATCCGGGCGCCAGGGTGATCGAGGTCGCCATGCGATCGGAGTCGAGGTCGCGATAGGCCGGATCGGAGAGGATCTCCTCGCCGTTGAAGTAGGCTTTAAAGGCGCCGGACGCGCCGATCCACACGCTGGCAGAGCGCGGCGCGGCGGCGTTGCGCGCGCGCACGAAGGTGGTCGCATAGCCGCAGATCTTGTCGCGAGGGCGCATCAGATCCCCGAGATCGACCCAGGCGAAGGGGTAGGCGTCGGGGATGGATCGCCAACGCACCGGGCGCTCCTTGCCCTGGAAAGCGCGCTGCACATCGAGCCCGCGGGTCAACGCAGGCTCCGGCTCGAGCACCCGTCCGAAGCCCGCGCGACCTTCGTTGTCGAAGGGACCGACGACCAGCCATTGGTTGACGAAGCCGAGGGACTTGATGCGCGAGCGGGCACCGTCGAGATCGCCCCTGCGCCTGCGGGCGTAGGCTTCGAGCAGCGACGCGTAGGCGCGGTGGGCGGGGTCGCCGTCGGTGGTGAGATCGTGCAGCGCGCGCTCGACGGCTGCAGGATCGTCCTGATCCCAGGCGCGCCAGATCGATCGCAGCGCGGTGTATCGGTCGGGGCCGCGGGCGGCGTGTGCAGCGGCGATGCTCTCGGGGAGATCGGGGCGGACGGGGTCCGCGGCGCGGGTTTCGGAAGCAGATAGCGGCAGCGCGAGGGCAAGGAGCCAGGGGGCCGCGCGCAGCGAGATGGGGCGGGAGTTCCTCACGGCGCTGTCATCCCGCGGCCCGCGGAGCGGGTCAAGCATTCGCGTGGGGGCGGGCTAGGGACGCCACGGTTCGCTGCAGCAGCGGAAGCCGGTGCTGTAGTCGTGGTAGCCCATGCCGTGCGCTGTGGTGATGTACTGGCACCCGATCTTGTTATTGGTCGAGTACGCCCCGCCGTGGAAGCTCCCCGCCGGGTCGTTGGCCCACTCGTGCAGGTTGCCGATCATGTCGAACAACCCGGTCGAGCCCACGCACTTCGGCCGGGATCCCGTCGGCGCCACCGTGTCGGGCTGCTCATTGATCGCCGGGTCGTTCATCGGCTCGACCATCCAGATGTCGGGGCTGGTTTCCCCGCCGAACAACTCGACCACGGGGTGCAGCTTGCGCTCCTCGTTGCAGGCGCCCTCCTTGTGGACGGTGCCGTAGGGGTAGATGGTGGTCTTGGGGCCGGCGCAGGCCGCGAACCACTCGTTGTCGTAGCAGAGGCGCTTGCCCGCCATCTCGCAAGCCCGCTGCGCCTCGGCCCCCGAAATGTAGCCCTGCGGAATCACGCCGGTCTTGGAGACCGCGCGCACCACTTTGCGCTCCGGACGGTGCGTCGGCGGGAACGGCCGCTCTCCCTGCTCGGTGACCTCGACGAGGGAGCCCTCCCACCGATCGATGCAGAAGTCCTTGATGAGCACCATCTCGGGAGGGCAGGGAGAGACCTGGTCGTGGTGAAGGCGCCAGTCGTCGAAGACGCGCTGCGCGAGGGGACGAGTGCCCGTGGGTTCGGGCTCGGGCTCGGGCTCGGGCTCGGGCCCGGCCTCGGACTCAGGCTCCTCGAGGGAGGCGCCTTGGGGCGCGGGATCGTTCCAACCTGAGGTGAAGGTGCTCGGGCGCAGGCCGTCGCAGCCGCCAACGGCGAGACCGATCGCCAGGAGCACGAGCATCGCGCGCACGAAACATGGATAGCACGCAATCCCGTCTCCCGCGCCCGCGGGTTGGGGAGGGGGTGGCAGGGTGAAGGTTGGTGGACGTTGGGATCGTTGGTGTAGCCTCTCGTCGTGCCACGCGGGCGGATGATGATTGCGTCGATCATTCTCGCGGGATGTCTTCCCCTGGCGTCGTGTGCTCGCGCGATGCCGACGTCCGTGTCGCACTCCGACGCGTCGGGGGGCGCAGCAGCCCGGTCCGTGTCCTCGGCCCTTCCGCTTGGGTCCTCGACCTGTCCGCCGGGGTCATCGGGCCCTGCCTCTGCCTCCTCAGGCTCGCCTCCGACGCAGGGCACCCACGGCACGATCGGCGACGCGGGGGCCACGGCAAGCTCTCCATCCCGGGTCTTGTCCGAGCTGCCGATCCCCGGTCACGAGCCCGCCATTGTTTCGTCACCCGACACAACGGAAGGCGGCCGTCCCGTGGTGGTCGCGGCACAAGGTCTCACCGACGATCCGCGGCAGTGGTGCGAATGGTGCCGATCGGTGGTGCGCGATCGCGCCTACGTGCTTTGTCTTCGCGGGCGCGCGACGGGACCGGTGAAGGGTGGCGAGATGAGCTACGCCCACACCTCGGTGCGGGGGATGCGCGAGGAGGCGACGCAGGGATTGCGGGCGCTGAAGGGGCGCGAAGGGGCTCGGGTGGACACGCGGGACGCGTTGTTCCTCGGATTTTCGTTGGGGGCGCAGACCGGCGCGCAGGTGGTGCTCGAGACTCCGGAGACGTTTCCCCGCGCGGTGCTCATCGAGTCGGGCAACGAGATCTGGGATCGGAAGAGCGCGCCCCGCTACTACGCCGGAGGCGGGCGAAGGATCCTGTTCGCGTGCGGCACCGAGGGGTGTTGGCGTTGGTCGGAGTTCAGCCGCAAGCGGCTGGAGAAGGCGGGGGTCGCGGTCAGGATCGCGCTCGGGCAGCGAGGCGGACACACGTACAAGGACGGGGCTGTGAACGAGGCGTTGCGCAGCGCATTCGACTGGGTGGTGGAGGACGACGACCGCTGGCAGCGCGGAGAGGCTCGCGCCGAAGCTCAGTAGCGGCGATCCCCGGACTTGCGTCGCCGAACGACGCGCCTCAAGCCGGCGCGTGCGGCGCGGTCGTGCGCCGCCGACACCGCGTGAGCGGTGGCCGAGACGAGCGGGACCATGCGCGGGTAGTTCATCCTGGTGGGACCCACGACTCCGACCATCCCGCTCGGCTTGCCCCCTTCGGTGAAGGGAGCGATCACGAAGCTGAGGGCGCCGTCGGCGAGCTGGCCCGCCTCGCGCCCCACGAGAACCTGCACCGTGCGCGCCCGGATCGTCCTGTCGAGCAGGCCGATCAACCCCTTCTGCTCGCGCAGCGCGTGTACGAGCGTGCGCAGCCGGGTGACGTCGCCGAAGTCCGGCTGATCGATGAGCCGCTCCTGCCCCTGGATCACCACGAGCGGCTCGTCCTGGACCGCTTCGGTCGCCTGGATCGCCAGCTCGAAGGCGCGACGGCTCACCTCGTCGATCTCGAGGCGGTGCTCGTCGAGACTCGCGGCGAAGCGATCGCGCACCTCTCTCAGGGTGTGACCGATCACCTCGCTGGCGAGGCACTCGTGCACCCGCTGCAGCTCCGCATCGTTCGTCCTGGGCTCGTCGGCCACGAACCGCGTCTCGACCGTTCCGTCGCGGAACATCAGGACCGCGAGCAGAGAGCGTCCATCCTGGGCGCGGATGAAGTGGACCTGCGCGAGCACGCGCGCGTCGCCGCGCGATGCGATGACGAGCGACGCGATGCCGGCGAGCTCGGAGAGCACCTTGCCGCTCTCGCGCAGCAGCTCCTGACCGGGCGGGAGCTCGTCGAGGGCGTGGATGCGGGCCTCATCGGGGAGGGGAAGCTCCGGCAGGTCCATGAGCCCGTCCACGAAGGTGCGAAACCCCTGCTCGGTGGGGATGCGTCCCGCGGAGGTGTGGGGCTGGAAGAGGAAACCAGCCTCCTCGAGCTCGGCCAGGACGTTGCGGATGGTGGCCGGGGAGATGTCGCGCAGGTGTTTGTCGGCGAGGGTGCGGCTTCCGACGGGCTCGCCGGACTCGATGAACTCCACGACGACGGCGCGGAGGACGGCTCTGCTTCGCTCGCTGAGTGCGGACATGGTGGCGAGGAACATCTTGGAAGCGCCGGTTGGGGACGTCAAACCGTTCGGACGCACGCGACGCGGCTCGTGCTTGTGCGCTCGCCTCGTCGTATGCTCCCAACGTGTCGAGCCAAGGGCTGAGATCCGCATGGTTCATGGATGCGCGTGCGTTGGCCGCCGCAACCGCCTTCGTGCACTCGCAGGTCGCGACGCGGCGAGCGACGATGGAGGTCAACGTCTCGGGGCTCCCCGCGCACTGGGGATTCCTGGTAAGCGCGGGGCTGCCGCAGCTCGTGCGTCTCATCGAGCGGGTCGCGCCCACGCAGGACGAGGTTCAGCTCGCCGAGCTCACGGGGGCGATCAGCCCTGCGATGGCTGGGCTGCTGCTGACCTCGCCGTGCGCGGTCGACGTCAACGCTCCTCCCGAGGGGACGCTGCTGTTCGCGGGAGACACGGCGGTCACGATCGAAGGGCCGCTGTGGCAGGCGTGGATTGTGGCGCACGTGGCGCGCGAGGTGCTCCATGCGTCGTGCTGCACCGCGACGCGGGCTGCGCGGCTCGTGCTCGCCGCGCGAGGTGCCGCCGTGGTCGATGGATCGTCGTGTCTCCTGGCGAGCTCCGATCACACCATCGAAACAGCGCGATCGGCGTTCGTGGGCGGCGTGTCGCACACCCAGAGCCCGGTGGCCGCAGCGCGGCTCGGAGTGTCGTTGCGGGCGTCCGCACCCGCCGAGGCGATCGCCCTGGCAGGTCCGCTGCCGTCGCATTCGGTACGCATGAGCGGATGGGACTTCGCCCACACCGTGAGCGATGTGCTGGTGCCGTTGGGGCCCGGGGACGACGAGGAGGAGACGCTGTCGGATCTGCAACATTCGGCGGTGCAGGCCGACGGATGGGTATCGCGGTCTCTCGCAGCGCGGCACACGGAGCTTCGGATGCGCTGCGATCTGGTGGCCCTCGAGCAGGGAGGTGTGTGGGTGCCGCGGCTCGGGGCGGTGGCCGACATCTCGTGTGTTCCCGGGCGCAAGCTGGTGATCCGCTACGCCGACCCGACGGGACGTCCGATCGCGGACATCGTTCACGGCGTCGGAGAACGCATCCAACCTGCGGCACAAGCCTTCGTCATCGGCTATCAGCAGACCGGTGTGGGCGTTCCGCTGCAGGGAGCAGAGTCGGCGCTGCCGCTGCTCACGTCGGTCGTCCGAAGCGGCAGACGCGTCGGTCCCGACGAGGGCATCCAGAGCGTTCGCGAGCGGGTTCACAACGCCTTGCAGCAGCTTGCCGATCCATACAGGCGACTGCGGCATCCCTCGGTGTTCCCGGTGGGCATGGCGCCTGCGCTGGCGCAGCTCAAGTCGGATCTGTTGGCGCAGGTCTGCGGGATCTGAGCAGGAGAGCACGCAGGGCTCAGAAGCCCGGGTCGCGGATGCTCGGGACGTAGCCCTTGGAGGGGCTGGTGGCAGAGGGCGTGGGAGCCCCCGCATCGCGGCGCGTGCCGGAACTCACACGCGTCGGGTCGGGCACGTCGCTGACCTTGGGCAGGGAGTCGAGGGAAACAGCGGAGTCGGCCGGTTCTGCTGACTGGGCCGCGGAGGCAGAGGGCGCTGCGGATGGCGTCGCCGCGGCGGACGTCGTGGAAGCAGCGCTCGCGGCGGCGGTGGACGAAGGATCCGCGGTCACGGCGGCGGAGTTGTTTCGTTTGCCGAACAAAATGGCGCCGATGACGAATGCTGCGGCGATGGCGACGGCGCCGACGACGATGGGCACGTAGCGGTTGCCTGCGGCGCGAGGAGGGTGCGCGGAGAGCACCGCCTCGGGTGGTGTGGGGTTCTCGAGGGGGGCAGGAGTAACCGTGCTCGGTCGCAGCAGCGACGGTGCATCGGGGTGCGTGGGCTCCATCTGCGTGGGGCTGGAGCCGCGGTCGGGTGACGGAGGTCTGCGCTTGTCCGCCTCGGCGAGGGCGCCGCGAAGGGCGTCGGCGCGTTCGGAGAGCTGCTTGTCGCCGAGCTCCCGCACGCACGCTGCGACGTCGGTGTCGCCGGTGGTCTGGACCTCCGGGATCGCCTGCATCAGGGCGCGAGCCATTTCGGCGGCGGTCTGGAAGCGGTCGTCGGGATGCTTGGAGAGGGCCTTGAGGACGACGAACTCCAGGCCGGTGGGGTAGCCGGTGACGTGTTCGCTGGGCTTCTTGGAGGGCTTGCCCTCGACCACGCGGTGGAGCGTGGCCATGTCGTTTTCGGCGCGGAAGGGGTGGCGACCCGTGGTGATGAGGTACAGGACCGTGCCGAGAGCGAAGATGTCCGCGCGGCGATCGACGTCCGAGCCCGTGATCTGCTCGGGCGCCATGTAGGCCGGCTTTCCCTTGAAGGTGCCGGTGGCGGTTCGGACGCCGGACAGGCTGTTGGCCTTGGCGACGCCGAAGTCGACGACCTTGGGGACGCCGTCGACGGAGACGAGGATGTTCTGCGGGGAGACGTCGCGATGGACGAGCCCGACGCTGTTGCCCGCGTCGTCCTTCATCTCATGGGCGGCGTGAAGCCCTTCACAAACGCCGATCATGATCTTGGCGGCGATGGGGTAGGGCAGCCCGCGGCCCCCCTTGGACTCGCGCACGAGCGTGCTGAGGGGCTGGCCGTCGACCCACTCGGCGACCTGGTACAGCAACCCCTGGTCCTCGCCCAGGTCGAGCACCTGCGCCACGTTCGAGTGACGAATGCGCGAAGCGAGAGCCGCCTCGTCGAGGAACATCTGCTCGAAGCGAGGGTCGTCGGACAGCGTGGGAAGGATCGTCTTGATCGCGACGACCTTCTGGAAGCCGCGGGAACCGCGAAGGCGAGCCGCCCACACCGCGGCCATTCCCCCCTGAGCGATGGGCATCAGGAGCTCGTAGCGGCCGAGGAAACGGCCGGGCATCAGCTCGGTCAGGGACTGCATGTGCGGGGTCTCGTGTCTCCCGGGGAAATTTACCCGGACATTGCACCTTACGCCAGAAATGCGATGGCGGGGAGGCGAGGTCACCCCCCGAGGGCTTCTCCCATCATGGCGTAGAGCGCCTGTTCGGTCAGCAGCCCCACGCCGAGTTTTCTGGCGTCGTCGAGCTTGGTCTTGCCCACCTTGTCCCCGGCCACGAGGTAGGTCGTCCCCTTCTTGATCTTGTCGTGCACGGTTCCGCCTGCCTGACGGATCGCCGCGTGGACCTCCTCTCGCTTGCGCGAGAGGACCCCGGTGACGCAGAACGACTTGCCCGTGAGCGGTCCCTGCCCGGCGACCGCGGGGGAGGGCTGGTCGGTGGAGACGCTGCGCGCGAGGAGCTTCTCGAGCAGGGCGCGTTGCTGCGGATCGCCGAGGAACCGAGCGACCTCCTCGACCATGCCGGGACCGAATCCGTGGATCTGGGCCGGCAGCGCGCGGGCCTGCTGCGGGGACCAGGCGAGCATGGCGCGCAGGGAGCCAGCCGCTTCGGCGAGCTGGCGGGCCGCGACCTGGCCGATTTGCGGGATGCCCACACCGCACAGCAGGCGATCGAACGGCCGGGAGCGGGAAGCCTGGATCTCGTCGACCAGGTTTTCGGCGCTCTTGCTGCCCATTCGGGGCAGCGAGGCGATCTGCGGGGCGGTGAGGTCGTACAGGTCGGCGGCGTCATGGACGATGGAGCGATCGACGAGCAGCTCGATGACGGCCGGTCCGAGGTGATCGATGTCCATGGCGAAGCGCCGGGCGAAGTGGTGCAACGCGGCCTTGAGCTGGCCGGGGCACGACCTGTTCGTGCAACGAAGCACCGTCTGCCCTTCGATTCTCGACGCAGCGGTGCCGCACACCGGACAAGTGAGCGGGACTTCGAAAGGACGCTCGTTTCCTGCGCGGGCGTCGGTGCGCACGGCGACCACCTGCGGAATGATCTCGCCGGCCTTCTGGATGGCGACCAGGTCGCCGACGCGAACGTCGAGTGCGGCGAGGACGTCGAAGTTGTGGAGCGAGGCGCGGGCGACGACAGTACCGGCGAGGGGGACGGGGTCGAGGTCGGCGACGGGGGTGAGGGCACCGGTGCGTCCGACCTGCACGGCGATGTTGCGCACGCGGGTTTCGGCCTGCTCGGCAGCGAACTTGAAGGCGACGGCCCAGCGGGGGAACTTCGCGGTCTCACCGAGGATGCTCTGCTGGGCGTACCGATCGACCTTGATGACGGCGCCGTCGGTCTCGAAGGGGTAGTCGGCGCGCGCGCGGTCGATGGCACCGATGGCATCGAGGATGCCGGCGACGTTTCGGCACACGACATGTCTTCGGTGGGTGGGCAGACCCCAGCGGGCCAGGACTGCGAGGGCTTCGCTGTGGCAGGCGGCGAAGGCAGGGCCTTCGACGAGCTGGTAGAGCAGCACGCGCAGGGGACGCGCCGCGACGATCCGCGGGTCGAGCATGCGCAGGCTTCCGGCGGCGGCGTTGCGGGGGTTCGCGAAGGGCTCCTCGCCGGCGGCCTCGCGCGCGCGGTTGATGCGCTCCAGATCCTTGCGATAGATGACCACCTCGCCGCGCACGGTCACGCGGGAGGCGGGCTCGATATTCAGGGGGAGCCCCCGCACCGTGCGGATGTTCTCGGTGATCTCCTCGCCGACCTCGCCGTCTCCCCGCGTGGTCGCCTGCACGAGGCGTCCGCCTTCGTACACGAGCTCGACGCTCGCGCCGTCGAGCTTGGGCTCGACGCAGAATTCGGGGGTCTCGGTGGAGGGAAGGCCCTGGACGACACGCCGGAAGAACTCCTCGATTTCGGCGGGAGAGTAGGTGTTGTCGAGGGAGAACATGCGCACCGGGCGCGTGATCTTGACGAAGCCTTCCCTGGGCCGGTCGCCGACGCGCCGGGTGGGTGACTCGGGGGTGACGAGCTCCGGGTGGGCAGCTTCGAGATCGACGAGCTCGCGGTAGAGCGCATCGTAGTCGGCGTCGGAGACCACGGGGTCATCGAGGACGTAGTACCTGTACGCGTGGGCTTGCAGCTCCCGCACGAGCTGCGCATGACGCGTCGCGGGCGACGACGTGAGCGAAAGCTGCTCCATGGGGGGCGAGTGTATCGGACGCGAGGCCGGTGTAAATCGGGGGAGGCGAGCGGCGCTGGACCGCGGCCGCGGCGCGCTACTTCGTGCGCGTCAGCGCCACCATCCGCCCTTCGCCGATATCCCACTGCAGCGAGCCGTCGTCGGCGAACGCCAGCGTCGCCGTGTCCTCGCCGCCTTCCTTCGCGACCGAGAGCGTGACCTTCTTGCCCTCCGCCTTCGCCACCTTGAAGTCCCCGCTGCGAGGCTGCTCTGCCGGGATCGTGACCGTGACCCGGTCGCCGGAGAACTCGAGGCTGGTTCCCTTGACCCAGGCGGTGGCTTCGGCGTTCTGCTCGGGGCTGACGTTGGAAATGCTGTCGCCGAGCCACTTGCCCTGCAGCTTGTCGCGAGGGCTCTTGGAGCAGGCGGCGGTGCACAGGGGCAGTGCGAGAGCGGCGATGACGAGAGCGGGCGTACGCATGAATTGCCTCCGGTCAGAGCCCGAACGGTACCGGCGCACGCGCAACGGGCCAACAAATGCGTCGCTGCGCGCGGCCTCGGAGGGGCGAGCTCCCGCGGGCGACCGCGGGCATCCTGCGGCGCGGTCTCAACTGCTCGCGGAGGTGTAGTGGCGGATCGAGCGGAGCCACACGAGCCGGGCCGCGGCTGCGAACGCGATCGAACCCGCCACGGCTCCCAGGAACGCCCCCGGGCGCAGCGTTCCGAGCAACGCTTCCGCCGGCCACGTCGTCATCAGCGCCAGCGGTATCACGAACGTGAACACGAACCGGAGCGTGCCGCGGAATATCGACGAGGGCCAACGGGCTGCGTCGAAGATCGCGGCGAACAGCCAGGTGAGGTTGTCCACGCGCACGACATAGAAGGCCGCGCTCACGGTGAGGATCCATAGCGAGTACAGCAGCAGCACCGAGGTCGCGAGCATCACGACCGCGGACAGCAGTCCGATCCACGACGGGGGGCGTCCGATCTGCGCGAACGCCCACGCGAGCACCACGAGCGAGGTGAGCGCGTTGGTCATGCGCCAGGGGAGAAAGCGCGCTGTGGAGACGAGGAACTGCGCGTCGGCAGGCTTGATGAGCACGAAGTCCAGCGTGCCCTTGCGGATGCGATCGACCACCAGGACCAGGCTCGGGTTGATCGCTCCTTCGAGGACTCCCTGCAGCAGGATGAACCAGCCGAGCACGACGAGGGCCTCGGGGAACGACCAGCCGGCGATCGCCGGGCGACCGCGCCACGCGACCATCATGGGGACGATGGCGGTGAGGGCCCAGAACACGGAGATGGCGCCTTCGACGAGGAAGTCCCAGCGGTACTGCAGGGCCAGAAGAAGCGACGCGCGCACCTGGACGAAGAGCAATCGCAGGTAACGTCGCACGTCAACCTCCGTAGGCCTCGAACCGGCGGATGCCTTGTCGCCAGATCCAGGCGGTGAGGGCGCCGAACAGCGCGACGAACCCCCACTGGCGCGCGATCATCCACAGGGCGCCGGAGCGGTCGTAGGCGCCGGTGAGGATTTCGACGGGCAGGCCGATCTGGTAGCGGAAGGGGAGCATGTCCACGACGGCGCGTGCGGAGGGGGGAAAGAGCTCGATCGGGATGAGGTAACCGCTGAGCACGAAGAACAAGGCGAACCAGATGTCCATCACCTTGTTGCTGCTCTCCATGAAGAACGCGAGGGCGCCGATGGCGACGTTGAGCACGAACACGAGCAGCCAGGAGCCGGCGAGGGAGACGATCCACAGGGGCCACATCCAGGGATCGGGCGGGAGGTAGTCGAGCCCCACGATGCAGAAGGCGAGCACGGCGACGGGGAGAGCGATGACGAGGCGCAGGGGCTGCGCAGCGAGGGCTTCGATGCCGTAGGCGACGACGGGGTGTACGGGCTTGAGCAGGCGCATGGACAGGATGCCGTGGCGGACCTCCCAGTTGATCTGAAAGGACGACCACGACGCGGTGAGCTGGCGCACGACGAAGGTCACGAGGAAGTAGACGACGAAGTCGTTGCTGCCGAAGCGGCCGACGGGGGCCTCTTCTGCGACGGCGGTCCACAACGCCATCATGATCAAAGGCATGGTGGTGGTGAGGATCCAGACGAACAGCTCGGCGCGGTAGGCGACGGCCTCTGCGAAGCCGACGCGCAGGAGCACGGGAAAGGCGCGAACGTTCGAGCGGAGGCTCACGCCGTGGACTCCCCCTCGCGTGCGGCGCGCGATCGCGAGAACAGCTCGCTCATGACTTCCTCCAGCGGCGCGTTCTCGATCGTCAGATCCTGCACCGGAAGCGCGGCGAGCACCCGCCCCACCGAGCTGCTCAGCTGCGCGTTGTCCACCTGCAGCACCGCGCTCCGATCGTCCACGCTCACCACCTTGCCGAACGCCTCGAGCTCCCCCGCGCTCACCGCGGCGTCGAAGCGCAGCACGACCCGCTTCTCCGGACGAATCCTGCGCACCAGCTCGTCGAGCCCACCGTCATACGACAGCTTCCCCCGATCGATCACCACCACGCGCGGACACAGCGCCGCCACGTCGTCCATGTAGTGGCTCGTCAGGATCAGCGTCGCACCATACCGCTCGTTGTACTCCTTGATGAACCGACGGATCGTCGCCTGCATCGAGACGTCGAGCCCGATCGTGGGCTCGTCGAGGAACAGCACCGACGGCGTGTGGATCAGCGCGGCGGCAAGCTCGCACTTCATGCGCTCGCCGAGAGACAGCTGCCGGGTCGGCTTGGAGACGAGATCTCCCAGCTCGAGCCACTCGTCGAGCTCCTGGACGGTCTCGCGGAACCGGGCGCGTGGGATGTCGTAGATCCCGCGGTTGAGCTCGAAGGTCTCCGACGGCGGAAGATCCCAGAGGAGCTGCTGCTTCTGTCCCATGACCAGCGTGATGCGCGAGAGGAACGCGTCCTTGCGCTGCTGGGGCACGAATCCTCCGACGCGCAC
>CAYMUE010000147.1:15808-17269 GCA_964393505.1 uncultured Polyangiaceae bacterium
AGGTCCGCGGCAGGAGCGTGCTGGTCCGGAGCCGTTGAATGAAGTCGAGCCATCGCGTGCAGCGTTCGTCCTGGATCGCTCTCGCCGCCCTCGCGGCGACGTCCACCGGATGCTCGCGCTCCACTCCGGCCGGCCAGGATGCTTCCCCACCGGCGAGCGCGATCTCCGCGGTGTCGTCCCCTCCCGCGAAGTGCGTGGCGATCGATGCGCTCGCGTCCGTCGCCTGTCGCAACGGCAAGCGGGAGGTCAATCGGATCCCGGAGGACGCGCAGCAGTCCTTCGTGTTGTCGCACTGCCCGCTCGACGATTGCGGCTCCGGAGGGTGCACGTACGACGTGTACGTGTCGGAGGGGGCGTGCCTGCGGGGTGTGGGGAGCGTCCACGGGGCGTCGTTCGACGTGGCGGCTCCCGGGGCCGGGGCTCCGCCCGCTCTGCGCACCTGGGGACGCAGCGGCACCACGCACGTGGTGACCGAGTACGAGCTCGCGGACGGCAAGCTGGTGAAGCGGCGGCAGTTCGTCTGCGACTACGGCTCCGGAAAGCCGATGCCCGAAGAGTGCCCGAAGATGTGAGTGGCGCTATGCTTGCGTCCGCATGTCGAGGCTCTCCCTGCTGGTGGATCTCGCGACGCTTCTTGCGCGCGAGGTGGATCTCGACGCCATGCTGTCGATGGCGTGCGACCGTGTGGCCGAAGCACTCGACGCCGAGCGCGCGACGATCTGGTTGATCGACGCGGAGCGAGGCGATCTCGTCACCCGCGTGGCCGTGCTCCCCGAGGTGCCGTCGCTGCGCCTGCCCCTGGGCAAGGGAGTCGCAGGACACGTGGCCCGCAGCGGGGAGACGCTGCGCCTGTCCGACGTTTCGCGGGATGCGCGCTTCGATCCGTCGGCCGATCGGGAGACCGGGTACACCACGCGGTCGATGATCGCGGTGCCGATTCGGGAGGATGCGCGCTCGCCGATCCGCGGGGTGCTGCAACTGCTCAACAAGCGGCAAGGGAGCTTCGCCGAGGATGACGAGCGGTATCTCGCGGCGTTGGCATCGCAGCTCGGACGCGCGCTGTCGCTCACGACGCTGCGGGCGGCGGACGATGCAGCGCCCGGGCTGGTGTTGCGAGGGCGGTTCAACCACGTGATCGGGCGAGGGGAGGCGATGAAGCCGGTGTTCCAGCGCATCGCGCTCGCCGCGCGTTCGAGCGCGACGGTGCTGTTGCGGGGCGAGACCGGGACGGGCAAGGGGTTGCTGGCGCGCGCGATCCACGTGAACTCCGCACGACAGGCGGGGCCCTTCGTCACCGTGGACTGCACCACGCTGCCGTCCCAGCTCGTGGAGAGCGAGCTGTTCGGCCACGAGCGCGGTGCGTTCACCGGCGCCGACAGGCGCGTGCCCGGGCGCGTGGAGGTCGCCCATGCCGGCACGCTTTTTCTGGACGAAATCGGCGATCTTCCCCCGGAGATGCAG
>CAYMUE010000148.1:0-10890 GCA_964393505.1 uncultured Polyangiaceae bacterium
TCCTCGGCGGCGGCCGAGCTCTCCCTGCGCAGCTTGAGCAGCTCGCGTCCATAGCGCGCCCCGACCCAGGCATTGAGACCGCGCGCGAGGGCATCGCGACGCGCCATCTCGGCGTTGGCCTTGGCGCGCTCGGAGAGCGCATCCGCATACGCGCGACGCGCCGAGCCGTAGCCTCCGAGGGACAGGTCCTGCCAGAGGCTGGCGGTCACGTCGAAGCCGTGGGAGCTGCCCGGAGCGGACCAGGAGCGGCGGCCGACCTCGACGCCGAGCCGCGGGGGATGGGAGAGCCCGAAGGAGACGGCATCGCGCGTGCGCGCGGCCTCGGAGCGGGCGACACGGGCAGGGAGGACGCCGGGGCCGTGGGAGACGGAGCGCTCGCGCACGGTGCGGAGGTCGAGGGTCAGCCCACCGGATGGAACGACGTCCTGGTGCTCGTGGTCGTGGTCCTGTTGGGCCAGTGCGTCGCGCGAGAAGGCGGTGGAGGCGAGGAACAGGACGAGGATGAATCGGCTTTGCATGGTAGGAGAAAGACGGGGTGGTTGTCTCGCGCGGCGCCCCGCCCTCCGCATCCGAGCTTTGTCGGAGGCATCCCGTCAAGGACAGGTTCAAGCCATGACCATGGTCGCCCGCCCCCCGAGCCCCAGGCTGCCGATCGGATGGCTCACGATCGGTCTGCTTGCCGGGGTCGTGTACTCCGCCATCGACACCGCGATGGACACCTCCCTGTTGCACGGCGGATCGCTGCTCGCTTTCGACGCGTTTCACCGCTTCTTCAACACGGTGACGCCGCCGGTGGCGGGCATGGCGGTGGGCGTGCTGTTCGCGTACATGCGGCAGCGCGACGCACGCGTGGCCGCGGAGAAGCGGGTGAGCGAGACGCTTCGGGAGCGCCTGCAGGGTGCCGAGCGACAACAGGCGGTGTGGCTCGTGGCGTCGTCGCTGCTTCACGACGTGCGCAACCCGCTGCACGCGCTGGGGCTGCTGCTGGAAGAGGTGGGGGACCGTCGCGACGCGTTGCCGCCGGACGTCGCGGAACGGCTCGGCAAGGCCCAGGCGCAGGCGGAGCGGATCGAGCAGAAGATCGCCTCCCTGCGCGAGCTGGCCGAGTCACCTCCGGTCGATCGCAAGCGGGTGAGGATCGGAGAGATCGTGCAGTCGTTGGTGAACGATCTCGCCCCGACGGCGGCGGCGAGCGGCGTCGAGCTGCGCCTGGCTCCCCTGCCCTCCGATGCAATCGAGTTCGAGGCCGACGAGCGCTACGTGCGGACCCCCTTGGAGAACCTGATCGCGAACGCGATCCAGGCCACCTCGTCCGCCCGGGGGCACGTCGAGGTGCGCGTGGAGAGCACGCCGACGGAGGTGCGTGTGGAGGTGATCGACGACGGTCCCGGGGTGCCGGTGTCGGTGCTCGAGACGCTGTTCGAGCCGTTGAACACGGCGAGAAGCCTGGGTCTCGGGTTGGGGCTTCCGCTGGCGCGGGCACTGGCGCGGCTCGAGGGTGCGGAGGTGCGGCTGTTGTCCAACGGTCCTCCGCGGACGGTCTTCGCCCTGATCAAGCAGGTTGGTACGGAGCGGAGTCCCGGTTGAGGGTCCGGGGTGTCAGGTCCGGCTCCGCCGTGCGTTGAGCCCCTATGCTCGCTGAATCGGAGCGCCCTCCGATCCGTCGGTCCCCTGCCCCGCCGATTCGTCCGTCGGGCGGCGCGGTCGTGGACGAGATCCGATCCAATCCGGGTATCATCTGCACCGTCCATCGCGCCGCGTGCAACACGCCGGCAGCGCCGGCAAAGGGAGAGCTCATGAACGTCATTCGCCTCGCCGCTCTGGTCGCAGTGTTCCCGGCCCTGGGCTGCTCGATGTTCGCAGGGCAGCCGCACGTGCGCTCCGATGCGACGCTCGGCAAGGTGATCATCTATCGCAACGGCGTGGCGTACTTCGAGCGGCGGGCACAGGTGGAGGGGGACAAGCTGAGCTTGAACGTGCCGGCGGATCGGATCGACGACTTCCTGAAGTCGCTGACGGTGGTGGAGGCGACGACGGGGACGGCGTTGCCGGTGTCATTTCCTGCGGCGACGCGGCGGTCGGGGGACTCGGTGGACCTGAAGATCCAGCTTCCGACCACGGGGATGCGCGACCTGCGGCTGTCGTACGTGACGGAGAGTCCCGCGTGGAAGCCGAGCTACCGGGTGATCCTGAAGGACGGTGGCAAGGCGCAGCTGCACGCCTGGGCGGTCGTGGACAACGTCTCGGGGGAGGACTGGAAGAAGGTCACGGTGGGGGTCGGCTCGACCAGCGCGTTGTCATTCCGATTCGACCTGCACAGCGTGCGTGTCGTGGAGCGCGAAACGCTGACGAGTGACGTCGGAGTGGCCCTGGCGCCGCCCACCGGCGGATCGCCCTACACGGTCGCGGGCAAGGAGCTCAAGGTCCTCGGAAACATCGGAGCCGAGCAGGTCGCGAGCATCGCGCGTTCGCAAGCGGTCCCTGGCTACGCCCAGCAGGCGCAGATGCAGAGCGTGCCTGCAAAGACCGTGGGGGCGAGGAAGGGCAACGCGCAGGAGGTCACCAAGGACAAGGCAGGCAGGAACCGGCCAGCCGCAGAGCCGATCATCACCGGCTCCCTGGGTGGAGCCTCGTCCTCCTCGAACATCGACTTCCGCGGCGCGACCCCGTCGCTTCCCGGCGTGGACCTGCTGCGCAGCGGCAACCAACGAGTGCGCGTCGAGGGCTTCGCGCAAAAGGGCGACGCGGACCCGCGGCAGTCGTCGCTCGAGCGCGCCAACGTGATCCGCGATCAGCTCATCTCGCAGGGAGTTTCCGCCGACAGGGTCGAGGCCGTGGGAACCGGGCGCGCGTCGACGGACGCGGTGCGGCTGGTGGCGGTGGACGACGAGCCGAAGCCCGCGCAGGCGGCGGTGAGTGGCGCGCGAGGAAGCGAGAGCGCGGAGCCGTTGGGCACGGCGCTGTTCGTGTCCTCGACGCCGATGAGTCTGGAGGATGGGCGTTCGGCGATGGTCTCACTGGTGCAGGCGGAGACGGAGGCCAAGCAGGTGTACTACTACGATCCGGTTTCGACGCGGGGTTCGGATCGGTTTGCGTTCAAGGCGGTGCGGCTGTCGAACCCGACGCAATACACGTTGGAGCCCGGGCCGTTCACGGTCTACGCCGAGGGGCAGTTCCTGGGCGAGGGGATGAGCGAGCCGATCCCGCCGAAGGCGGTGGCTTTCATCCCCTTCGGGCTCGATCGGCAGCTCGTCATCGAGCCGGTCGACAGCACCCGCGAGGAGATCGACAAGCTGGTGACGATCCAGCGCGGCATCATCAACACCGAGACGCTGCGGATCCGGCAGAAGCGGCTCACGTTGACCAACCGGTTGGAAGAGCCGGTGGACGTCTACATCCGCCACTCGGTGCCGGACGGTTGGACGTTGCGTCCGGCGGCGCAGAAGCCGGAGCGCATGGGAGGAGCCTGGCTGTTCCGAGTGCGCGTGATCGGGCGTGGATCCACGGAGCTGCTCATCGAGGAGTCGATGCCGATCGCCAAGACGGTGGACATTCGCACGGCGCCCGGGGTGGCGGCGATGGGGCTGTACCTGAAGACGGCGCGGCTCGACGCCGCGCTGCAGGGCAAGCTCGACGATATCATCAAGCTGCACAAGCAGATCGCCGACATGCAGCAGCGGATCGAGACGTTGGAGTCGCAGATGGCGACGTACCGGACGCGCGTGGACGAGATCCACGTGCAGCTGGTGACGTTGCGGCAGGTGCCGAACGCGCAGCAACTGAGCAAGCACCTGGCGCAGAAGATGGAGGAGATCAGCAACCGTCTGCAGAAGGCCACGATCGAGGTGACGGACCTGAAGGCGCAGATGATGGGGCATCAGGTGACGATGCAGGATCGTCTTGCGGAGCTGACCTTGACGGGCGCGAAGGATGCGCCGGCTGCGTCCGACAAGTAGGCGACTGGTTTCGAATTGGACAGCCCGCGGCGGCTGGGTCAGGCTCCCCTGGACAGCCGTCGCCGGTGGGGCGATGGCGAGGCGTCCGGCGACGGAGCGCCGAAGGACCCGATCCGGGGAGGACACGACCATGGGACGAAGGGCGATCATGACGGTGGCGGCGGTGGGCATCTGCGGGCTGGTGGCAGCGTGCGCGGGCAAGACCCCGGAGCCGCAGCTCGCGGACGACCCGACCGCGTCCGCGTCGGCGCGCGCCACCAAGCTGCCGACGTGCCGTTGGGTGCCCGTGGCGCCGGAGTGGAACGAGCCGTGCGACATGACGAACCACGGTGCGAAGCTCGAGGTCACGTTGCGGTCCGACGGACGTTCGACGAATGCGGAGAAGCAGACGGCGACGTGCGAGTGTGACTGAGGGGAGGCGGCGAAGGTGGCGACGGATCCAGATCGAGCGCCGCGGTGTGTGCTGCTGGTGGAAGACGAGGCGGACGCGCGGGAGGCGTTGGCGCGAGCGCTGCTGGCCGAGGGCTACGAGTGTGTGACGGCAGGAAACGCGTCGCAGGCGCTGGAAGCTGCGCGCGGAGCGCCCTTCATCGACATCGCGGTGCTCGACGTCGTGTTAGGGGATGGGCTTCCGGACGGGATCGATCTCGTCTGGATGCTGAGGGGGCAGGGGGTGCGGGCGCCGGTGGTGCTAATGACGGCGTTCGCGGACAGCCCGCGGCTCAAGCGCGCGCTCAACGCGGGGGTGTCCTATCTGATCGAGAAGCCGTTCCGCGCTCGCGCGATCGTGGCGGTCGTGCAGCGTCTGTTGCAGGAGCCGGTGGACCTCGGGCACCTGGTGGACCGGGCGCTGGTTCGTGCGGGACTCACGGACAAGGAGCACGAGGTTGCGCGGTTGCTTCTCAAGGGGTTGTCCAACGAGGAGATCGCGACGGCGACCTCGAACAGCGACAAGACGATCCGTCAGCACGTGACGGCGTTGTACCGCAAGGTCGGGGTATCGAGCCGCGCGGAGTTCTTCCACTTCGTGTTTCCGACGTGAGCCTTAGCCGCCGGTCCCGAGCCAGGTGACGAGGGCGACGGCGAAGAAGGCGAGGCCTGCGAGGGCGCAGGCGACGACCATGCGCAGCCAGAAGCCCTTGCCGCCACGCATGGTCACCGCGAGCTCCGGCTCCGCGTCGGGCATCGCCGCAAGCGCGCGATCGACCTCGTCCTGCAGTTGCCGCGCGCGAAGCCACATCAGCGCAGCCTCGAGGATGGCGCCCAGACCGAGGACGGAGAGGGCACGCACGCGCGTGCGCAGGGACTGACGCTTCATGATCCGTTCGGCCATGGGCATGCCATCGACGAGCAGCGGCGTGCGCATGCGCAGCGAAGGGCGCGGGTCGGTGGAATTGTGGGCGAGGACGGGCCAGGCGACGGAGGGGGTTTCTCTGCCCGGCGAATCCGGGGACAGCAGCAGCCAGGCGTCGCGGGGCGGGGGCGGGATGGAGGCCTCGCCGAAGGCGCCGCCTTCGTCGGGTGTCAGGGGGATGCGCGTGGAGTGCAGCCGCGAGGAGCGGTCGAGGGTGGTGACGTAGGCGAAGCGGTGACCGACGGGGGAGCTGATGCGCAAGCGGCCCTCGGCGGCGCCGCGGGGATCGAGCCAGAGGGCGCCGGGGACGACGGGGAGCAGGCCGGTCCAGCGCCCCTGGCGTCCGGGGGCGGTGGCCAGGACCTCGAGGCGCACCTCGTGATCGAGGGGACGCAGCCCGAGCCGGGCGCGGCCCTGGTCGTCGGTGGTGGCGGAGGGCGGGCCGTCCCAGGCCATGCCCTGTCCCTTGATGGATACAGACACTCCTGAAACAGGAAGGAGTGTCGTTGGATCGATGACGCGAATGGAGACCTTATCAGGATAGGGTGCGGCGAAGGAGCCGCGCATGGGGGAGACGGAGACGGCGAGGGAGCCTTCGGCGGTGCCCGGGATGGGGAGGGGGTCGGCGTGCTGGGAGGCGGCCCAGGCAGGAACGGAGAGGGGGACGCGGCCAGCGCACAGCGTGCGGGGCTCGGGATTGGCGAGGAGCACCTCGACCCGGGCGGACTCCGCGGGGGAGCCCAGGGGGATGCGGACTTCCGCTGCGCCTTCGTCGTCGGTGACGGCGTCGAGCGCGATGCGTCGGGAGCCGATGTGCAAGACGACGGCGATGCGGGAGTTACGGATGGGGAGCTCGACACCGACTGCGCGGTCGACGGCGCAGACGCGCCAGGCGGCGACGGAGTCGGGGCCTGGGGGGCCGCCGTAGATGCGAGCGGCGGGTCCGGAGCGGACGCGTCCGTGCAGGAGCAGGGCTGCGGTGAGCAGGATGGTGCAACCCGGCACGAGGTAGATGGCGTGCAGGACCGAGAGCGATCGGGTCAGCGGCCGTTGACGAGCCAAGACAGTGGCGAATGATACAGCTGCCTCATGCGGCTGGCGGGGACTTCGTGGCCCATGTCGCGCACGATGCGCAGGCGGGTGTGGACCTTGTTCTTCTTGAGGATGTCGTAGGCGAGTCGCGACTCTTCGAGCACCGGGGAGTCGAGAGCGCCGGTGAGCAGGTAGACGCGCTTGAGGGAGCGACGGTTCTGCTCGAGGGCTTCGAGGCCGGCGCCGCCCCAGTAGCGCGCGGCGGAGGCGAGGATGAGCCAGCGGTCGAAGACGCGGGGCTCGCGGACACCGATGTTCATGGCGGCGAAGGCGCCCTCGCTGAAGCCGATGAGGATGTTGCCCTGGCGCTGGGCGTCGGGATGCTTGCGCCGCAGCGCCGCCAACGCGTTGTCGATCACACGTTGGGCGTTGAGCCAGTCGTTGCTCCAGCTGCGCGCGCCGCCGCCGTAGTCTTCCTGTCCGCTGGGGCAGAGCAGGTAGCCGAAGTCGGTGGCGACCCGGGACCACTTGAGGCAGTCGTCATGCGGATTGCCGCCGCGTCCGTGCATCCAGACCACGACGCGTTTTGCCTTCTTGAAGCGGGGTTTGAAGTAGAAGGCCTGGGCGGTGCCGGGGACGTCGAGGCGTTCGGGCTCGGCCTGGGGCTGGGCGGCTGCGGGGGTGGGGAGGAGCAGGACGGCGACGCAGGCGAGCAGGCAAGCGGCCAGAAGGCGCACGGGGTGGTAGCGCCCGGGAGGGAGCGTGCTAGGAAGGGGGGCCTGAAAGAACCGAGGCATGCCGAGTTCGGGGACGTCAACGTCAGTGGACGGCCGAAGGATTCCCATGCCACACCCCGCGCCATCGGGCAAAGTTGGTTAATTGGGGCGAATCTGGCCCAACCGCGAGGGCCGTGCAGATGATGGTTGCATTCGGCGCGGCGCCCCCTATACTTCGCGGTCCCTGTTTTCCCCGAAGCGAGTTGGCCATGTATGCGGTGATCAAGACCGGCGGTAAGCAGTACCGAGTAACCGAAGGGCAGAGCCTGCGTGTCGAGAAGCTGCTCGGGCAGCCCGGCGAGAAGGTGACCTTCGATCAGGTCCTCCTGATCGGCGGTGACAAGCTCCAGATCGGACACCCAACAGTGTCCGGCGCCAAAGTCGAGGCCGAGATCGTCGACCACGTCCGCGGCCCCAAGATCGTCATCTTCAAGTTCCGACGACGGAAGAACTACCGTCGCAAGCAGGGGCATCGTCAGCCCTACACCCAGCTCAAGATCACCGGAATCTCCGGCTGACACGAGGTTGCCATGGCTCATAAAAAAGGCGGCGGCTCGTCTCGCAACGGCCGCGACTCCAAGGCGCAGCGCCGGGGCGTGAAGGTCTACGGCGGTGAGAACATCCGCGCGGGCGGCATCATCATCCGCCAGGTGGGCAACACCATCCACGCCGGCAAGAACGTCGGCACGGGTCGCGACTTCACGCTGTTCGCGGAGATCGACGGCGTGGTCAAGTACGAGTGGAAGACGAACAAGAAGAAGCAGGTCTCGGTCTACCCCGAAGCCTGATCTGCCTTGCTCCTCCGACGGCTTCGACCGGCGGCGGTGTCCTTCCCTTCGCACTGGATGCATCCTCCAGCCGACTCGTGCGGCGGAGGATTCGTCCATTCTCCCCCTTCGCATCCGCGCGGGCCCTGCGCTGCGGCCGCCGGCCTGCAACGTCGCGCGCTCCGGGCCGCATGCGTGCCCCCTGCCTGCGCCTTTCTGCCATAATCCCCCAGGTCGCCCGAGCCCGCCTCGCGGGCCTGCGATTCTGTGAGCTGGAGCCTTCATGTCGAACAGCCTGACGCCGAATCCGACGGGACGAGGGGTCCGCCCCGGATACCTCGTGGCGGCGTTGGTGATCGCGTCGATGATGGGCTTGGGTGGCCTCACCAACGGCTGCCACATCCTGCAGTTCTATCGTCAGGACACGCACCCCTCCCCGGCCGCCGACAGCCGCATGACCCCGGACCTCGCCGCCCGCGTGGAAATGGTCCACCAGGCCCGCGTGCAGGCCCTCAACGCCAACACCCGTCGCATGGTCCCCCTGGCCGCGGCCAACACGATCCTCTCGCTGCTGCTCATCGCCGCCGCCTCCGGCGCCCTCGCAGGACGGGCTCGCAGCCACTGGCTCGCCCTGCAGGCCGTCGCCGCCAACTTCGCCTTCAGCATCGTCGACTACGTCCTCGAACGCCCCCTGCGCTCGGTGCTCATCGACGCCGCGAGCCGTCCTCCTCCCGGATTTGCTCCGGGACCCGACACACCTCCCGCCTCCATGGGCTGGTGGTTCTTTCGCAGTGTCCTCGCCGTGCAGCTCGTCACCCTCGCGCTCATCGCCCTCGCCCTCACGCGCCCACGCGTCCTCGCCTGGCTCGACACGCAGCAGCCCGAGCAGGAGTCCTAGCGTGACCTCCATCATCCGCCTCCCGGAGGACCTGTCCAACCAGATCGCCGCTGGCGAAGTCGTCGAGCGCCCCGCCAGCGTGGTCAAGGAGCTGATCGAAAACTCGGTCGATGCCGGTGCGACCCGCGTCCAGATCGACGTGGGAGCTGGCGGGGTGTCGCTGATCCGTGTCTCGGACGACGGCAGCGGGATGGACGAGGCCGATGCTCGCCTCGCGGTGGAGCGCCACGCCACCAGCAAGATCCGTCGCATCGACGATCTGCTCGCCCTGGGCACCTTCGGCTTCCGTGGAGAGGCGCTGCCGAGCATCGCCTCGGTCAGCCGATTCACCGTGCGAACCCGCACGCGCGACGCCGACGCCGGCACCGAGGTCACGGTCGAGGGGGGAGGTCCCGCGGTGGTGGGCCCCTGCGGCATGGCGCCCGGCACGGTCATCGAGATCCGCGACCTGTTCTTCAACGTGCCCGCGCGTCGCAAGTTCCTCAAGTCGGTGAACGCCGAGGCCGCCGCGATCACGGCGACGGTCGAGTCGCTCGCGCTGACGGCGCCGCAGCTCACGTTCGTGCTCACGCGCGACGGACGTCCGGTGCGGCAGTGGCTGCGCAGCGCGGATCGTGGGGAGCGCGTTGCGGCAGTCCACGACGACGAGGTGCTCGCGAGGATCGAGGGGGAGCGCGGTCCGTTGCGGATCGAGGCGTGGTTGTCGCCTCCCGAAGCGGCGCGCTCGGGCGCTGCGGGCCTCACGTTGCTCGTCAATCACCGGGTGATCCGCGACCGCGTGCTCCATCGCGTGATTGCACATGCCTACGGCAGCGTGCTCGAGAGCGGTCGCTACCCGATCGGCGTAGTGTATCTGGACATCGATCCCAGGCTGGTGGATGTCAACGTGCACCCGCAGAAGGCGGAGGTGCGGTTCGCGGACACGCGCGCGGTGCACGACACGGTGCACAGCGTGTTGTCGCGCGGGCTGGCGGGGGCCTTCGGGCTTGCGGGCCCGCGGGGCGCTCCCATGTGGGCTCCCGCACCAGCGCCCGCGGTACCCCGGACGCCGCCCGTTGCGCAGCCGTCGCAGCCCGCCTCCGCAACCCCTCCGACCTTCTCTTCCGCTCCGATGACCGCGCGCTCGGATCCCTTCGCAGCCGGGGATGCGGAACCATCCTTCTCTTCCGCACCGATGACGGCGCGCTCGGATCCCTTCGCAGCCGGAGGCGCGGCGCCATCGGGCCAGACGCGCGCGGAGCCGGATCCGTGGGGCCTCGCTCCGCCGCCGGAGCCCGCGGCACCCTCGGAGCACCAGGAGCTGTTGCCCCTCGGGCTGCCGCAGCAGAGGACGTCCTCGGCCCGGTACGGAGGCCTTCGATTCCTTGCGCAGGCGCGCAACACGTTCCTGATCTGCGAGAGCGCGACGGGGCTGGTGATCATCGACCAGCACGCCGCAGCCGAGCGGGTGAACTTCGCGCGCTTGAGGACGTCGTTCCAGGCGCGCAGGGTGGCCTCCCAGCGCCTGCTGCTGCCGGTGACGGTGCGGGTCGATGCGGCGCAGGCGGAGTTCCTCGAGGCCTCGCAGGAGCTCGTGCAGTCGATGGGGTTCGAGCTGCGTGTGGTCGGCCCCGCGGCGGCCGTGGTGTCCGCGGTGCCGCAGATCGTGTCGCGGGCCGCTCCCGAGAGGTTGGCGATGGATCTGATCGACGAGCTCACGCGCGCGGGCGGACGGGACTTTTCGGGGGCGATCGATCTGGTCCTGGCAACGATGGCGTGTCACGGCTCGGTGCGTGCGGGGGATGCGATGACTGCGGAGCAGGCGATCGCGCTGCTCGCCTCGCTCGACGAGGTCGATCACGGCGGCCACTGCCCGCACGGGCGGCCGCTGCTGATGGAGATCGGCTTCCAGGAGCTGGAGCGTCAGGTGGCGCGGCGGTGAGCAGGTTGCCCTTCGAGCCGTCGGACGAAGAGCTGTTGTGCGTGGTGGGGCCCACGGCGACGGGCAAGACGGAGCTTGCGATCCGGCTGTGCGAGGAGCTGGGCGGGGAAGTGATCAGCGCGGACAGCGTGCAGGTGTACCGCGGGTTCGACGTGGGTTCCGGGAAGCCGACGGCGCAGGAGCGGG
>CAYMUE010000148.1:10990-14625 GCA_964393505.1 uncultured Polyangiaceae bacterium
CGACGCGGATCTACGCACGGCGGCAGAGGACGTGGATCCGGGATGTGCCGCTGGTGTGGATTGATCCGTCGTTGCTGGGGAAACGGTGCTAGGTTTTGGGGTTGTCTGAGTTGGGAGAGGGTCGCTCGCCGGCGCAGCGAATGGTAGGCTGCGATGCGAGCGGCAAGGGGAAACGGCATCGTGGAAGAAACGTTCGGACGCTATCGCCTGCTGGAGCGGCTGGGACGCGGCGGCATGGCGGAGGTCTTCAAGGCCAAGAGCTTCGGCGTCGAGGGCTTCGAGAAGGTCCTTGTCATCAAGAAGATCCTGCCGGACCTGGCCGAGAACCCGGCGTTCGTGGACATGTTCGTCCACGAGGCCAAGCTCGCCGTGCGCCTGTCGCACGCGAACATCGTGCAGGTGTTCGACCTCGGTAAGGTCGATGCCGGCCGGGGTGAGGTCCCTTCGTACTTCATCGCGATGGAGTACGTGGCCGGGATGGATCTGGCCACGCTGCTCATGCGCACGCGACGTCGCTCGGCTTCGCTGCCCTTGGGCCTGTGCGTCTACATCGCCGCGGAGATCGCCAAGGGGCTCGATCACGCGCACCGGCGTCGCGACGAGCAGATGCGCGAGCTTCGGATCGTGCATCGCGACGTCTCGCCGCAGAACGTGCTGTTGTCCTGGGAGGGGGAGGTCAAGGTCACGGACTTCGGGATCGCGAAGGCCCGTGACGTGATGGACGAGCCTGCCGGGGGGGGGAAGGCCGGGACGCTCAAGGGCAAGTACTCGTACATGAGTCCGGAGCAGGCGCGCGGTGGCGACGTGGACGCGCGCAGCGACATCTTCTCGGTGGGGACGGTGCTCTACGAGCTGATCGCGGGAGTGAATCCGTTCGGTGCGACGACGCCTTTCGAGACGTTGCGCCGGGTGCAGGCCGGGGAGTATCCGCCGCTGGAGCTGCTGCGGCAGGACGTGCCCGCGGAGCTGGCGGCGATCGTTCGCAAGGCCCTGGAGCGCGATCCGAACAAGCGATTGGAGGCAGCGGGGCGGCTCTACGAGGAGCTGCTCGCGTACATGTACTCGTCGGGGATCCGCTACAGCTCCAACGACCTTGCGGAGTTCCTCGGCAGCTTTCGGGAGGAGGAGACTGCGACTCTCGACGCGAGCGACGTGCTCGAGGAGCGGAGTCCGTCCACGGGGATTCGGGAACGCACGCCCGTGGAGGTGCCCGTGTCCCACGCGGAGGCGCGGCCCGACACCGGTGGAGCCGGCTCGCTCTCGACCTACCCGAGCAACCTCGGGGAGCGTCGCGAGGTTACGGCGCTAGTGCTCGTGTTCGGCGGCAAGGGAGGGCTCACCTCGGAGCATCGGGCCCGTGTGAAGGACACCCTCGCGCGCTACGGTGCGCGGCTGCTCGACGAGGAGCCGTTGCAGATGGTGAGCGTGTTCGGGCTGGGCGACAGCGACGGTCGGGACACGGAGACAGCGGTGCGGTGCGCACTGGTGTTGTTGCGTCAGCTCGGTTCGACGTCGCTGGTACCGAGCGCCGGGGTGCACGTGGGGCGGGTGTTGCTCCACGCCTCGGGCGAGCCGGCACGCGATGCGCGGCTCGGATCGCTGGTGAGCGAGGCGCAGGAGCTGGCGCGATCGACCGAAGGGCGGTGTGCGGTGTCTCAGGCGGCGGCGCGTCAGGTGCACGCGATGTTCGCGATGGACCCGTTGCCCGACACCCCGCGGCTCGTCTCGGGCGGGATGCTCGTCGGCGATCTGCGGGCGCCGCACGACGCGCTCGGACGTTTCGTAGGACGAAAGAACGAACTGCGTCGCATGGGCGAGGTTCTTGCCGCCACGACGCGCAAGCAGCTCCGGCTCGTGACGGTTCGCGGCGAGCAGGGGATCGGCAAGACGCGCTTCCTCTACGAGGTGGAGCGGCGTCTGCAGCGCGGTGAGTACAACGTCGGAGTCTACATGGCGTCGTGCCCGCCCCGAGGACGCGAGGTGCCCCTCGCCGGCCTCACCGCCATGCTGCAGGTCCTGTGCGGCGTCCGCGAGGGCGACCCCGTCGAGCGCGTGCAGAGCGTCGAGCCGCGTCTGCGCGCCCTGGGCTTGACCGACGAGGAGCGCAGCGCGGTGATGGGTCAGCTCGGCGCGGTGCGTGCCGGTCAGGCGGGCCCGAGCGTGCCGCCGTTGCGCGCCGCGATCGCGGGCATGGTGCAGAGCCTGTGCGAGGATCGCCTGCACATCTTCGCGTGGGACAACGCGCACGCCCTCGACGCCGAATCGATCGACGTCATCTCGTCGGCGGCACAGCGGCTGCAGGGCAATCGCGCGGTGTTCGTGTTCAGCGCCCGCGACAGCTCCGCCTTGACGTTCTCGTCGCTCCCGAACCACGAGTTCATCGACATCGGCGAGCTGGGACCGGAGGAGACCGAGCGGCTGGTCGGGCTGCGCACGGGCCTGGCGGAGCCCCCGCAGGAGCTGGTGTCCTTCTGCCGCGACAGAGCCGGCGGCCATCCGTTGTTCGTCGAGGAACTGGTCAAGGAGCTGCTCGAGACCCACGCCTTGATGGTGCGCGAAGGCAAGGTCGCGACGTTGAAGCTCTCGGGCGAGGTCGCCGTTCCCCGCTCGCTGCGGTCGCTGCTGGCCTCGCGCGTGGCGCGGCTCGATGCGGAGCACAAGGCGGCCCTGTGCGCCTGCGCCATCCTGGGTGACCCGGTGGACACCACCACGCTCTCCGCGATGCTGGGCGTGAGCTTGCAGCAGCTGGATCGGAGTCTGGCGGAGCTCGAGGGACGCACTCTGGTGCGACGTTCGGGACCGTCGTCCATCGTGATGGCGTCTCCGATGCTCCGCGAAGCGGTGCTCGAGTCGATCCCGCCCGATGCGCGTCGCGAGCTGCACGGAGCGGCGGCGCACGCGTACGAAACGGTGCTGTCCGGGCGCGACGAGCACAAGGCCGATCGGGTGGCCGTCCACCTGTACGAGTCCGGGGACCGCGACCGCGCCTCCGCCTTCTTCGCGTCCTCCGGCGTGCGACGTCGCAAGGTGGGCCAGCTCGAGGCTGCGGTGCACGATCTGCTGCGCGCGCTCGACCTCGCGGACCTGGAGCGTCGCGCTCCGGAGCAGTTGCTCGAGTGGACGCGCGAGCTCGAGGCCGCCGTGCACAGCGTGCGCGCGGCGCCGGCCCTGGGCGACATCGTGTCGCGCGTGGTGGCCCGAATCGACACCGCCTCCGACGTCCGCAGCCGTGTGCAGGCGCGTGTCCTGGTCGCGAGCATGATGGGCGCCGTGCACGCCTTCGACGAGGCGGGCGAGTACATCGAGAGCGCCCTGGAGCTGTGTGGCGACGACGCGATGCTGGCGCGCACCGCGATGCTGACGCGCGGCGAGCTGTTCATGCGCAGGGGCGAGTTCCGCAGAGCCCTCGAGGTGTTCGAGAAGATCGGCTCGATGCGCGAGCACCTCACCGATACGCAGTCGTACCGTCTCGAGATCGGCTTCGCACAAACCCACGGCGCCTCGGGGGATCGGGCCCGCGCGCTGCAACACCTCGATCGCGCGGGGATGCTCGCCGACCCGGGCGATATCGGCTCCGCCGTCGAGCGCGAGAAGATGCGCGCCCTGATCCTGTACTTCACCCGGGACTTCCACGG
>CAYMUE010000148.1:14725-17184 GCA_964393505.1 uncultured Polyangiaceae bacterium
GAGCTCGCCCAGTCCAGAGGCTACATCTGGGACTCCCTCAACGGCCGCTACCTGCTCGGCACCCTCGCGTTCCGCAAGGGCGACCGCGAGCTCGCCCTCAAGGAGCTCGTGCTCGCCCGCGACCTGGCCCGCGAGTGCCACAACCAGCTCCTCGAGCGCGGCGCCTCCGAAATGCTCGACCAGCTCGGCGCGTGAGCGGGATCGATCCGCCCGAAGGCTCGTCGACCGCGGCGCGTCCCGCTCCTGACCCCGATGATGCTCACGGCATCGTCGCCGTGAGCGCGTAGTCCAGGCCCGTGGCCACGTGGTCCACGTTCTCCACCACCAGCCACATCGCGCCGCTCTCGGTCAGGAAGGCATCAATCAGCGGATCGATGTTCGACTGCGACTGGTTGTCGTTGCGAGCGATCCAGGAGCCGGTGCCCTTGGCGAAGATCATGAGCCGGCCGTCCATGTCGCCGGAGGCATCGAGCTTCACGACGATGTCACTGCCCGCGGTGCCGTCAAAGGGGTAGAGCTTCAGGTCGCCCACGCTCGACAGCTTGCCGGTCATGGGCAGGATGAAGTCGAGCGCTCCGCCCTCGAATTCGGTGGCGGGACGCTCCTCGACGATCAGCTGATACTTGAAGTCGGCGTCGCCGACGGTGGCGCTCTCGAGGTTTCGCTTGTCGCGAACCACTACGAAGTGCCCGCCTTCGCCCATTCCAAGCCACGCGAGAGTGGCTGAGGTGCCGGTCGCATTCGCCAGCTTCACGTAGTCGCTCCCCTCCGGATCGCCGTCGCGTCCCGTGTCCATCACGGTGAGATTGCCCTGGAGCGCCGACCCCAGCGCGGTGAGCGTGGCGAGATAGACCTTCCCCGGCTCTGCAGGCACCCGGAAGATGTCCGGATCGCCCTTGTCCTGAATCGCACCTGAGACCTGCGTGCCAATCGGAAGATCGTTGTACTCGGTGTCCGTCGCGCCGTTGTTGGGCTCCTGCTCCTGGGCGGTCGGAACGACGGCCGCCTCCTCACCTGCTTCCGTCGCGGCTTCGATGGCCGCCTCGGCCGAGGCTTCCATCGCGGCTTCGTCCGATGCTTCGATTGCCGCTTCGACGGCGGCGTCCTGATCCGGTGCGGACCCGCCGGCACCATCGTCGGACGAAGAACAAGCGGTGTAGCTGGCGAGGACGAGGACCGCAGCCGCGAGGGGAACGATGCGGAAGAAGCGCATGAGAATCTCCGGGGAGGCGTCATTGTAGCAGCGGACGAGCCGCGTTGGCGGTCAGGGGCGTCCGCCGGGCACTTCGCGGCCGCTCATCCCACGCTCCACATCTCGAAACCGACCTCAGCAGTCCGGAACCCCGGGCAGCTTCGACGCCGGATCGTCGATGTAGATGTTCGAGACATAGCCCGCGGGATCGCTCAGCTTCGACCACCAATCGTTGGTGTACCCCTCGGCCGTCACCGACTCCCCCTGCGTCTGACACACCACGTACACGAGCGTCGGCCCCGGCAAGGTCCCCACCACGGGCGAAGACAGGTTCGCCTCCGCGTGCACGGGCCGGTTACTCCCCCAGGTCATGTACGGCTTGCCCTCGCCGCTGCACCCGTTGTCGCTCACCAACGACTTCTCGTTGTAGTAGCTCGGATACGGCTCCAATGACACGCCGTTGATCTTGATCTTCTGCCCCACCCCGTTCAGCAGTTGCTCGTAGTGGATGTGCGGCCCCGATGACGCTCCCGTCGTCCCCGTCAGCCCGATCGTCTGCCCCTGCATCACGTGCGTTCCGTCGGCCACCGAGAACGACGACAGGTGGAAGTAGTACGTCTGCCACCCGCCGCTGTGGGTGACTACGATGTAGTTCCCCGCTCCGCTCGGCTGCGAGTGCTGCGTCGCGACCCCCTCGGCCGACGCCAGCACGGGCGCTCCGTCCGTCTGCCCCCCGTCGTCGCGGATGAAGTCCAGCGCTTCCCTCACCTCCGCGCTGTGATGATCGTACGTCCAGCTCTGGCCGCAACTGTACGGCGCCTTGAACATCGCCTCGCCCTTCTGGCAACGCTTGTCCACGCACAGGAGATCCCCGCAGCAGTCCGCACCGTCGGAGGTCGCACACGCGATCCCCTCGGTCCCGCAACACACCTGCCCCAGCGTCGTCGTCCCGCACGTGCGCCCGTCACAGCAGGTGTCCGCCCCCGAGCACGCCTGCATCGACTGCACACAGGTCGCCGTGTCGATGGGCTCTGCGTCGGGTTCCGTCGTGTCCGGAACCGACGTGTCCGGGATCGAGGATGCGTCGGTCGCCGAGTCGTTTGCTGCATCCCCTTCCGACGGCTCGGATGCGGTGACGTCGCCCGGCGAGCTGTCGGGCTGCGCGTCGGCGCCTGCGTCGTTCTGGCCGGGCTTCGCGTTCCAGGTGGTGTCGTCTTCCGACGAGCAAGCGGCGGCAAGCGCCGCGAGCGACGCCATCGCGATCAGG
>CAYMUE010000149.1:0-7167 GCA_964393505.1 uncultured Polyangiaceae bacterium
TGCCCCCCCCCCCAGCGAGTGGCTCACCACCATCGAAGTGGCTGCCCTTCTGCGCGTGCACCACAAGCACGTCTATCGCCTCCTGCACCAGGGCATGCCCTCCCGCCGCGTCGGTGGACAGTGGCGCTTCTCCCGCGAGGACATCGTGCAGTGGGCCAGCCGTCGCGGCGAAGTCTGCTCCAGCCCCTTGCCCGCCGTCGAATCCACCCCAGCGGCTCCGCAGCCCCCCCTCGTCGCCCTCGCTCCCGGTGAGATCTCGCAGGCCGTAGCGGCCGAGCTCGGTGCCCTCACCTCCTCCCGCACGGCCGTGATTCACGTGGACCCGCGACGTGCCGTGGATCTGCTCGCCTCGGCCGAGGTCGCGGCGGCGGTGGTTCGGCACGAGGACGCCGGGGCAGCCGCCTGCGCCACGGTTCGAATCGCGTTGGGGAGCCGTCGTCTCGGAGTCCTGAAACGCGCGAACGGAGCCGGCCCCGCGGCGCGGGTGATCGCGGTCCCTTCGGGGTTTCGCGGGGCGCACTCGGATATCGATGCATGGCTCGACGCGGCGACATCGGGTGGGGCGGAAGCGAGGATGACGGAGTCGGAGCCGGAGGCGTGCGGGCAGATCCTTCGCGGGGAGGCAAGCTGCGCGATCGGCTCCGCGACCTGGGGGCGTCGGCTCGGCCTTGCCTTCGAGCCTCTCGGGCAGCAGGAGTGGGAGCTGGCGGTTCGTGTCGATTGCATGGAGGACCCCGCGGTGGCGACGCTCTGCACGGTGGTGCAGGGGGAGGGGCTCCGATCGCGATTGGCGGGGCTGGTCGAAGGTCCGGCGGATTCGGTGGGGCAGATGCGACTCGAGCGAGGCGGCAAGCCGGGGCCGTCCCGGGACATCGCGCCCGGCGATTCCACCGCAGCGTGCGACAGCGCGACGCGCTCTCGCGAGACAGTGCGCTGGACGCTGCTCACGCGGGAGAACGCAGACCAGATGCTCGGTCTGGTGGAGGGGCTGCGCGCGCGTGGTTTGCGCGTCGGAGGGTTCGTCCAGGTCCCTTCGGGCCCCGCCTCCATCAAGCCGCTCGGCTACGACCTGTATCGTCTCAGCCGACCGGTGCGACTCCCCCTGGCGGAGCGCGTGGTGTACGACACCCCTCTTCCCACCGCGGAGCGGGCCTGCGAGCTGACGTTCCACACGGCGGCACTGGAACGCGCGTGCGAGTGGTTGCGGGAGGATGTTGGGGAGTCCGATCTCATCATCGTCGATGGAGTGGGGCGTCTGGAGCAGCGCGGACGGGGGCTGTTCCCCGCGCTCGCCTGGGCCCGCATGCAGGCGCGCCCCAGACTCATCATCTTGTCGTCGCGTCGGGACCACATCCCGGACATCGCGCAGCGACTGTCGCTGCCGGGACGTCTCGTCTCGGAGCTCTCCCTGGGCGAGGCCGGCGCAGGCATGGCGGGGGTGGTCGATCACGTCCTGCACACCTGCGGGCGAGTCCGAAACTCTCGCAAGCGGGCTTCCCAGCCGGGGTGAAACGCATGCTCGATTCCATCCCTTCTCGTCGCTGGAGCACCGGTATCGGCACCGGGAAGTCCGCGGAGCTGCGCTCGTTCGTCGTGCAGGCCGCGGCCGCGGGAGTGCGCCCGATTGCCTATCTCCCGACTGCGACCGACGTCGGCCTGCGCACCGAGCGGGTGGAGCTGCCGGATGCGGGAGTGGCCGAGTGCCTGGGGGCTGCGGAGCTGAGCGGACGACTCGTGAGGCACCTGTCGTCGGGAGAGAGACAGCGGATCCGGCTGGCGTCGGCGCTGTCGGGTTCGGTCGGATTGGCGGCGCTCGACGAGCCCTGTCGTCACCTGGATCCGGAGCACGCGGAGGCGCTGGGCGCTCTGCTGTCGCGCCGTGCGACGGGGGGAATGTGGCTGGCGGTGTGTGATTCGCGCCGTCTCCTGCGCAGCGAGCTGTTCGCGCAGGAGACTGGGGGGACGGTTGAGGAGTGCGAGGCCCCCGAGGCGGCGCCGCCAACGACCGCGGATCCCCTCGAGCTCGAGGTGCCCGTGCCGTTCCTGCGCTCCGCGACGAGGCGTCCGACCGACAAGGTCGCGACGCGCATCGCGCGCGGCTCGCTGATCGTGGTTCGGGGACCGAACGGTGGGGGGAAGACGAGCCTGCTCGAGGCGCTGGCGCGGTCGGCCCGGGCCACGCACGTGCGCTTCGGGATCAGCCGTCAGGATCCGGAGCAGCAGCTCTTCGCGGCCACCCCCGAGCGCGAGCTGCAGGGAGTGATGGACGCGCACAGCGGGTCGCCTTGGAGCGTGGGGCCGGACGGCGCGGGGCAAGGCTCCGATGCTGCGCACCGGGTGCTGGCGCAGCTCGGGCTGGAGCGGTGGTTCGCTCGTCCCACGCCGCGGGTGCCGCTGGGAGTCGCGAGTCTCACGGGGGCGATGATTGCGCTGTGGATGGGGCACGATCTGGTGCTGCTCGACGAGCCGACGCAGGGGCTGGACACGAGGGCGGCGCGCGTCCTGGGAGCGGAGCTGGTGCGTTCGGCTCGTGCCGGGGCGCGCGTGGTGGTGGCGACGCACGACGCGGAAATCGTTCGTATTGCGAACGAATCGTGGCGCGTGGAGGCGGGCACGCTGAGCCAGGGGGCGGTGTCGTGAAGGGGCTGGCCGCCTATCGCTTCTGGGGCTACGCCGCGACTTTCGGCGCGCTCTGGGGGGCGATCGAGATCACGGTGGGCTCCTTCGCACATGCGATCAAGCTGCCGTTCAGCGGCGTGGTGCTCGCCGGAGTGGGCGCTGCGATGCTGGTGGCGGCGCGGTCCGTGCTGCCCGCGCGGGGGCTCGTGCTCGCCGCGGGGGCGGTCTGTGCGGGAGTGAAGCTGCTGTCGCCGGCCGGCGCCGTGATCGGGCCGATGGTGGCGATCCTGGTGGAATCGATGCTGGTCGAGGCGGTGCTGATGCCCGCGGGAGCGAACCCCGTCTCGGGTGCGGCCGCGGGGGGCATCTCGGCGCTCTGGGCGCTGACCCAGAAGGTCATCACGCAGACCCTGCTGTACGGGATGCCGGTGATCGGCATCTACGTGGGGATCCTGAAGCAGGCAGAGAAGACGCTGCACCTGCCTGCATCGGGAGGGATGTGGGTAGCCGGTGGCTTCGTGTGTCTGGTGGTCCTCGTGGGGGCGACCCTCGGAGTCGCGGGGGCGCTGGTCGGCGCTTCTGCTCGACGTCAGCTCGCGGCGGAGGTGTCATGAGCGCGGGAGCACGCGGGATCATCGTGGCGGCCGCGCTGTTGACGGCGGTAGGGTTTCTGCCGCCGCACTGGCACCTTCCCGTGGGGATCGTCGCGTGGCTCCTGATCCGCTTCGGCACCGGCGAAGTGCATCGCACCTTCGGGCGACCGCTGCGCTGGGTGCAGGGGCTGTTTCTGCTCTGCCTGCTGGGAGCGCTGTTCGGGCCAGGGGACACCCGGACGTTCGGGTTCGACTGGTCGCGGTCCGGCGCGTTGGCCGGGAGCACGATGCTGGTGCGCGCCTTCGCATTGCTCGCGCTCACCTCGTTCGCTGCGTCGGTGCTCCCGCTGCGTCGGTGGAGCGCCGGCATTCGGATCCCGGTGGTCCGCACGCTGATCGAGGTGGTCGTGGTGGCGTCGAACCTGGTGCCGGTGCAGACCCGTGCACTCACCGCTGCCTCGAGCACTTTGAGCGAGCGATTGCCCGGGCTGCGGCGCTTGCCCCGCAGGCTCTGGCTCCTCGCCGTCCACGGCGCCCTGCGTGCCGCCATGCTCGCCGAGAGCGTCGCCTTCGACATGGCGATCGCTTCCCACAACGCCCCGGAACGAAGGAGAGAATCCCCATGAAGCTGCCTCTGTCCTGCATCGTCGTCGCCCTCTCGACATCCCTGCTCGCTGGCTGCGGTGATGACCAGGACGTCGATCCCGGCACGGATGCCGGTGCGACTGCGGCCTACCTCACGGTGTCCCATGAGGGGCAGTCGGTGAAGGTAGATCTTAATGGAGTTGCGAAGACGGCGTACAAGGACGTGCAGCTCGTGAAGCTGTCCGACGTCTGGACCGCCTCCAAGCTCCCGGCGAGCTACACGAACCTCGAGTTCGAGTTCGTCAGCTCCGATGGATTCAAGCCGTCGAGCAAGGAAGGATGCCCGGACCTGCCGGGGCTGCTGCTCGACAAGGGCTACGTCAACCCGGCCACGATGGCCATGAGCTGGGACGAGTCGTTGGGGCTCCGGGGATGCTACTCGGTCAACGACGTCGCGGAGATGAACGGGCACCAGCCCTATGCCCCAGCCGACGCGGGAGCGAGTGACGCGGCGAGCGAATGAAGACTCCGAGACTGCTCCCGATCCTGCCGGCGCTCGCGCTGTGCGTTGCCTCCCCCGCGTGGGCGCAGTCGTCCGCAGGCGATGCGCACGCGACCCAGACCCCCACGCCGTCGTCCGCAGACTCCCACGCTGCGAACGGAGAATCCCGGCGCGGCGAAGGAGAGGCCCGACCCCTCGAGATCACTGTGCGCGGGCGTCGCCCCGGCATGCGGGGGACCACAGTAGAGACGGTGGATCGCAAGACGCTCGATCGGATTGGGGCGACCAACGTGTCGGAGGCGCTGGACCGACTGCCTTCCACGATTTCGGCCAATGGCTCCCGGGGCGAGCGGATGATTTCGCTGCGCGGGTTCGATCAGCGGCAGATCCTGGTGACGATCGACGGGGTGCCAGTGCAGGTGCCGTACGATGGCCAGCTCGATCTGGGGAAGTTCCCGCTCGGGCTGGTGGATCACATCACGGTGGTGAAGGGGGCGGGGTCGTTGCTCTTCGGCCCCAATGGGCTGGGTGGGGCGGTGGACATCGCGACACGGCGCCCCGGGGAGGGACCGCTGGTGACTCTGGCGACGGAGACGGCGCCGCTCCATTCTCAACGGCTGTCCGGTGTGGCCACGACGCGGGGCGGGCCGATCTCGGCCATCGGCGGGGTCTCGTTCGAGAACGTCCGGTACTTCCCGCTGTCGTCGTCGTACGTCCCCACCTACAACGAGAACGGGGGGCAGCGTGAGAACTCCGATCGGCGGAGTCTGACGGCGATGGGTAAGACGCGCTGGGAGATCGACGATCGAAACCTTATCGTCGCGAGCGTGTGGCACCTCGATGGCCAGTTCGGCGTTCCTCCCGGCGTGTACGATCTCACGCGTCGATTCTGGCGATGGGGCGATTGGCACGTGAACTCGTACGCAGTGGCACACGGCTATCGCGACTCGAGGACCACGCTCGACGAGACGGTGTACGTGAGCATGGTAGGCAACACGCTCGAGGTGTACGACGACGCGCGGTATGCGGCACAGACTCTTCCGGCGTCGGGGAGCAGCACGTACGACGATCGCACGGTAGGGGGGAATGTGCGGGTCGCGCATCGATTCGCGTGCACGGCGGGCAGGTGCGTGACGGTGAGGGGGTGGGCGGGAGCGAAGAAGGACTGGCACGGATCGCAGGCTGCGGCGGGGGCGCCGTGGATCGACGTGGACACGACGACGCTGACCGGAGCGGCGCAGGTGGATGGGTCGTTGGGCGAGCGGCTGCAGTGGCTTGCGGGGACGCAGCTCGACGGGGAGATACCTGGGAGCAGCGCGGCGACGGGGGATCTGGAGCCGGCGTTGGGAGTGGGCCCGATGGGGGCCTTGACGTATCAGCCGCACCGCGGAGTGGACCTGACGGCGGGCGTGGCGCGCAGGACCCGGTTTGCCACGCTCAAGGAGCGATTCAGCTCGTCGTTCGGGAACATGGAGCCGAATCCCACGCTGGGGCCGGAGAGCGCGACGAATCTGTCGCTCGACGCGAGCACGCGGCTGCTGCGCTGGCTGCGCGTGGATGTCGGGGTATTCGATTCGGAGGTTGGGGATCTGATCATCAAGCTGCCGCTGACGACGCAGCTATCGCAGTGGCAGAACGGCGGCAGGGCGCGGTTCTACGGGGTCGAGGGATCGGTGCGGGCGCGTCCGACGCGCTGGCTCGAGCTGTGGGGCGGGTGGGCCGCGATGCGGATGCGCCGTTTGGATCAGGAGCCGCCGGACGACGCCA
Organism: uncultured Polyangiaceae bacterium; assembly: GCA_964393505.1. Lineage (GTDB taxonomy): Bacteria > Myxococcota_A > Polyangia > Polyangiales > Polyangiaceae > JACRCQ01. Next base: position 6,067 of record CAYMUE010000149.1, read on the forward strand.
TTCCCTACCGCCCGGACCAGAAGGGCACGGTCGCAGTGACGCTGATGGCGATTCCGCGGGTGGCGTTGACGGTGGTCGGACGTCATGTGGGAAACCAGCGCTTCCAGAATCCGAACACGATGCTGTGGGGCGAGCTCGGGAGCCACCAGCTTTTCGACGCACGGGTGGATGTGACGGCGGTCGACGGGCTCCGGATGTGGGTTCGGGGAACGAACCTCACCGACGCCAACGTGCAGGGGCACTTCTCCTATCCGGAGCCTGGACGTCAGCTGTTCGTGGGAGCGTCGTGGACGGGGCCGTAGCGAGGGTGCCTGCGGTCGGGGTGAGGGGGTCGGGCTCGCGTCCGCGATTCAGCTTCCGAGGCAGCCGAGCAGCAGCGTGACCTTGGCCTGGGGATCGGCCTGGTCGCCTTCCGACGCCGAGCGTGACAGCGCCGGCGACTTGCCCACCGGTCGCCCTCCGGCGGCCCCGTCGCCGCACGGCGTCAGCCGGATGAGCGTGACCGGGAGCGCGCGGGGGAGGGACGACCGCTCGGTTGAAGTTGACACGGGTTGGCGTCGCGCTATGGTGACGGTCACGTTGAAGCCAGCAAGCTGACTGACTGTCAGCGACGCCCCAGGATAACCGGCCAACCTGGGCGCGGGCTCGTCCCGCATAGGTTTCCCTTGGATACGCGAAGTGGCGCTCGACGCAGTATGCGCAGTGCACGCAAGGGAAGAACGCGACGTGTGGGAAACGAACGGACACAGGGAGTTGGCGCCCGGCGGCGGGAGGGTTCTGGGGGACGGGGCTCGGCCCGGGTCCAGGGCGGCAGCTTCCGAGGTCTCGGTGCAACCATGAACGAGCACGGTCCGAAGGAGGACTGCGCGAAGGAGCTTCCATGATACCGGCCTACCATCGCCCCGCATCCGTGGCCGAGGCTCTGCGGCTGAAGTCCGAGCTCGGAGCCGGCGCCGTCTTTCTCGCGGGGGGAACCGAGGTCAACAACCTCCACTCCCCTCGCCCCGCTGCGCTCATCGACCTGGCCGATCTCGGTCTGGCAACGATGGAGTTCTCCCCGCAAGGCGTTCGGATCGGCGCTGGCGTCACGTTCCAGCAGCT
>CAYMUE010000149.1:7267-17163 GCA_964393505.1 uncultured Polyangiaceae bacterium
GGACTCGGCAATCAGACGCGCACGGCCTCGGACATCTCGATCGTCAACGTGGCGGTGTCCCTGGCCCTCGATGGCGAGCGGATCGTTCAGCCGGTCGTGGCGATGGGCGGCGTGGCTCCGCACGTGGTGCGCCTTCCAACGGTGGAGAGCGCCCTGCAGGGCCATCCGTTACCGCCGAAGGACCTGGTCGAATCGCTCCTGGCGCAGGCGGTGAATCCGATCGACGACCACCGCGGCAGCGCCGCCTACAAGCGTCACATCGCCGCCGTGCTCGGGGAACGGGCACTGCGAGCAAGCGTGCGCCAGCTTCTCTCCGGCGAAGGAGTCGACTGATGCCCATTTCCATCACGCTCAACGGCGCTGCGCGCGTGCTCCACGCCGAACCTGGGGAGAACCTCCGCGACGTGCTGCAACGCGAGGGGCTGCATTCTCCGCGCAACGGCTGCAACGGCGAGGGGACCTGCGGGGCGTGCGCGGTCCTCGTGGATGGCCGTCTGATGAACACCTGCCTGCTCGTTGCGGGGCAGGTCGAGGGGCGTCACCTGCGCACGGTCGAGGGGTTGGCGCGCCCGCGAGAGCTCACGAGCCTGCAGAAGGCGTTCGTGGACGCAGGCGTGGTGCAGTGTGGCTACTGCACCGGCGCGATGCTCATGGCCATCGCCGAGCTGCTCGAGAAGGTGGAGCATCCGACGCGGGAGCAGGTGCGGGATGCGCTCTCGGGCACGTTCTGCCGTTGCACGGGCTACGAGCAGATCTTCGGTGCGGTGGAGCTCGCCGTGGCACGCCGTCATGATCCGGCAACGCCGGTGGAGGCGCCGAAGTTCCGCGAGGGGCTGCGCTACGTCGGCAAGGCCAGCGGCAAGGTCGACGGCTACCTTCTGGCGCGTGGAGAGGCGGCCTTCGTGGAGGATCGGGTTCGCCCGGGCCATTGCCACCTGAAGGTCCTGCCCAGCCCGCACGCGCACGCCTACATCAAGAGCATCGACACCTCGCGCGCAGAGGCGCTGCCCGGTGTCGTCGCCGTGTTCACGCACAAGAACTGCCCCGACGTCTGGTACAATCCCGCCGGACAAGGGTTCCCCGAGCCGTCTCCCTACGATCGACGGATGTTTGATCAGAAGGTCCGCCACGTGGGCGACCGTGTCGCCGCCGTCGTGGCCGAGACGCTCGAGATTGCCGAAGCTGCGCTGAAGCTGATCGACGTCGAGTACGAGGTCCTTCCGGGCGTCTTCACGATCGACGACGCGAAGCGTCCGGGCTCCCCCGTCGTGCACAACGCGCATGTCGAGTACGTCGTGGGCGCGCCGGCGGATCTCGACAAGTACAACCAGGGAGTCGATCCGCGGGAGGGGCGCATCATCTACCAGTTCCCGATCCACGCGGATCCGCACAAGAACCTGGCCGCGGCGGTCCACGGCGGCATCGGCGACATCGACAAGGGGTTCGCGGAGGCCGACGTCACCATCGAGCGCACCTACGAGTCTGCGCAGGTGCAGTGCACGCCGGTCGAGCCGCACATCGTCTACTGCCGGATGGACGGCGAGCGTCTGGTGATTCACGGTTCGACGCAGGTTCCGTATCACGTGCGACGCATCATCGCGCGCATCCTGGGTGTGAAGGAGAACCGCATTCGGGTGATCAAGGAGCGGGTGGGTGGGGGCTTCGGCTCCAAGCAGGACATGGTGCTCGAGGAGGTGGCAGCGTGGGCCACGTGGGCCACGGGACGCGATGTGCTCTACCGCTACACACGCGAGGAGGAGTTCGTCAACTCGCGCACTCGCAAGACGATGAAGATGAGGGTCAAGCTGGGCGCGAAGAAGGACGGGAAGCTGACGGCGATGCAGATGGACCTCGAGGCGGACACCGGGCCCTTCGGCTCGCACTGCCTCACGGTGCCGATGAATGCCTGCTCGAAGTCGTTGCCGCTGTTCCTGTGCGACAACGTCCGCTTCGACGTGCACACGTACTACTCGAACCTCTCTCCCTCCGGGGCCTACCAGGGCTACGGCGGGCCGAAGGGGTCCTTTGCGGTGCAGCTCGCGGCAGCGGAGATGGCCGACAAGCTGGGCATGGACCCGCTGGAGTTCATCGAGAAGAACCGCGTGCGCGAAGGCGTAATGCTGGAGATCCTGCGGTGCCTCGGTGAGGGGCGCGAGGGCACACCACAGGTCGTGCACACCTGCGGATTGGACCCCGCCCTGGAGCAGGGCAAAAAGCTGATCAACTGGGGAGTGAAGGAGCCGAGCGGCGATCCCGACGTGAAGATCGGCCATGGGGTGGCGATCATCCAGCAGGGGTCGGGGCTTCCGTTGCTCGACGCTGCCAACGCGGCGATCAGCCAGCTCGGCGATGGCACGTTCATGCTGTTGTCGGGCGGCACCGACCTCGGCACCGGGCTCGACACGGTCACGGTCAAGCTCGCCGCGGAGACCTTGATGGTGCCCATGGAGAACGTGGGCGTGATGGCCGCCGATACCGATGCAACGCCCTTCGACGTCGGGGCGTACGCCTCGTCAGGCACCTACTTCTCGGGCGGCGCCGCGCTGAATGCAGCGCTCAAGATGAAGAAGCTCCTCATCAAGGAAGCAGCCGAGATGCTCCAGGAGCCCGAGAACAACCTCGCGCTCGCCTGGCCGGGCGTCGTCAAGGGGCTCTCCGGCGAGGTCACCTACGAGCAGATCGCCCGCCGCACCCAGGCCGGCACCGGCCACGGCCAGCTCATCGCCTCTGCGCACTTCGTCACGGACAAAGGCTCGTTCCCCTACGGCGCCCACTTCTGCGAGGTGGCCATCGACGCGCGGACCGGGAAGGTCAAGCTTCGCAAGTACTACGCACTGCAGGACGCCGGCACGCCCATCAACCCGGAGCTCGCGCTCGGCCAGATCTACGGCGGCGTGCTCAAGACCATCGGGCACAGCCTCTACGAGGAGATGATCTTCGACAAGGAAGGGCGCTGCCTGAACCCGAACTTCGTCGACTACAAGGTGCCCCAGGTGGGCGACCTTCCCGACGACTTCAAAGCGGTGCTCGTCGACACCAACGATCCCTTCGGACCGATGGGCGCGAAGTCGGTCTCCGAGATCTCCTGCAACGGCGCCGCTCCCTGCATCGCGGCTGCGATCCACGACGCCGTCGGCGTCTGGATCCGCACCTGGCCGTTCACCCCCGAAAAGATCCTGCGGGCGCTCGGTCAGCTCCCGCAGGGGGGGAAGTGATCCGGGGCATTCTCCTCGCTGCGGGCTCGTCCCGACGCATGGGCAGTGACAAGCTCAGCCTGCCCTGGCGCGGCTCCACGGTCCTCTCATCCACGCTGGCGCGCTGGTTGTCGGTGCCTGCGCTCGAAGAGATACTGCTGATCCGTCGGCGAAAGGACCCGACGGATCACGGGCCCCGCGTACGCGTGCTGGTGAACGCCGAAGCCGACGAGGGCATGGGCAGCTCCCTGCGTGTGGCCGCGCGGGCCTTACCCCCCGACACCAAGGCTGTAGCCGTCGGGCTTGCCGACATGCCCGACATCGACCCGGCCACCATCGCCGCGCTCGTCGCGGCGTGGGAACCGCTCGGTCCGGGCGCGATCGTGGCGCCGGTCTTCGATGGACGACGGGGACACCCGGTCGTGTTCGGGTCACGACACATCCCGACGCTGCGCGGGCTCGGAGGCGATCGCGGCGCCCGCACTCTCCTGAAAGAGCGAGCGGGCGACCTCGCGCTCATCACGGTCGAGGATCCAGGGGTCCTCATCGATCTGGACACTCCCGACGACTTGAAGGCGCTGTCGTGAAGGTGCTCATCCTCGGGGCAGGCGAGCATGCCAGCGGTACGGCACATCGCCTGTTCCGATCGGGATTCGACGTCGCGATGACGGAGGTACAGGAGCCCCTGGCGGTCCGTCGAGCCGTGGCGTTCTGCAGTGCCGTCTGGGATGGCGAGACCGTCGTCGAAGGCGTCCGTGGCCGCCGTTGGGACCTGGGCCAGTCGCTGCCGACGCCGCTCGATCATGTCGCCGTGTTCGTCGATCCGGACGCGCGGCTGATCGGCTCGTGGCATCCGGACGTGCTCGTCGACGCGCGCCTGCTCAAGGTTCCGGGCGCGACGTCGGTCGCGCAGGCGCCGCTGGTCATCAGCCTCGGCCCGGGCGCTGTTTGCGGACGCGAAGCGCACGTGGTCATCGAGACCAACCGAGGGCACGATCTGGGGCGCGTGATCGAGGTGGGCAGTGCGGCTCCGAACACGGGTGTTCCGGGGGCGATCGCCGGCTATGCGATAGAGCGCGTGCTGCGCGCACCGGTTGCCGGGCCGGTCCGGGGAGTGAAGGCCATCGGCGATGCTGTGAGCGAAGGCGACGCGGTGGCATTCGTCGGCAGTGAGGCGGTGCGGACCCGGATCGCGGGGGTGCTGCGAGGGATCCTGCACGACGGAGTGAGTGCCGAGCCCGGCCTGAAGCTTGCCGACGTGGATCCGCGGGGCGCTGTGCGCGCCTGCTTCACGCTGTCGGACAAGACCCGAACGATCAGCGGGGGCGTGCTCGAGGTGATCATGAGCCGCACTCGCGTGGAGGACCGGTGACTCCTTTGCTCGACTACAGCGATGTCTGGCTCATCGGCGGCGGGGGCAAGACCACGCTCATGTTCCGTCTCGCAGCGGCATGGGCAGGCCGAGGGGAGCGCGCGCTGTGCACCACGACGACGAAGATCTGGCCTCCGACGCCGGATCAGTGTCCCGATGTGCGGGTCGCCGGCCTCGCGGAGCTCGTGGCCGATCTGCGCCGGAACCCCGCTCCGATGGTGGCGGCGCTCAGGTGCATCGAAGGCGGGAAGTGCCTCGGATTCACGGCCGATGAGGCGCTCTCCCTCCGCACGGAGGCGCGCCGTCTGATCGTCGAAGCCGACGGCTCGGCGGGTCGCCCCGTCAAGGCGCACGCATCGCACGAGCCGGTGATTGCCGCAGGAGCCGCGTGCGTGGTGGGTGTCGTGGGCGCGTGGTGCGTGGGCGCTCCGCTCGATTCGGAGCATGTCCAGCGCCCCGAGCTCTTCGCGGCGCTGTGCGGTCGGAAGCTGGGTGATGAGGTGACCGCCGACGATGTGGCGCGCGTGATCCTTCACGAAGACGGTTGGCTTCGCGCCGTGCCTCGCGGCGCAGCGTTCCATGTCGTGGTGACCGGGACCGACGGCGCGATCGCCCGGGCGCTCGCCCTTCACCCGAACTGCGGTCGGATGGCAGGGGTTCATCGCTCCTGACACGGCGGGTGCGTGGAGGGCGGAGTCGAAGCGATTGTCGCTAGGATGCTCGACGTCTCGCGGCGGCGAGGAGAGCAAGCAGAGCCATCGCGGCCGAGGCCAGATCGGAGCGCGAGGAGCGAGAGTGGACGCTGCAGCCCGAGTCGGACCCCGCGGTTTCCCAGCCGGCGGCCTGGTTCGCCGCGGCGCCGGCCGTTCCGCCGCCGGGCTGGCCCGTGCTCCCGCCCGTCCCCGCTTCGCTCACCGATCCGTCCTTGCCCGTCGATGCGTCGGATGCAACGCCGCCGTCGGCGGGCTCCCCGGTCTTCTGCTCGTCGTCGATGAGGTAGACCTCCGGGCCCGTGGCCTTCACGAGCACGGGACGGCCGCGCACTTCGGTGCCCTCGGGCATGGCGTTGAGCTCTGCGGCGGGGAGGGTCGAGACCTTGGAGAGATCGAATCCCCATGCGGCGGCGACGGTGGGATTGGGCACGTGACGGCGCCAGGCGCCGTCGATGAGCCACACCGCGGAGGAGCCGTCGTCGGCCTTGGCGAGCTGCGGAGCCGACGGCAGGTCGGTGCTCTCGTCGATGGCGGAGAGCTGGGCGTCGGAGACGGGCAAGACGTGCCAGAAGGAGTCGAAGAGCCAGGCCTGCATCACGTCTTGCGACAGGACGTGTCGTCGGACGCCGGCGGGGATCTGGGGTGCGCACTCGAGGTTCTTGGGGCTGCTCTGGAGCTGGGCGTTGCTGCCGCCCTCGCTGTCGATGCCGTAGGCGTGAATCGCGTGCGGCTTGCCGTCGTGCAGGCTCAGGGGCGAGGGCAACGAGAAGCCGTGCTCGCAGGAGCCGAGGGGACCGCAGAGGTCATCGCGATGGATCCCTGCGTGGGTGGTCACCGCCTTCGCATTGGCATCTCCCGAGGGGCCGCCGAAGTACAGGTGCACGTCGATCGCCTTGGCCGGCTCGTCGGGGTCCTGCGCCCAGCCTCCAACCTCGTCGCAGCTCACCGTGTCGAGAACGCCGTCGGGCGGATCATTGGGATTGCAGTTGGGGGGGATTGCGAAGCCGCCGGCAGGCGCAGCCTTGAGCCGCGCCTCGGTCTGCGGCCCGTAGACGCCGTCCTCGTCGATGAGATCGCCGGGGTTGTTGATGTTCCAGAGCATCTGGAACGCCTTGACGCTGGTGCCGCTCAGGTCGTGAGTGCCGGAGCCGACATAGGTGTAGTGCCAGGGGTCGTTGCTCCCCTGCCAACTGAAGCCGTTGGATTCGAGCGTGGTCTTCCAGGTGCTGTACTCGCTGATGTCGAGGGCGCGGCCGGTCTCGTGGGCGGAGTTGCCCGGCTTGGCGGCGAGGGTGATGCTGCACTTGCCGGCGAGGTACCAGCGATACAGCAGGTACTGCTGGGCGAGCGAGCGGAACATCGACGAGACCGTCATGGTGGTGCCGGACTTGGCCTTGGCCGCCTTGACGAGGGCATCGCGCGCTGCGGTCTGCATATACGGGAAGATGTTGCTGCCGATGGAGATGTTGATGTCGGAGGGGACCTCGGACAGGGCATTGGGGATGAGGCAGTTCTGCTGCGCAACGATCTGCAGGCTGAGGCCCTTGACCTGGGAGGTGGAGCAGCCTGCGCTGACGGCCTGCTCGACGGTGATGGCGAAGGTCTTCTGACCGACTGGCTCGGGGGGTTCGGGGGATTCGGGCCCCTCGAGCTCGGGAGTGCCGCTGCAGGCAGAGAAGGCGACGAGGGAGGCGAGACCGATCATCCACCAGAAGCGTGTCATCCAATGATGATAGCATGCGAGGGAAGCACGGAAGGGCATGACGGCTGGCGCGCGCCGGGGGAGCCGCAGCAGATGGGCGGAGCTCGGGAGCAGCTGCGCTGCCGCACGGGAACGATCGCGCGCAGGGATGGGATCATGGTATCAAGGCGTGTCTAGCCTCCAACGATTCGCACGAGGAATCCGATGTCGCGCATCCCCCCCCAAGCCGGAGCCTGCTTCGCCCTTGCAGCCGCGCTCGTGACCGTTCCCTCGCTCGCCGACGAGCCCGCAGCCGCGAGTGAGCCGTCGGTGCCGGTGTTGTTCGGCATGCCCGGACAGCTCGTGGTTTCGAGCGATCTGCTGGTTCGGTTCTCCTACACGACGGCGAGTGCACCGGAGGGGAGCACGACGAAGCCGGACGCGAACGTGGCGTTGGTGCTCGCGCCGGCCGCGGACTACTTCCTGTTCCCCAACATTTCGGTGGGGGGAGCGGTGCAACTCGCGTACGAGTCGCAGGGGGATGCGAGCGCGACGGGCCTTGGGGTGGCGCCGCGGGTAGGCTACGCGCTGAGTCTTGGCGACAAGCTGACGTTCTGGCCGAAGGTGGGCGTGGGGTATCTTCAGGTGACGACGAAGACGCCGGCGCCGGTGACTACTGGCGGGGGGGTGGACGCCCTCGGTGGCAGCTCGAAGATCACGGACAAGAAGGTGCAGGCGCAGTTGTTCGCGCCGGTGCTCTTCCACCCTGCGCCGCACTTCTTCCTTGGGGGAGGTCCATTCGTGTCGATGGACGTGTACTCCAAGGCGGGGCGCATGAACGGCTACAAGGAGACGACGTTCGGGCTGATGTCGGTGGTGGGGGGGTACTTCTGACGGCGCTGGCGGGGGTAGGCGCGGGTCAGACGAGGGAGCGGGACAGATAGCCGACGAGCTCACCGAGGCTGTAGACGTAGCTGCCGAACTCGTTGTCGTACCAGCCGAAGACCTTGGCGTGGGAGACGGGGATACGCAGGTCGGACGGGGCGGACGAGCCGGCGTTGCCGAGGGCTTCCGGGGGGATATGGAGGAAGCCGAGGCGGGTGTGGGTCTCGTGGCCTTCGATCACGACGGAGGCTTTGAGACCGATGAGGTCGGCGGAGACGCTCTGTCGGTCGGTGTAGACGAGCAGGTCCTTGTGGGCCTCGGCGGCGGCGCGACGGTAGATGTCGTTGATGACCGCGCGGGTGACGGTGGGCTCGCCGTCGGGGCCGACGGACGAGTGGAAGGTGAGGTTGAGGTTGACGAGAGAGACGGTGGTCGTGGGGACGCGGACGGAGTCGGCGAGGAAGCCGATGTGACGGATGGCCGGGAGGACCTCTTCGAGGGCGCGAGCGGCGCCGGTGGCGGTGAGGATGATGTTGTTGAGGGCAGCGCGGTTCTTGCGCAGATCGGTCGCGCCGGCGCCTGGAACGGAGTCGAGGACTCCCTGGGAGTTGGTGGCTGCGTGAATTGTGGACATCGAGGCCGTGAGGATTCGGGAAGTGACCTCGGTGTCGAGCAGGGGTTTCATCATGTGGGCCAGCGCAGTGGTGGTACACGACGCGGCGGAGACGACCTTGTGCCTGGCAGGGTCGAAGTTAGTGTGGTTGATTCCGTAGACGAGCACGCAGGCGTCATCGGGGAGCTTGCGCTTGTCCTTGCTCTTGAAGGGGGCGCTGTTGACCACGATCTTCGCGCCGGCATCGAGGTGTCCCCGCAGGCTCCCCTTGGCGGACTCGGCGTTGGGATCGTTGAACGCGCCGGTGGCGTCCACCACGATCGGCACACCCCACTTGCGCCACTCGATCAGGGAGGGATTGCGCTGCTCGCGCAGGACCCGGAGCGATCGGCCGTGGACTTCGATCAACCCCTCGGCCGCGTCGATCACGCGGGCCGAGATCTTGCCGTCCACGCCGAGCAGGAATCGCTCCAGGGAACCGTAGGTGGAGTCGTGCAGGAGACTCTCGAGCAGGTCTTCGAGTCCGCCCCCCACGGTGCGGCCGAAGTTGACGACGAATCCATCGAACCTCTTGGCGCGCAGCTCGTTCCACAGAAGGAGCTTGCCGATCCGGCCCGCTCCGTTGATGCCCAACAGCCTGTTGTTCGCGAGTTCGATTGCCATGGGATCCCTCTCTGTCAGGTGGCAGCCACGGTGGACATCGCAATAGGGGGGTGCCCCCGGTAAACGTTGCCGAGCAGGCCGTCGATTCCGATCGGATCGCCGACGCGGAACTCCACACCCTGGATGGTGCACACCTTGTTCTGCTCGTCGACTCCCATTCCCTTGCAGTTGACCACGCAGGTCTTGCCGAGTCGGGCAGCGGTGACGGCCGCATGGGAGGTGGCGCCGCCGCGGGCGGTGAGCATGCCGTCGCACTCGAAGATCATCTCGATATCATCGGGAACGGTGTCGGGGCGCACGAGGATGCGGGGGACACCCGGGCGCTCGCGTGCGAGCTCCACCAGGTCGTGCATGTCGAAGGCGACGATGCCGTTCATGGCCCCTTCGCCGATACCGATACCGCGGGCGACGCGCAGGGAATCGAGGCCTTCACCGGAGAAGACGGGGCGGCGTGTGGGGCGGACGGTGGTGTGGGGGCGGGTCTGCAGGATGTACAGATCCTGCCTTCGGCTCGATTCGAAGGTGAACTCCATCTCCTGGTGTCCGAAGCCTCGCTCGATGACCAGCTCGCGGGAGCGGCGCAGCAGCTCGTCGTAGATCTCGGGGAAGTGCGTCTCGAGGGACAACGAGATGGCGTGCTCCTGGTCGGGGTCGATCTGTCGCTTGGAGACGGGCCAGGGGTGGACCAGGCCGCCGACGTGCTCTTCGCCCTGGCTGGTGATGGTGAAGTCGCCCCACAGGCAGACGCCGGTGGCCTTGCCGGCGGGGCCCTGGG
>CAYMUE010000150.1:0-17152 GCA_964393505.1 uncultured Polyangiaceae bacterium
GGCGAGCGCGGGGAACGAGCGCAGCGGAGCGCAGAAGTCGGAGGCCGCCTGGACGAGCTCGGACTGCAGGGCCTCGGCGCTGCGTCCGAGACTCACGAGCTCGGCTTCGAGCTGGGTGCGCTCTCGCTCCGAAGCCTGCTCGAGGCGTTCGAGGCCGGAGCGGAGCTCGTGGATCTGGAACTCGAGGTCGGCGACGACGCGCGAGGCCTCCTCGACGCGCGCGGCGGATTCGACCTCCGCCAGGCGTGCGACACGCCACGCTTCGGCTTCGTCGGCCGCAGCGCGATAGGCTGCAACGAGCTCGACGGAGGAAGCGTCGGACAGCTCGAGGGTGCGCAGCTCGGTCTGCCAGCGGCGCAGAGCATCGCGATGCGCGCAGGATCGGCCCGCCGCATCTAGGGCCTCGGCCTGGGCGAGGCGGGCGTCGTTGCGTGCGCGGGAGGCATCGACGCCGAGGGCATCCATGGCGAAGCCGAAGCGCTGCCGTCCATCACGCTCGCGGGCCTCGACCAGCTCGAGACGGTTCTGCGCGGCGGCCTCGTAGGAGCGCAGTCGTCGGACCTGCTCCACGCGCTGGGTGAGCGAGTCGAGCAGGGCGCGCGATGCCGCAGGCGGGTTGGAGCCGTAGGCGGTGGCGAGCATGTTCTCGAAGGTGACGATGCGGCTTGCCCAGCGATCGACGGCCGTTGGAGGGAGTGTGCGCGGAGGCTCCCACGAATCGGGCACGGTCCGGTCGAGATCGGCCGGCATGGTGATCCGCGCGTTGGCGCCGATCTCGAGCAGGTCGGCGTGGACGCGGTGCGCATCGACGGGGCGCTCGTTGGGGGACTTCGCCATCAGCGCCCCGAGCAGCGCGTCGAGCGCGGGGGGCACGGTGACGCCGAAGGACGCGAGGGATGGAACGGGGGAGGTCAGGTGCTGCAGGAACCACGAGCCCACGTCGTGGGCGACGTAGGGGAGGCGTCCTGCGAGCATCTGGAAGCCGATGATGCCGAGCGCGTACAAGTCGGCCGATGGGGTGACGTCGATCGAGTTGATGCGTTCGGGGGCGATGTACTGCGGCGTGCCGAAGACCTCGCCGGCGGAGGTGAGGCGGGAGTCGGAAGCGCTGCGAGCGATGCCGAAGTCGAGGAGCTTGACGAGGTCCATCGGGTCGCGGCAGAGGAAGACGTTGTCGGGCTTGAGATCGCGGTGGACGACGCCGAAGTCGTGGGCGCGGGCGAGGGCGCGGGCGATCTGCGCGAGGATCGGCAGCGCCCGATCCATCGGCATCGGGCCGCGCGCGAGAGGACCGGAGAGCGCCTCGCCGTCGAGCAGCTCCATGACCATGAAGGGGAGGCCGTCGTCGGTCTCGCCCTGGTCGAAGATGTCGATGATGTTCGGGTGGGCAAGCTGCTGTGCGGCCTTGGCCTCGCGTCGGAAGCGTTCGCGGACGACCTGATTGCGCGCGAGCGCGCGGCTGAGGATCTTGATGGCGCAGGGGCGGTCCACGAGCCGGTGGTTGGCGATGTAGACGCTGGCCATGCCGCCTTCGGCCAGGGGGCGCTCGATGAGGTACCTGCCCGCGAGGACGGTGCCGATGCGGGGGTCGCGGGCGGCAACCAACTCGGTTCCATCGACGAAGCAGTGGGTGCTCTCGTCGGGGTACCGCAACTTGCACTGCGGGCAGCTCTTCATCCCGGGATTACTGTATTGCGGCTTCGCCGTGCAGGGAACAAGAAGGCGTGGCGGGATGGAGATTGTCGTCGCGGGCTCGGCGCCCGAGCGATCCCCGACGCGGGTGCCGCGCCGTCGAGACTGGGGGCGCGAGTCAGATCCGCGACGGCAGCGAACGGACAACGCTGGCCACGCCCTCACGTCTGCAGCACCATTCAGGGTCACATGGTGCCGATCCACGAAGTCCACGTGCCCCAGCCGCGCCAGTAGTCATGGACGCCTCCCACTGGTCTGCCTACCACGCAAAGTGGAATCGTCTGCAGCCTCCCCTGCGTCCTGCCCCGGAGGTGGTATCCGCCATGCGCGAGGCCCTTCGGGGCACGCAGGGATCGACGCTACTGCTCGGCGTGACGCCGGAGCTCGCCGACGTGTCCGACTCGGTGACAGCAGTCGATCGCGACGAGGGGATGATCCGGGGAGTCTGGCCCGGCGACAGCGAGTCGCGGCGGGCGGTGCGAGGTGATTGGCGAGCGCTGCCGAGTGGAGAGGCGGTCTTCGACGCGGCGGTGGGCGACGGGAGCCTCAACGCCGTCACGCACCCGGAGGGCTACGCGAGCCTGCTGGGCGAGATCGCGCGCGTGCTCAGGCCAGGGGCACGCGCAGTATTTCGGGTGTTCTGTCGCCCCGACGCGAACGAGACGGTCGACGAGGTCCTGCGTTCCGGTAGCCCCGGGAGCTTCCATGCTTTCAAGTGGCGTCTCGCGATGGCGGTCGCTGCCGCCGCCGCGTCGCCCAATGTTCCCGTGCGATCGATCTACGGCGCCTTCGTGGCGGGTGTCCGCTCGACCGAAGCGTTCGCCCTCGACAACGGGTGGGAGCTCGAAGACCTCGCCACCATCGAGGTCTACCGCGCGTCGAACGAAGTTTACAGCTTCCCCACGCGCACGGAGCTCATGGCTGCGATTCCCAGAGCATTCGCCCGATCGAAGCTGGTGGAGACCTCCGGCTACGAGCTGTGCGAGCGATGCCCGCTGCTCATCCTGGAGCTGCCTGCTGCGCCGGAGCGCCGTCTCTGAGGGCGCGTCGAACGGGACTGCGCTTGGTTTCCCCGAACTCGCGTCGAATACGAGCGCGTGCTACCCTCCACAGTTGTCCTGCATGCGAGCTGAGCGGAGATGCGATCGCTGAAGACAAGTCCCCCCGTTCCCCCGCTGGCGGTGCTCCTGGCTGCCGCGGCGGGCTGGTGCTCGCCCGGTTGCTCGCTCGACTTCGACACCGCGTTCTCCGAGTCGGGCGTTGCCGCGGGCGGAGGCTCGGGCGGGATGGCTGGCCAGGCGGGATCGACGGGGGGCAGCGCGGGATTGGAGGCCGGCGCGGGGGGCTCGGCCGGTGAAGGCCCAGACGCCTTCGTCGGTGCAGGGGGCTCGGCCGGTGAAGGGCTGGATGGGTCTGCGGGTGCGGGCGGCGCGGCGGCCGGGGGCGCCGGAGGCTTCTCCGGCGAGGGCCCAGACGCCTCTGCAGGCGCTGGGGGCTCTTCGGGTGGAGCGGGTTCCGGAGGGATGGCTGGTGATGCGTCCACCGGCGATGCCGACGCGGGGCTGGTGTGTGATCCCGTGCCGGGCGGGGACGGTGGCATGGTGTCTCGCTGGCGCGACTGGGCTCAGGGCGTCTGCGAGGAGTGCCCGGCCGCACCGTTGAATTGCGACGAGTTCGATCCGGTCAACAGCGTGTTGGACACCTCGAGCCGGATGCTTCGGATCGAGTTGCTCCCGGGCAAGGCCGAGATCGTCTCCGCTTCCATCTGGTTCGACTACGAAGCCAACGGGCCGGACGGCGAGGTGTATGACTTCCCTCTCTCCGTCTCCCAGAATGTCCTGCAGGCAGACCTCTCCGGCGCGATTTCCATGGGGGTGTCGGCGGTGTGGGTGTCCGGGCTGAAGCTGCTCGATGCGTGCGGCAACGTGACGATGGTGACGGACTTCGGGATCGGCGTGCCTTATGGCGCGAGCGACGACATCCTCATCCACTGCGAGCAGTGAGGCTCGTGCGCGGCACGCGGCAGACGAAGTCCTCGAACTTCCCCGACGGGGAACGAGGGATGTCGTCTACGGTGCGGAGCTCGAGCTCGAACGGGTGCCCCAGCGTCTCGATCACGAGCGACTTCAGACCTCGCTGCTCGTCGACGGACAACGGACGCGCGGGTACGATCTCGAGCACGAGCTCGCGCAGGCTGGTCTGCACGAGGCGGAACTGTCTCAAAGGGAAGAGCTTTCCCAGGATGTTCGAGGCGTAGCGCGGCCAGAGCACATCGCCCGAGGGCAAGACCATCATGTTGCGGGCGCGTCCGAGAATGCGCTCGATCACGGGCAGGCGACGTCCGCAGCGGCATGGCTTGCCGGCTACCGCATGGTCGCCGGTATCGTAGCGAATCAGGGGCATCACGAACGCGTGAAGAGCCGTGACTACGACGCGCCCGATTTCGCCTGGCGCGCACGGGGTGCCGTCGTCGCGCAAGAGCTCCAGTAGCACGCTCTCCGATTGCACGTGGTAGTTCGTCCCCTTGGGACACTGCAGGGCGAGATAGCCAAGCTCCACGCAGGAGTAGGAGTCGACGACGGGAACGTTCCACACGCGCATTGCGGCGTCCCTGAGTCCGTCGGGAAGCACCTCGCCGAAGGTGCCGAGCTCCCGCAGAGAAGGGAGCGACACGCCATGTCGCTCTCCCTCTTCCACGAGGGCGGCCGCGTTCGAGGCATAGGTCGCCAGGTAGGCCGGGGCCTCCCGCTCGATCCATTCGAGCTGCGCTCGAACAGGCGTGTGCACGTCGAGCAACGCCAGCGGGCCGCTGCGTGGCGAGGGCGCCCAGCGCGGCTCGTGGCGCCCGAGGGGGGCCGAGGCGCCGCTCACGATGGCGCGGATCCCCGCGGCCTTGCACGTCAGCTCCCGGCCGTGCCAGGCATGATCGCGCAGCGCGATCATCCGCGCAACGGCCGCGCTCGCCGAGTCGATCTCCACGGTGACCTGACGTCCGGTGGAGCCTGAGCTGTTGGCCTCGCGAACGGTGCGGTGCCCGGGCAGAGTCTCGGAGCTCTTCAACTCCTGCCGATGATCGAGCAAGTCGGCGCGCGAAAGGATCGGCAGCTCGCGGAATCGATCGAGGGTCAGCGGCGCGCTTGCCGCGTGCGCGAGCCGCTCTCGATACCAGGGGACCGTCTGGCGCGCGTGCTCGATGAGCCGCCCGGCGAGCAGCAGTTGCTGTTGCAGCAGCTCCGACTCGGGCCAGCGTTGGGTCTCGTCGAGCAACTCCGCCGCGGCCTCGAGCCCGGCCTGTCCGCGGTGGGCAGCGAGGGTCGCGAAGGATTCGAGCACGAGACGGTCCGAATGCACCGGGCGATGCTAGCGCGTCTCCGAGCTCTCAGGCTGACAGCCTGCTGCGCGGTCGCATCGGAGCGAATCACCTGCGGCGGGCCGCGAAGAGCTCGCAGTCGCAGCGGTTCGAGCACCGCCGGTGCAGCTCGGGTTTTTTCGCGAGCCAGCCGAGGACCTCGAGCGCGTCTGCATCGCCCGCGTGCTTGCCGCAGCGGTGGATCCACCGAGGCGTTGCCGGTAGGCTGATCCACCGAAGCGAGAAGAACGGATGAGGAAGAACCCTGGCCTGTGGTTGACTCTCACGGCCCTTGCAGTCTGCACCGCCTCTTGCGATGCGGACCCTTCGGCCGACGACCCGTCCGGGGCCGGCGGCGAAGCGGGGACGAGCCTGGAGGCTGGCGCAGTCCAGGAAGCCGGCGTGGAGGGCGAGGCCGGTGCCGGGCACGAGGCCGGCGTTGATGCCCAGGATGATCCAGTGAGCGAGCCAGTGGTGGAGTCGTCTGACGGCACCCTCGACGACGGAGGGGACGGCTGGTGGCCGCAGCCGGGCGATGGCCCGAGCCAGGGATGGGACACGGGCGACGACGGTGGCGATTGCCTGTTGGCGTGTTCCGCGGGCAACTACAACCAAGCGTTCAAGCGCGACCTGTGCAATGCCGGCAAGACCCCGGGAGTGGATGCGGTCTTCTACAATGGCCACTACCAGTTCTGGGGTCTCAAGTGGGACAAGATGGGCACCGGGCAGGATCATCAGGGGGTATGCGTCTCCACGCATGTTGCGGACGTCGGAGGGACGGGGACTGCTGCAACGCGAAGGATCTTCCACGACGGCTGCACCGGATATCCCGATGGCAATCCGCGCATGATGACCGAGGGGCCGAATGCGGGGTGGACGCCCGAGAACTGGGGACAGGCATTCCACGGGGCCTGTGTCGTGCACGATCTCTGCTACAAGGCGGAGCCCGCGTTCAGCGGGAAGTCCAAGGAGCATTGCGACGATCAGATGGAGTACTTCGCGCAGAAGATCTGTCATGCGTCGTACACGACGACCGGGGGAGGGCCGCTGCAGAAGAACGATCTCGACAAGTGCCTCGCCGAGGCGGCCAACGCGCGATTCTGGCTGAAGCTGGGCTCCGATAACCACTACACGGCGTTCAACTATCCCTACGACTGGCGTCCGGAGGGGGGCCTTTGCGGCGCCGGCAAGACGTATGACGTGGTGACGAATACCTGCACGACGCCCTGAACGACAGCCCCGTTCGCCGTCCGCTGAAACGGGCCCCGACGGGTTCGCGGATCGAGACCCCGGGGGTCAGCGGGTGATCACGAGGCGTGCAGGAGCGTTGGCCTGCTCGGCGGAGGGGGCGTGGACCCCGGGGGCGAGGACGATCTGCACCGGCGGCGTGTCGCCTTCGGGGCGCGGCTCCGCCGTCTCCGTTTCCTCCCCGGGCAGCGGAGGAAGCACCGACGCGTCGGTCCCGGGAGGCACCAGGTAGATCTCCGCGGTCGCCGGGTAGACATCGAGGGTCGTCTCGTCGCGCTCCGTGCCGTCGCGGAAGCGCAACGTGCGGATGCGTCTCACCGAGTAGCCGCGGATGCCGCGCTGCTTGAGCACGACCTTCCCTTCGGGCAGGTATGAGGTCTCACGGACCTGTCGCTTGTAGTTGCGAGTGCCGACGACGTCGCGCTTGAAGGTCACGGTGACGGGGCGCTGCTCGCCGAGGAGCTCGAAGGAGATGAGGCCGCGATCGACGACGGCGTGCAGGACAACGGGGAATTGGAACGGGTTACGAAGCTTCAGGTCCACGGAGCCGTCGACGACGGTGGAGTCGAGGCCCATGGCGATGTAGCCGCTGGGGCGCGAGTGGGGCGATCGCTCGAGGACCTCGAGGCCGGAGAGGTAGGCGGCGGCGTGCAGCGTGCTGGCGACCTGACAGGTGCCGCCGCCGATCCCTTCGACCATCTCGCCCTTGAAGATCTCCCAGCCCTTGTGGAAGCCGTTCTCGAGGGTGCGGTGGCCGACGACGGCGTTGAACGAGAGGATCTGGCCTGGGAGCAGCACGTGGCCGTCGAGCTTCGCGGCGGCGTTCGCGATGTTCGCAGCGCGGTTCGTCTCGCCACCGAGGTAGCCGAAGCGCGTTTCGAAGTGACCGACGACCTGCGAGATGTCGATGCGCTCAAGGAACTCGGCGGACGCCAGCGGAGGGACCTCGGCCGCGGGGAGGCGGACTTCGGAGCTGCCCAGGCGCGCCGCGGTGTCGACGGCGTCGTAGGCGGCGTACAGGTCGAGGAAGCGTCCGGACTTGTGCGGGACAACGGTCTTTCGGGCGAGGTCGAGACGGGCGGGGACGGCGAGCTCGTCGAGGTCCTCCTTGAGAGGGAGCAAGCGCGCGGCGAGCGGAGCGGGATCGAGCTTCCAGGTGAGCTGCAGATCGAGGTCGCCTGCTCGAGCGCGAAGGGACTGATCGAGGCGCTCCTCGATGGGGCCGGTACGGCCGATGGCCATCGCGCGCCGCAGGGCCTGATCGACGTCGATGCGCAGGCCGAGGTCGGCGAAGGAGGCGACAACGGGCTCCTTGCGTCCCGGCAGGGTGATGTGCACCGGAGCGGATTCGCGGGAGTTCGCACGCTGCGCGATGAAGGAGCGCAGGTCCGCGCCCGGCGGGACCGTGGTGCCGTCGATGCGAAGTCCCCGCGCGGGGGAACCGGATGGCGGCAGCACATGGAGCGCAGCGGCACCCGCCGCGACCGAGGTGCCGAGCACGAGGCCAAGGGGCAAGGCGAAACGCAGCAGGGAACGGAGGTTGGAAGCCATGGCAGCGAAGGGGGGCCGGGCCGTCGGGCTCGGGCAACCACAACCGGATAACGCCACAGGCAGGATGCGCCATCCCCGGCACGAACTCAACGGAACGAACCGCTTAACATTCGCCCGGTTTGGGAGGCCTGTGCTAGTCGGAGGGCGTGGTGAAGGCTTCAGAGCACCCCGTCGTCGAGATCCCGAAACAGGGCGAAGACCGCCCTGTCTGGGCAAAGGCAGGTGTCATCGCGCTGATCGGTTTCGTCGTCGGGATCGCGTGGCCGCGTCTCGCCGGCGTGCGTTTGGGACCTACGCCGCCCGAGGAGAATCGTCCCGCGGCCGTCACTTCTGCGAGCGCTTCTTCCGCCCGTCCCCTGCCAGTCGCCGCTGCCTCGAGCGCTGCCGTCCCCGCCTCCGCGTCTGCCCCCGCCCCCTCGCAAGGCACCGCGGTCGTCGTGAGCGCGGGGCGTGTCGCGAGCTGCCGGAACCTCAAGGGCAAGACGCAGGAGCAGTGTGACACGCCGAGCTTCGATGCCGCGGTCGGTCCGAAGCTCAAGGCTTTGGGGCGTTGTCCTGCGACGGCTGGGCTGAACGGCAAGATGTCGATCGGGTTCGACCTGGACTTCAATCGCAACCGTTGGAAGCTGGTGCGAGGCAAGTCGACGACGTTGCCGGAGAACGCAGCGGACGCGGTGTGGCAGTGCCTGGAGACGGAACTGAAGACGCTGGATCTCGAGTCGGTGACGCATCAGCACGCGCGCTACACGATCTTCTACACGGCGCAGTTGGTGCCGCCGGGGAAGACGGCGGACATCGAACCGATGGCGGAAACGGAGCCTGCGGCGGGCAAGAGCTCGGCGAAGGGCGCGGACTCGGCGGAGCCGAAGGCGAAGGAAGCGCCGCTGGGGTCGGGGCAGGTGGTGTACGACGCGGCGCTGGTGCGCGACGAGCCCAAGGAGGGCAAGGTCATCGCGCGTCTGGTGCGCGGGACGAAGGTGGACCTGCTGTCGCGCAAGGGGAGCTGGTATCGCATTCGCTTCGGCGAGCGCGAAGGCTGGGTCTACAGCGGCTCGATCGGGCAGTAGGCGTCACCGATACAGGATCGACTCGAGGGGCTTGCCCACGGTCGTGCGGTGCGCGCGCATCCAGTCGGCGATCGCATCGCGCCAGTCCTCGCCGACTTCGGGCTCGATCGCCTGGGACTTGAAGTGGAACCCGGCGCCTCCGAGGTAGGTGTAGTCCGGGGTCACGACCCGATAGGTCGCCGCGGGATCCACAGTTCGCCCGTCGGACAACAACCACCTGTCGTCGCTCTTGCGCACGCCGTCCATGAGGGCGTCGCAGCAGGTGGCGTTGTCGATGAGGTCCTTGCCCGTGAGCTTCATGGTCACGAGCTTGTATTCGAAGGGGAGGATGTCCCAGAGCGTGGCCATGCGGATCTCGCCGGAGCCGAGGTCCTGGCGCATGCCGTGCTTGTTCATGAGGGCGACATCGGCCTTGAGCTGCTTGCGCCAGGCGCCCAGGAGCCACTTGACCATCGAGGGGGTTTCGCGCCCGATCCCGCGCTGGCTGTAGCCGAGGACCTCTCCGAGCTTCTCGCGGGCGGCATCCCTGTTCTGCATGATCTGGTCGTGCAGCCCTCGCACCGGAGCGCTCATGGCGGCTTTCGCTGGGAGCGAGCCGATCTCGACGAGGGCGGGCTCGGCCTTGAGCACGCGCTGGCCCTGGGGGCGTGCGAGGTCCACGGTGATGGGGACGCGGACGTAGTAGGAGAGCTCCGCGGCGGGTTCGAAGACCGGGGTTTTGCCGCCGTGCAGGGCCTTGAGGGCGTGGCAGTGGGCGGCGCCGACGAAGGTGAGGTTCCATTCGGGGTGTTTGCCGACGATGTGCTGCATGACATCGGGACAGACGTGGGCGATGACGATGACGAGATCGGCACCGGCCTTCCAGACCTCGGGCACGGTGCGGATCAGGGCGGCCTCTTCGTCTTCGAAGGTGAGGCCTTCGTAGCTGCTGGGGAGCAGGTGGGTGGGAGCGAAGGTGGTGGTCAGGCCGATGACTCCGATGTCCACCTGGTTGCGGCGGAGGATGACCCAGGGTTTGACCGGGAGCTGCGGACGGTTGCTCTCCCAGTGCAGATTTGCCGACAGGAAGTCGTAGCCCTGCACCTTCGCGTTTTCGATCACGTTCTCCTGGCCGTAGTCGAGCTCGTGGTTGCCGAGGGCTGCGTGCAGGTAGCCGATGGAGCGCATCGCTTCGGCCATGGGCTTGCCTCGGAGGTAGCTGCTCACCGCGGGGCCAGTCCAGTTGTCGCCTCCCGACAGGGCGAAGGACGGGTGCTCGTCGCAGGCTCCCGGACGATCCGGCACGCAGTATCCCTCGGTGCGGGTCCACTGGTGCAGCAGGGAGATCGCCCCGCCCTTGGTGCCGTGAGGGAGCATCCAGCCGTGCTCGTCGGCGGTGTAGAGCAACAGCAGATCGCGCACCGCGGGAGTCGGCAGCGAGGTGCGTCGCGCCGAGGCAAGCCCGCCAACCGCCGAGGCGGAAGACGCAGGGCCGATGTCCGACGACGCGCTGGGCACGGAGCGAGTGTTGCCCTCGCCGTTCCCCTTACCGCAGGCGGGGGCGCACGCAGCAACGAGCGCGACAAGAACGACGCGTCGCCAGGGCGGGATGTGCATGGGGGCTCGCTACCACGGGTGGACGGGTGAAGCACGCCGGCGTCGCCGGGAGCGACGGTCAGGATCGGTTCTGGCTGATGCGGTCGCGAGGAGCGGCTGGCTCGTCGTGGAGGACAGAGAGCACGATCGCCGCGCCGACCAGGGGGATCGCCCAAATCAACCAGAGCTGAGCGCGCCGCTGGTCCGCAGCGAAGGCCACGTCGCGATGCACGCGCCGCGTCGCGACGACTTGGAGAACGATGGTCACGACGATGGCTGCGATGACCGAGAACGTGAGGAAGTCGAAGTACATGAGGGTGGGCGCAACGTAGGCACGCAGCGTGGCGGGGCAAGGGGCGGGGCAAAAAAAGGACCCGGCGCCCCGTTCTCGGGGCGGGAGATCGGTCCATAGGTTCGCCCGCGGGGTGCCGAAGTTGGCCGGTACGGGCCGACGCGGGCTATGGACTCCTTGCGTCCATGCAGCTCGATCCTGGTTCGCTTCCGCGAGCCCGGGACGAGCCCCCGGGCGATCGAATCATGCGCACGAGGTTAGCCGCGGTGAGGTTCAGGTGGGCGGTGTTGACGCTCCTGATGGGAGTGGCGACAG
The DNA here is from genome assembly GCA_964393505.1 of uncultured Polyangiaceae bacterium. Classification (GTDB taxonomy): domain Bacteria; phylum Myxococcota_A; class Polyangia; order Polyangiales; family Polyangiaceae; genus JACRCQ01. The sequence continues at coordinate 11,090 of CAYMUE010000150.1, forward strand.
CGGTGGGGTGTGCGCGAATCCACGGCGACTCGTGTTCGGTCGACGAGGACTGCGACAAGGGGCGCGTGTGCCGCGAAGCAGCGTGCCGTCGGCCGTGCCTTGCGGGACGCTGGGTGGGCGAACGCGTGGAAGTGCTCTCGGGCAAGAGCGCGAAGCCTGCCGAGGTCACCGCCTGCGAGCAGCGCCGCTACTGGGTGCGCTACGAGTCCGGGGTGGAGGAGCAGGTAGACGACACGCGCCTCTTGACCCGAGCCCGCACATCGAAGTGAGCCGGGGTCTCACGGGAGCTGCAGGGCGCGGTGCGCGCCGGCCCAACCCGAGGTGGCGTAGCCGCACACCGGCACGGCCCGCAGCGCGCGGTGGTGGATGCCGATTTTGCGGGCCAGGCGGTTGGCCGTGTCGGGGTCCGGGCAACGCGCCAGCACCAGCGGCGTGCCGGCCTGGGTCAGCTCGGCGTAGCTGACCATCGGGCTGGCGAACTCGCGATTGGAGGTGACGAAGTCACGCACCACGTCGATCGCGCTAGAGGCATCGGGGCGTGCAGCAGGGGAGGCAAGCTCGAGGCGGACGACGGGTTCGGTGCAGGAGGCTCGCAGGGTCTTGAAGCCGGTGCCGGTGGGCTCCGGATCCTCGGGGAGGATGACCCTGCGCTGCGAGGAGGAAACCTCCGAGGCGCCCGGCGTGGGCGTCTCGTCCTTGTCGCAACAGCCAGCGCACAGCGCGCTCAAGCCGAGCATCGCGACCCATTTTTGTCGTGTGTTCAGCACCGATTCGAGCCGTAGCAGATACTCGGTCGTCGGCCAACGACGAATCGTCGGGGTGGGGCGATGTGAACCAGCGGAATTTCAGGTTCGAATGAACTCGAAGAACGCGTCATCCGACAGTGGCGTGGGCAGCGGCACTGCGTCGGGATCGATCCCGAGGACGGTCTCGGAGAGGTGGACGAACGCGAGGGCGGAGGCGCTTTCGGGAGCGAACTCGACGACGGTCCTGCGTTCGCGCTCGGCTGCGAGGATGAGCGGATCGCGGGGGATGAACGCGAGCACGCGTGTGGAGAGGGCGGCTGCGAAGCGCTCGATCATCGCGCGGTCGGCGTCGGGGCTCTTGAGGCTCGCGACGAAGCCGGCGAGGGCGAGGCCGTTGGGCTGGTAGACGTGGATCGCCTTGGAGATGTTGTTGGCGGCGAACAGGGCCATGGGCTCTTCGGAGACGACGATGATCACCTTGCGGGCGAAGCCCTGGCGCAGCGGGGCGGCGAAGCCTCCGCACACGACGTCGCCGAGCACGTCGAACAGCACCGTGTCGTAGCGATCGGGATCGAGCACGTTCATCTCCTCGAGAAACTCGAGGGTTCTGGCCACGCCGCGACCTCCGCACCCGACTCCGGGCTCCGGGCCGCCCGCCTCGCAACACTGAATGCCGTAGCGCCCTTCGTGGAGGATCCTGTCGGTCGAGGTCACGTTTGGATCGTCGGCGAGCACGTCGAGGACCGTGGGGATCGAGCCCTTGCCGTCAACGAGGCGTACGGCGGAGTCGTGCTTGGGGTCGCAGCCGACGTGCAGGACGCGGTGTCCTGCGCGGGCGTAGCAGGCGCTGAGGCTGGTGGCGACGACGGACTTGCCGACGCCGCCCTTGCCGTAGATGGCGATCCTCTCCATGGCGAGCTCGGGGGAACAGACGGGTGTGAGGTCGAAGTCGAGGGAACGGGAGGCACGATAGGAGCCAGGGGAGGGGGAGTCAAATCGGGGCGGCGCTCTGCACCGAGCGCGGGCGAAGCGTTCGCTGTGGGGCTCACGGCGCGATCGGCTCGAACTCGGACCATCCCCACGCCTGCACGTAGGGGCCCCAGACCCCGGCGCACGACGCACGCCGTGCGCAGCGATCGCACGGCGGCCCCTTGCGACGCAGGTAGCCGTCTTTCAGCTCGCGCTGCGCCAGATAGTAGGGCTGAGCTCCGCACAGATCGGTCGCCGCACCGATGCGCTCTCCGAGCTGCGACAGGGGCTCGTCCACGGCGCGTCGCTCTCGCGTGCGCGGCGACGGGAGCACTCGCGCGCGCACCTCCCGCAGCCGCTTCGAAAGCCACGGAGGCTCCCACCACGGCCTGTGCAGGTCCTCCCATTCGTCGTCGAGGTGCTCGACCGCGAGCTGCCCTCCGCCGTCGGAAGCAGCGGCGCGTTGGGACGCTTCGCGCGTGTCGGATGCCGCGTTGAGGAGCGAGATCTCGGCGATGCCGGTGGACCCGACGGGTTCGAACTGGGAGAAGGTCTCGACCTCACCGCGCAGCCGCTCGGGGAGGCGCGCGAGCAGGCAGTGCGGCAGGTCCACCACGCGCGCGCCGTCGGCGAGGTCCTCGGGGAGGTCGCAGAAGGCCTCGATCACCTCCGAGTAGCGCGGCATCAGCGTGGCGAAGTGAAGGGCGCCCCTGCCGCGGGCCATCACGACGTTGAAGACCTTCTGCTGGAGGGGCATCCCGCGCAGGAGCACGAGGATGTCGGCGAGCCGCGGCAGGTTGCGACGGTTCAGGACCGTGCTGGTGTGGAGGGTGAGCGCTCGCCGCGACGCCGTGCGGCTCAGGTTTTCGAGCCCGGCAAGCGTCTGGGAAAAGGACCCCGGAGTGCGGGTCAATCCGTCGTGCAACCCCGCGTCGTGCCCGTGGATCGACACCGTCACCCGGTCGAGCCCGGCCGCGACGAGGTGCTCTCCGAAGGCCCGATAGGCGAACCTTCGGCCGTTCGTGATGAGGCCCACGGAGCGGAGGCCACGGGCGGAGGCCATGCGCACGAAGTCAGCCAGCCGAGGATGGAGCGTTGGCTCACCGCTGGTGAAGAGCACGTCCTGATCCTGCGGGCACGCAGCGATCATCGCGCGGACGTCGTCGTCGCTCTGGGCGCGGACGTAGGCGTCGCGCCCCGCCCGATCGGCTTCCATGCAGAACAGGCAGTTGTTGTTGCAGCCCGGGCCGGTCAGGATGTGCAGCATTCGCTCTCCGCGATGGGCGTGAGCTCCGAGAGGCCGAAGCGCCGGGCGTAGGGGGCAGGAACGCCGAGACACCAGGGCGACTCGACGCACAGGCGGCACGAAGCGGCTTTGGTCCACGGGCGCGAGGGGTCTTCGAATCCTGTCTCCGCGGGGGATGCGGAGGCGCGATGCGGGTCGCGGGAGCGGAGCGACGGGTGCAGCACGCAAGGGGGCAGAGAAGCGTGGGTGGAAGAGCGCAGGGGCTGCACGAGGACGCCTCGCTCCGCCGCGAGTGCGGCTGCGTGCTCGAGGGCGGGCGCAAGCTCCGTGTAGCGCACGAGGAAGCGCGGAGCGTCGGGGTTCGCCTCATGGCAGATGAGCGACGAGAAGTGCAGATCGACCCGGCGTGAGCCGTCGATCAACGCCGGCAACGCCTCGATCAACGCCGGGAGATGCGCGAGGTTCAAGGAGCTGACCACGGTGTTGAGCGTGACCGCGTGACCTGCCGCAATGAGCCTGCGAATGCCGCGCAACGCGGCGTCGACCTGGCCACGCGTGCCGGCGCACGCGTCGTAGATCGCGGCATCGATCGCGTGGAGCGAGACGAAGAACGCGAGCCGCGGGGACGCCTGCCACGCTGCCGGATCGATGTCGTGGGCGAACGCGACGGCGTTGGTCTGGATCTGGATCTGGTGCAAGGCGGGCTGGTCGAGCGCGAGCGCCAGCTCGGCCGGGAACGAAGGGCGCAGCGTGGGCTCTCCACCGGTCAGCGTGAGCGTGGCTCCAGGGAACAATCCCCCGGCGGAGAGGATGGCGTCGCGAACAACCGCGGGATCGCAGTCCGTGCGATCCGGCGCCGAGCAGAAGGGGCAGGCCTGGTTGCACCGACGCGTGGTGCGCAGCAGGACCTCGGTGACGGGAGTCGTTCCTACGGTCGAGCGCTCGACTGCAGCGAACGGGAAGAGCGTGAGGAATCGTTCCTCGGGCGGGACTTCGTCGCCGAAGGCTCCTTCGGTGAGGTCGAAGGTCGCGGGGAGGTGCGTCTCGACGCGTCGCAGCAACGCCTCGAGAAGCAGCAACGATCGAGACGAAGAGGCGTCGAGATCTGCGGCACCGGACCAGGAGATCGAGAATCGCGCGGTGCTCTTCCAGCAGGGGGCATCGTGCGAGATGGGGGCGACGCGGACGAGCAACGGATCGGCGCAGTCGCGGCGGAGCCAGAGCAGGAGGGATCGGTCCCGGGTTGCGATGGCGCGCAGGGGGAGCCCCAACCGGACGAGTGTTTCCTGGAGCTTGCGGAGCCAGGGCTGTTGCAGGGGGAGGGCGGGGCTCATTCCGATGGAGCAGGAGGCTAGCACGCGGGCCTGGAGGAGGCGCGGGACCGAGGCTGGGAATTCGGCGCTTCCGCGTCCCCGCCACGAAGACTTCGCGGCAGGATTGGGCCTGTCCCGCGGAGGTTGCTATGCTAGCGTGCAGTTCGCATCGGAGGTGGTGTCGTGCGAAAGACGATCTTGCTTCGGGCTGTGATGGTGATGGGGCTGACGGGGGCGATCGCGGCGGCGTGCTCGGCCGGCGGCGGCGATCAAGGGCTGAGCTCGCCCGGGGGCGGCAACCCGGGCGGGGCTGCCGGATCCGGTGAGGGCGGCGGAGGCAATCCCGCGGGCAGCGGTCAGGGCGGCGGGATGATCTTCGACTCCGGAACGATCGAAGACAGCAGCGGATCGGGGTTCGTGACCAATCCGAAGACCTGCGCCGAGTCTGCGAACAGCCACTCGTACATCGGCTGCGACTACTGGCCGACGGTCACGGCGAACAACGTGTGGAGCATCTTCGACTTCGCGGTCGTGGTGGCGAACACGGGCACCGAGGACGCCGAGGTGACGGTGACCGGCCCGAGCGGGACCAACACGTTCGACGTTGTCCCTCCGAACACGCTGAAGACCGTCTATCTCCCGTGGGTGCCGGCGCTCAAGGGCAAGGACTGCAACGAGTGCGGCGAAGCGGTGGCGATGACCGCGTCGGTCAAGGCCGACGCGAGCGCGTTCCACCTCGTGTCGACGCGGCCGGTCACGGTCTACCAGTTCAGCGCGCTCGAGTACGCGGGCAAGGGGGGACCATCGGGCAAGAACTGGTCGTCGTGCCCGGGCAACAAGATCTGCTCGCAGACCTTCTCCGCCGTCGGCTGCTTCTCGTTCTCGAACGACGCGTCGTTGCTGCTGCCCAGCACGGCGTGGACGCAGAACTACCGGCTGGCCGGGTCCAACGGCTGGGAGGTCGACGGCTTCGGAGGCGTGATGCCGTCGTACGCGGCGATCACCGCTTCGCAAGACGGCACCGAGGTGGAGTTCAAGACCGCGGGCAAGGTGCTCGCGGGCGGCGGGCTGTCGGCGATGACCAAGGGGCAGTCGGGCAAGGTGACGCTCAACGCCGGCGATGTGCTCGAGGTCGTGGGTGGAAACCTCGCGGCCGATGATCTGAGCGGGTCGTTGGTGACGGCGACCAAGCCGATCCAGGTCATCACGGGCATGCCGTGCGTGAACAAGCCTGCCGACAAGTCGGCGTGCGATCACGTCGAGGAGTCCGTGTTCCCCGCCGAAACCCTCGGCAAGGAGTACGTGGTCACCCTTCCTGCCGCGCCCAAGGGAGGCAAGGCGCCGGGACAGATCGTGCGCATTGTCGGCAACGTCGACGGCACCACGCTCACCTTCGATCCCGCGGTGAAGATCGGCGCCACGGCCACGATCAACGCCGGCCAGGTGATCGATCTCGGTCAGGTCGTGCAGGACTTCAAGGTCAGCGGCGACAACGAGTTCATCGTGGCGACCTTCATGCTCGGCGGCTCCGTCGTCGATCCCGGAACCACCGGCGAGGAGAAGGGCGACCCGTCGCAGAGCCTCGCGACCGCGATCGAGCAGTACCGCGACTCGTACATCTTCCTGGCGCCGCAGGACTACGACGTGAACTACGTGAACGTCATCGCCGAGCCCGGGACCACTGTGACGCTCGACGGCAAGGGCGTGGACGCGTCGCTGTTCGCAGCCGTCGGTGGCTCCAACATGGGCGTCGCGCGGGTGAAGCTTGCGGCGACCGGCTCGCACAGCC
>CAYMUE010000151.1:0-7137 GCA_964393505.1 uncultured Polyangiaceae bacterium
CCTGCAACGCCGGCCGCTCCCGCAGTACCCGCAGCACCGGCGGTGCCTGCGCCTCCGCCCGACGCCCCGCCGCCGCCCCCGGTCGACCCTCCTCCCACGCCGGCCTCGGCCTGCGGCTGCGCCGGCTCGTCGTCCCCGGAATCACCGCATCCCGCGGCCATCCCGAACGCCAGTGCTGCGACCACTCCGAACAGAGCCCCCATCGATCTCATGCAACTCTCCTCTTCCCCGGAAGAAGCAAGCGCTCCGGTGCGATTCGACACCCTGACAGCTCCAGTCGTAGCACAGTCCCTCCCCGCACCGCCATCGACGTCGCGACAACACAGGGCGCCGGGAGCGGGGAACCTGTCACCATCGCGCTCTTCGTCGTGCCAACGCAGCTCCCCTCGCACCGCAATCAGGATGATTCACCGGCACGCTGCGGGAAGCCCGCGTTGCCAGGCGGAACGATCAGACGTCAGAAGTAGCGACAAGGCTCACTGGCGGAGCGCCCCGACACGGGACACGCAGGCGCCGTGGGCAGGCACGCACACGCCGGATCCAGCCGCGCACAATCGCAATCGCGCCCCGACACCTCCCGAACCACCCCCGGACGCTCGGGCTTCGACGGAGCTCCCCCGGCCTGTGCCGCGGAACGGGAGAGCGGTCGAACCGGCGTCGCCAGATACTCGTTGTGCTGGAAGTCTTCGACGAAGTTGCGACGGTTCGCCGTCAGGTCGTCGTCGCGCGCGAGCAGCGGAGGCACTCCCGTCGCCGCGACCACGTCGTCTCCAGGTCGGTTCACTTCCGACGACGCCGACGTTCCCCTGTGGGGGTTCCATCCCTCGATCGCGGGGTCGGCGGAGACCTCTCGAGGTGCCCGCAGGGACCAGACCAGCGCTGCGGGAAGGATCATCAGCGCGCCGGCCGCCCACGCCCCCAGCACGCGCAGCAGGCGAATCGGCGACCGGGACGACTTGAGCGGCTCGGCTTGCGGCTTCATGATGCAGTCGTTTCGTTGGAGGGCTCCAGAATCGCGAACGGCGGAGCCGTCCGGTTTGACACCGTCGCGCTGCGGGGGTTCCCCCGCCACGGAGCACGAGGAATGCGCGACGAGACAATTGGCGGTACGCTGGGCGTGGGTCCTTTGGACGCGAGGTGGATGATGACGATGATCATGCGACTTGCTGGAGTGGTGGCGCTTGTCGGGCTCGCTGCGTGCGGGAGCGACGACGATCCGTCACCCGCAGGGACGGGCGGAAGTGCGGGGTCCGGCGACGTGCGGCAACAGGCTGCTGCTTTCGCGCGCGAGGACATCCCTTGCACCGCGGATGCGGACTGCTGCGTGGTGTTCGACGGGTGCAGGGCGGAAGGGTATGTGGTCGGCGCGGCCGACAAGGACAAGGTCCGCACGCTGCTGACGAGCGCTTCGAGCGACATGTGCGTGAACTGCATTCCGCCGATGATTCAGGTGGCCTGCGGCCCCAACGGCACCTGTGTCGGGCAGAAGATCGAGTGCACCGGCTCGACATTCCTGCAGGAGGGATATGCCGACCACTGCGGGAAGCTCTCGCTGCCCGCGGACTGCGCGGTGAAACCACAATCGGTGCCGGGGTTCCCGGGACTCGAGGTGCAGACCATCCTCGGCTGCGGCGAGTAGTGCTGCAAGCGCCCCTGCGGAGATCCGCCTGACCACACGGTCTTCCGGGGGGAGATGCGGCCCCTCGGCGACCCTACGTTCGATCCGACGGGAGGGTTGCCATGAGGTTTGAGGACTTCGTTCGTGAGGTGAGAGAGCGCACGGGACTGGGACAGGTCCAGGCCGGACGCGCTGCCGAATGTTGCGTACAGGCGCTCGCGGAAGGCCTCTCCGAGCTCCCCGCACGCCACGTGCGCGCCGGGATCCCGCCGGAGCTCCAACCCTTCGCGACCCCGTCCAACGTCGCCCACTGGCGCACCGCGCGCGACTACTTCGAACGCGTCCGGGAGCTCGAGGGTGTCCCCATGGGCATGGCCCTCGAGCACGCCGAGGTGGTGCTGCAGACTGTGTACGGATCCATCGACAACGAGGCGCGTAGACTGCTGCGCGAGGATCTGCCCCCCGCGCTGCTCGAGGTTGCGCAAGCGCGCCCCGCCTACCACCGCCCTCCTCCGCGTCCGGTCCCTCCCCCGAGAATCACCCGTCGCACGGTCAACGAGCGCTCGCTCGCCGTCGGCAACCCGAGGAGCGACGCGCCCGTGAGCGAAGCGGGCGCCCGGTTGGCCGAAGCCAGGAGGATGGATCGGGAACGCGCAGCCCTCGATGAAGCGGAAGAAGAGGACTGAGCTTCCGTCTCCCCCCTTCCGGTTGCCGCCTCGACGCCCCAGAGAACGTCTCGGTCCGTTCGGAGCGGTCGCGTGACCCGCTCGATCCGCTCCCCGAGGTAGCGATGAAACGTGGCAATGTGATGATCGTTGCATGCCTGGTGGCATCCGGGACTCTCGCGGCCTGCCACCCGGAAGGAAGGAAGACGATGACCGCCGATCCCGCGTCCCCTGCCCCCCACGCCTCCACCAGCGGCGTCGTGTCGATCGATCCTTGGGAAACCCTGTCCCCAGAGGAGCTGGACCGGCGTCGCAAGAACCTCGACCCCGAGCAGTTCCGCGTCACCCAGCGGTCCGGGACCGAGCCGCCGTTCCGCAACACGTACTGGGATCACCACGCGCCGGGCATCTACGTCGATGTCGTGTCCGGGGAGCCGCTCTTCTCCTCGAAGGACAAGTTCGACTCCGGCAGCGGCTGGCCGAGCTTCACTCGCCCCATCGATCGCACCCGAGTCGTGGAGCACAAGGATGGATCCCAGGGGATGGACCGTACGGAGGTGCGGTCGGCTGCGGGCAACTCGCATCTCGGTCACGTGTTCCCCGACGGTCCGGCGCCGACCGGAACACGGTATTGCATCAACTCGGGTTCCCTTCGATTCGTGCCGGCCGAGCGCCTCGAGGCCGAGGGCTATGGACGATTCGCCTCGCTGTTTCCCGAGGTGCGACAGACTTCCGGAGAGTCGGTCTCGGGGCTCGCGGGCGAGGCTCTGGCGGCGGCGGTGCACAACCGGATGGGGATTGCGAACGAGCTGGACGTCGCGGTGCTTGCGGGTGGGTGCTTCTGGGGAATGGAGGAGCTGCTACGCAAAGTCGACGGAGTGGTATCCACCGAGGTCGGCTATGCGGGGGGAAGCGGCGAGGACGCCAGCTACGAGCGGGTCAAGACGGGGGCGACGGGTCACGCCGAGTCGGTGCGCATCGTCTTCGATCCGGCGCGACTGTCATACGAGCGAGTGCTCGCGTGGTTCTTCCGCATTCACGATCCGACCACCTCCAACCGGCAAGGGAATGACATCGGGAGTCAGTATCGTTCGGTGATCTTCTACCAGTCGGAGGCTCAGTTGCAGGTGGCTCGGTCGACGAAGAAGAAGCTGGAGGACTCCGGTGTGTTGCGGGGGCCTGTGGTGACCCAGATCGTGCCCGCGGCACGGTTCTACGCCGCCGAGAGCTACCACCAGGACTACCTGCAGCGCTATCCCGACGGCTACACGTGCCACTTCGTGCGGCCCTACGAGCTCTGACCCGCGGGCTCGCCCCCTGTGCTCATCGACGGCCCCTCCGGACGCACACGCCTGCCTCGTGGGGGCCGAGACTCCCGCGGTCTTGTAGCGTATACAGTCCGGCATGCCGCGCGACTCGCGCCCCAACACCCGCTGGAACCAGGAGACCCTCCCGGACCCTTCCGGCGGCGCGACCCTGCGCGAGGGCACCGCCAGGCCGCAGACTCCACCGGCCTTCGCCACCACGATTGCCCGGCCCCCGATCGTGTCCATGGCTCCGCCGCGCGACCGGGCCCAGCCACCGGTGACGCCGGAGTGTGCCGACCGCTACGTGCTCGTGCACGGACCGGACGGCTCCTGCGAAATCGGTCGAGGCGGCATCGGACGCGTCGTCGTCGTGCACGACCTGCATGTCGGGCGTGACATCGCCCTCAAGGAGCTCCTCGCTCCGACAGCGTCGAACGATCCGGCTGTCACCGACCCGAGCTCTCCGTTCGTGCAGCGTTTCGTGCGCGAGGCACGCGTGACCGGCCAGCTCGAGCACCCGAACATCGTGCCGGTCTACGAGCTGGGGCAGCGATTCGACGGGACGCTGTACTACACGATGAAGCTCGTGCGGGGACGCACGCTCGCGGAGGCGTTGCGGGAGGCGACGACGCTGGACGCTCGTCTCAAGCTGCTCTCTCACTACGCCGACCTCTGCCACGCCATCGCCTATGCGCACAGCAGGGGGGTGATTCATCGAGATATCAAGACAGCGAACGTGATGGTGGGGGAGTTCGGTGAGACGGTGGTGCTCGACTGGGGTCTTGCGAAGCTGCGTGGGAATGGAGACGAGCCCTTGCGCGGGTCAATGGAGAGCAATTCGTTGCTGCGCGAAGCGCGGGAAGGGCTGACGATTGCGGGCAGCCTGATGGGGACACCGGCGTACATGAGTCCCGAGCAGGCGGCCGGAGAGGTGGAGAGGATCGACGAGCGCTCCGACGTCTGGGCGTTGGGGGTGGTGCTCTACGAGATCCTGACGGGGGACACGCCGTTCCACGGAGACGGGGTTGCGGATCTGGCGCGGCGCGTGAGGACGGAGCTAGTGAGGCCGCCGCGGGAGCGCGAGGAGCGGACCCCCGCGGAGCTCGAGTCGGTGTGCATGAAGGCATTGGCTCGTGACCCGAACGAACGCTACGGAAGCGCCCGAGAGCTCGCGCAGGAGATCGAGTCCTTCCAGAACGGTGCGCGGGTGGCGGCCCACGAGTACACCTCGTGGGAGCTGCTCCGGCGCCTGGCGGTGCGAAACAAGCCTGCACTCGTAGCGGGAATGACGGTGCTGGCGGCAATTCTCGCCGCCCTGGTGCTCACCAGCTCGTTCTACGCCCGGGAGAAGTCGGCGCGACGGGGGGCGCAGCAAGCGACCGAACGCGAGCAGGCGGCTCGAACGAAGGAGCACGAGGAGCACACCCTGGCGAACTACCACATCGCGCAGGGAATCCACGAGAAGAGTCTGCGAGCGGCTGCCGAGGAGGCCTGGCCCGCCGTGCGCGTCCTGGCCGCCGCTGCGCTGCTCCACAACCCCGTCTCGCCTCGCTCCCCCTTCCACGACCCGGGCTTCGGCGCAGCGCACCACGAGGCCGAGCGCCTGCACCTGTCGTCGCTGTCCATTCTCTTCCAGGCCAACTCCAACGCAGCCCTCGCGTTCCAGGCCACCCTCGCCGATGAACAGAAGCTGCTCGCGGTCGCGATGTCGCCGGATGGACGACGCTTCGCATCAGCAGGCGATGGCCGCGTGGTGAGACTGTGGGACGCGCGTGCGAAACGGCTGGTGATGTCGCTGGCGGGGCACGCATCGGTGGTGTCGGGACTGGCGTTCTCGCCCGATGGCAACCACCTGGTCTCTGTGGCGCACGATGGGGAGGCGCGTCTGTGGGACGCGCACACCGGGGCTGAGCTCCGGCGCTTGAAGGCCCATGCGGAGCCGATCGACGACGTCGCGTTCTCGGGGTCGGGGCGTGTGTTCGCGACCGCCAGCCGGGACGGCACGGTGGGACTCTGGGACACCTCGACAGCGCAGAGCGTGGGCCGTCTGCAAGGCCACGAAGGCGGCGTGCACTCGGTGGCATTCGGGGGAGAAGGAAGGATCGCGACGGGCAGCCGCGATCGCACTGTTCGCATCTGGGACGCTGCATCGACGCGTGCGCTGCGAACGCTCGAGGGACACCGGGCCGTGGTGCGCGGTGTCGCGATGTCACCCGACGGCCGTCGGGTTGCCTCCGCCAGCTACGACAAGAGCGTGCGCATGTGGGACGCGGACACCGGGGAATCGCTGTGGAGCGCGCAGGGGCTCGAGGACGAGGTGCTGTCCGTGGCATTCTCGCCCGACGGGGAAAGGGTCGCTTCGGCTGCGTGGGACAGGACGATACGGCTGTGGAACGTGAGCTCGGGTGTGTTGTTGACGCGCGTGGAGGGGCACAGCGCAGCGGCTTGGGACGTCGCGTTCTCTCCCGACGGGGGATTGCTGGTCTCGGTGGGAGACGACAAGCGCGCGCGGCTCTGGTCGGTGCGAGGGGCCCCTGCGGTTCTGTCGGCCCCAGGCCAGGGGTATGTCTGGGCGACGCGCTTCTCGCCCAAGGGCAAGGATCTCGCCACGGCCAGCGCGGATGGTGTCGTGAGGCTCTGGGATCTCGCCAGCAGACGCCAGCGCCTGGCGCTGACCGGCCACCGCGATCTGGTCTACGACGTCGCGTTCTCGCACGACGGCTCGACCCTCGCCTCCGGCGGATATGACCAGACCGCTCGAGTCTGGGATGCCGCGTCGGGGAGTCTGCTTCGCACGCTGTCCGGGCATCAGGGGTTCGTACGATCCGTGGCATTCGCGCCCGACGGTCGCCGGCTGGTCACCGGGAGTCAGGACGAGACCGCGGTGGTCTGGGACGTGGCGACGGGTCAGCGTCGTTCGATCCTGCGAGGACACCAGGGTCCCGTCCGCGGGGTCGCATGGTCTTCCGACGGCAAGTGGATCGCGTCGTCGGGCAATGACGGGACGGTGAGACTCTGGGATCCCACCACAGGCGACCAGGTCGCGCGACTCGAAAGCGGTGTCGACACGGTCGTGGGCGTGACGTTCACGAGCGACTCGCGCATCGTGGCGGCGGCTGGATTCGACGGGACTGCGATTCAGTGGGACGTGGCGTCGCGCGCGGTGCAGAGCCGACAGCGTTGGCACAGGCAAGGGTTGTTCACAGTGCGTTTTTCCGCGGACGATCGCCTCCTCGCGACGGCCAGCGACGACCGGACCGTCGGCGTGTGGAAGGCAGGGGAGACGCGTCCTTCCTTGCTGGTGGGCAGCTCGCAGAGCATCATGGCGACTGACTTCTCGGCCGATGGTCGTTGGCTCGTAGTGGGGGACGCCTCGGCGGCGAGGCTCTATCCGGTGGACATGTCGGTACGCGAAACTTCGCCCTCGGAGCTGCTGCGTGGGGCGGAGCGCGAGGCAGGGTTGCGGCTCGAAGGCTTCACCTTGATGCTGGACGATTGATCCGCCCTAGGAGAAACGCTGTTGGCTCCGCGCCCAGGGCCGGTCTAT
>CAYMUE010000151.1:7237-13198 GCA_964393505.1 uncultured Polyangiaceae bacterium
CGATTGATCCGCCCTAGGAGAAACGCTGTTGGCTCCGCGCCCAGGGCCGGTCTATTCTGCTTCTGCATGACCCGGCAAGACCGCCTCGAGAGTTACGCGCCCCCGCCGCGCGGGGTGGCAAGCTCACGGGGCGGGACATGACCGAGGCCGACCCGGGCAGCTCTGCCTCGAACTCCTCGTCGGGAGGCAACCGGCTCAACTCGCTGGCGCCACGACAGCGCTACGGAGCCTTCGGCCGCTATGAGCTGATCAAGGAGATCGGACGGGGCACGATGGGTGTCGTCTATCGCGCCCGCCAGACGGAGCTCGATCGCGACGTCGCTCTGAAGATCCTCCAACGGTCTCAGGTCGCCTCCGCCGAGAGGACCGCACTGTTTCTTTCGGAAGCCCGTGCGGCGGCGCGCGTGCAGCATCCGAATGTCGTGCGGGTGTTCGAGGCCGACGAGTTCAACGGGCATCGCTTTTTCACGATGGAGTTCATTGACGGACTGAATCTTGCCGAGACGGCCGAGGCCCTGAGGTTCACGCCGGCAACGGCAGCCCGGCTCGTCGCCACCGTGGCGAGAGCCGTCCATCACCTGCACGGCATGGGCATTGTCCATCGGGATCTGAAGCCGTCCAACATCCTGCTCGACTCCAACGGCACTCCGTACGTCACCGACTTCGGCCTCGCGCGCCTGAGCGAGGAGAAGCCCACAGAGAGCGGCGGGAGACGAGCGGTCGGGACTCCGCTGTACATGGCGCCGGAGCAGGCGCGCGGCGCCCCGGCAGACGTTGGTCCGGCGAGCGACATCTACGCCCTCGGAGTGATCCTCTACGAGCTGCTCGTCGGAGGCGTCCCGATTCGCGGAGAGACCGCTCAGGAGACGATGCTTCGCGTGGCGGAGGAAGAGCCCGTGCCTCCGCACATCGCGGACCGTCGAGTCCCCAGGGAGCTCGGGTGGGTGTGCATGCGGTGCCTGGAAAAGGCGCCGACGAAGCGGTACGCGAGCGCGAACGCGCTGGCCGACGACCTCGAGCGCTTCTTGCGGGGCGATCAGATGGAAGTGCGAGCTCCGGGCCCCTGGCAGGCTGCGCGACGATGGGGCCACGCGCGTCCGGCGCTCACCGCCAGACTGGCGTCCCTCGGCGCGTGTGCCGTGCTGGCTCAGCTCGATCACATGCTCTCGGCCGCTCCCAATCGCCGTGCCCATCTGATGGTCATGGGGATCCTGTGCATGTGGATGGCCGCCGCGCTGCTCTTCCAGCGGCTCATGGAGACCAGGCGTTGGCTGCAGGAGGCGCGGCTGGGGTTCGTTCTCGCCGAAGCGATGTTCGTCACCGCGGTCTTTCGCGTGGTCGATACCCCCAGCTCTCCCCTGCTCGCGGGCTACGGCCTGCTGATCGCCGCCGCGAGCTTGTGGTTCGTCGAGTCCCTTGTCGGCATCGCCACGGCGGCGTCGGTGGTCGGATTCGTCGTACTCCAGATCGACGCCGAATCCCGGGGGCTGGCCGTGCCCGGCCTGGACCAGCAGTCAATTACCGTCGTCATCCTCGTACTGCTTGGCCTCGTCATCGGATACCAGAGCCGTCGCGTGCGGCTCCTGACGCGATACCACGGGCGCATTGGGCGAGGCTGAACCGGTCCAGTGAGGCGAAGCACCGGCGAACGACACAACCGCTGGCAGGCTCACAAGCCGCGGTGTAGCCTCCCGATCATGGCTTACCTCCGAGCATTTGCCTCCCTGCCTGCGCTCATCCTTTCGCTCGCGGCATGGGGCCTGTCTGGCTGCGGCGACGAATCCAGCGCCAGCTCCCCGCTGGTCGAGGATCCGGGCCAGGACGGCGGCACGGAAGACGCGATGGAGCCATCGGATGGCTCGAAGCCCGATGGAAACACGGGGAAGGACTCGTCTCTGCCGGATGGTTCGGAACCCGATACAGTTGCACCAATCCCCGCGTCGCTCCTCGAAGTCTATGCCCTCGACATCTGGGCGCAGGCGCTGCCGTCCACCGAAGGGACGCTCTCGGTCACCCTCGATGGCAAGCCGGTCGCCACCAACGGCTGGCCCATCGTCCGCGTGCCGCTCACCAAGGCCGGGACCTACACGCTGAGCCTCTCGGCGCCGGAGCACTTCACGCTCGAAGCGACGGTGCAGTTCGACGGGACGTCGTCGGACCAGGCGGCGAAGCTCTCGGTGGGCACGGCGGTGAAGGGCCACGGGGTCTCCTTCAGCCATGACGTGCGCAAGGAGGGGGGGGCGGACGTGTCGGTGCACACAGCCTACCTCGGACTACGCCACAAGTGGTTCTCCGCGGAGGGGCGCCCGGCGCGTCGGGGCAATGACATCGAGCTCCTGATGGACGGCGAGCAGGCGTGGGCGCGCGTGGCCCAGGAGCTGTCGAGTGCGGCCTACTCCGTCCTGATCGCCTCCTGGTGGTGGCAGTCCGACTTCGAGCTGGTCCGCCCCCAGAACCATGCCACTCTCACTCCGGATCAGCGTTGGGCCAATACCGTCCTGGGGATTCTCGAAGACAGCTCCGCCTTCCGCAGGGTCCTCGTAGGGCAGTTCTGGGGACAGGATTCCATCCTCTCGTTCATGACCACCGACAGCGAGCTCAAGGCCTTCGCCGAGACTCCGGGGGATGGATTCGAGTTCATGGGGCAGGGCAACGACACCAAGGGCACCTTCACCTTCAGCGTCGACCCCTTCCTCTTCGGGGATCGCGTTCGCGGCACGTGGACCGACTCCGCGGGTCGGAAGTTCGCTGCCGAGGATCAGGTTCAGTCCCAGGTCCCTCCCCACAACGTCGACCTCGGCGACATCCCCTCGGGAATCCAGACGGAAATCGCCTCCTACCACCAGAAGTTCTCCGTGATCGACGAGGAGGTGGCTTTCGTGGGCGGGATGAACCTCAAGGAGGTGGACTGGGATTCGTCCAAGCACGAGGTCTACGACTTCCGGCGGATGAAGTTCGACGCGTCGCAGGCCGATCGGGAGGCGGTGCAGGCGAAGGAGCAACTGCCGGACAACGGTCCTCGCAAGGACTACGCGATGCGCATCCACGGCCCTGCCGCCCAGGACGTCGCGGACGTCTTCCACCTCCGCTGGAAGCACCAACTCGACGAGGGGGTCGAGTACGCGGCCAACAGCACCGACTTCACGGTCCAACGCAACATCGCCCCGCAGCCTGGAGGCAAGCACATCCAGGTCACGGTCACTCTCCCGCAGCCCTTCTGGGAGCACTCCATCGCAGAAACCTGGTTCAACGCCGTCGCCCAGGCAGAGAAGTACATCTACATCGAGGACCAGTACTTCCGCATGCCCATGGTCAACGACGCCATCGTCGCCCGCATGCAGGCCGTCCCCACCCTTCGCCTCGTCGTCATCACCAAGGACATCAACGAGTGGACCGACCCCGGTTGCCCCTGGACCTACAAGAGCCATGCGGTCTTCAAGCAGGCCTTCCCTGATCGCTACAAGCTCTTCGTCTTCCGCTCCTTCGACACCTCCGACAGCCCCGGCTGGGACGAGGTCGCGTCGCAGTTCCAGGACATCGACGTCCACGCAAAAATGCTCATTGTCGATGACAAGTTCATGAGCGTGGGCTCGTGCAACAAGAACAACCGTGGACTGGTCTACGAGGGCGAAATGAACGTGGCCGTCGTCGACGAGCCCTGGGTCAGGAACGAGCGCAGGCGGATCTTCGCGAACTTCCTGCCCGAAGGGACCGCGGTCGCCGACGACGTTGCGGGTTGGTGGCAGCAGCTCATCACGGCGTCGGCCGCGAACGATGCTGTGTACGCTGCTTGGGATCAGGAGGGCTGGGACATCAGCCTCGACGGGGCACCCTTGCCGGCTGAGTACACGCCCAAGGGTATCATCTACTCGATGGACTTCCCCGATTCGAAGGAGTGCCTCATCGAGAACGTGGGCCCCGACATCATGGGCACGGAACAGGGCGACTGAGAGCATCTCTCCCGATGCGGTCCAGGGCGCTTGGCGTGCGCCCTCGGCCCGACTCCGCTCCCGCAAACGCCCACGCCGTCTTCTGCTCAACCCAACGGCGTTCGCCGAATCGCAAGCGTGCTGTTGAAGCAGGCAGCCATCCTGCTGTACTCCAACCCCACGCTGCACCGCTCGTCGACACCGACCTCGAAGTACCACGTGCGTGATCGCGGCACCCCCGAGGTCATCGACAGGCGCACGTCGATCCGATGCTTGCCGGGGGAAGCCGTCACCCGGTGCTCGAAACCCGTCCCGAATCCCCCGTCGAACACCGTTGCGCCGTCGAGGTGAACCGCGAGCCGCGCGTCCCGGAGGTCGAATCCGGGGGCGGGAAACCGCAGCACCACCTCCGAGAGCGAGGTCTTCATCGCGACCAAGAGGAGCACGAGGACCGGGGCACGGTCAACTCCCTGGAACCGCTGCGCGCGTCGGGGGTCTGGTATCCTGGCGCATGATGAAGCCCTGGCGCAGCATGTCCGCCGCGCTCCTGATCTCGATGGCATTGCATGCCTTCGTCGCCGGGCGGTCGTCGTGCACGCCGACGCGGACATCGCCCCCCCTCGTCCCGGCCCGGCAGGGGCTGCTGTCCTCGGCCACTGCAGCGGTACAAGCCGAGCACCAGCGCCGCGGCGTGGGGGTGCGTCGGCAGGAACTGGTCCGCAAGGCGCGCGAGGACCTGGCGCGGGGCGATCTCCGGCTCGGTCGCTTCCTCCTGGACGCTCAGCACCTCGACGCGATCGAGCAGGGGGTGGACTACCCGGCATCGATCGCCCACGAGCGATACGACGGGCGGCTCGCCGCGCTCCGGAGTGCATTGGAGCGGGGGGACCTCGAGGATGCGGTGCCCGCGGTCTTCGGCGATTTGAGATACCATGGGAGACCGGGGGGACGGATGGCGGACGCGCTGGCGCGCGGGGGCGGTTCCTGCGAGCAAATCGCCGCGCTGGTGGCCGTCGCTTCCTGGGACAGCGGAGCCAGGAACGTCTCGCTGCGATTCTGGGGCGGTGCAAGCGCAGACGGCGTCGCTCACGTTGCGCCGATCTCGCGTCGGGGAGCGAGAGACCATGACCTCATGACCGGAAAGCCGGCGCTGAAGGGCGGTGTGACGTTGCGCCCCGAGGACCTGATAGAAGTCTACGCCCGCGCTCACGAAGCGGGCGCGGGCAGGGGAAGCTCGGCAAGCGCAGACGCCGACAGAGCGTCGTCTGCGCGCGGAGAGCAGGACGGGCAGCCGAGCCTCATCGGGGGATTCCCTGTGAACTCGGACGTCTACCCCGGCACGCTTCCGCTCTATTCGGTGCGCGCGGTGCATGGACGCTCGGTGCCTTTGGCGGGGGCGGGGGACGAGACCGGGGAGTCCCCGCTCCAGGACGCACGTCGGTGCGGCTACTTCGTCCGGATGGTGACGTTGTCGCCGTTGACGGTCCACGCAAAGAGTGAGGACGGCGCGATGATCCCGATTGAGCCGCACCGGGTCCCCTTGCCGGAGCGTCTCGACAACGAAGCCGCGCTCCTGCGCCATGCATCGCAGATCGCCGTCGATACCTCGTCGTCCCTCGGAGACCGCTTGATGGCCTTGGCGTGCGTGGTTGCGCTCGGAGAGTCTGCTGCCATCGACTTCGCTCTGGCCGCGGAGCCCGAGCTCGGCGCGGCTGCCATGGCCCAGGCGCGCGAGGCGGCGGAACGAGGACGCGAGCTGACCGCGCGATGGGCGGCGTTGTCCCCGAGCGAACGCTCGCAGGTGCGTCAGGAGTTTGCCGAGCACGCGGGACGCACATGGCTGTTGCTTCGCCTGGACGGCGGGCAGGCGGTGCTCGAGGATCTGGTGGAGCACGCGCGACCCGAGAGTTGGGGCAGGGTGAGCGCTCTCGCGGGGCTGTTGGTTCACGACGCCACGCGGGCGCACGCGCTCGAGCAGATCGAGCGCTACCCTCTGAACGACCAGGTCGACGTGATGCACGAGGCGTATCAC
>CAYMUE010000151.1:13298-16962 GCA_964393505.1 uncultured Polyangiaceae bacterium
GATCGAGCGCTACCCTCTGAACGACCAGGTCGACGTGATGCACGAGGCGTATCACGCGCACGATCACATGGCGCCCTGGGGGTCTGACTTCGATCTGGAGCTGCCTGCAGGGACGGTCGGCGGCGAGGTCTTCCTGCGCGCGTGGCGCGTGTATCGCGGGCTGGCATGGCGCATCTGGATAGGGCGCCGCCCGATCGACGAGATGCTCGCCGCGCTGCACGCGGGGTTGGAAGACGCCGGGCTCGATCGCGCCTGGGAGGTCGCCTTCCTCGAGTACACCGCGCGGAACATGCTCGGGCTGCTGGCACTGCGGCAGCAGGGAATCGAGCCCGTTCGGGCGCTACGGCTTGCCGCCCAGCGGACGGGACACCCTGCCGCTGCATCGCTGATCAGGAGGCTGTCCTACGTGGAAGCGCAGGGGGAGCTGACTGCCACCACGCTGGCGGATGCGTGGCACTTGAAGTAACTATGAGCTCGCCCATGCCTCAGGAACCCAGAGTCCCAGGTGAAGCCGTCGATGATCCGGTGATCGCGCCTCTGCAGGCGTGGTTGCGCAGCCGCCTGACGGGAGAGCAGGCGCGCACCGAGTGGCGCTCGACCTTGGAGGCGGCCTGGAATCACCTGCTCGCTGCGCGCGTCGACGCCCTCGTGTCGGAGCCCCGGATCCTGGCACTTGCCGAGAGCTACCTCGATCCGAGCCGCATCCGCGTCCTGATCACACCCCTCGTTCGCGAGCTGCTGCCCACCTTCGTGCACTGCATGCGAACCGACGACGACCCCTTGGCACGCTGGATTCCAGCAGAGGCGCAGGAGGCCGTCAAACGGATGGCAACCGCGCCGGGTCTGATCCAGGACGATTGGATTCGCACGTTCTTCCGGCAGGAAGCGGTCGAAGCGTTGATGGCCGACGCCTTGTACCGAGGTCTGCGGGACTTCTCCACGATCCTTCCTCGCGTGATCCTGGCGCTGCTGCCAACGAGCCGCCTGCCGGGATTCGGTGGAGCGGGGGCGATGGGCAAGCGGATGCTCGAGGAGTTCGAGAAGCTGCTCGAGCCGGAAATCAAGTCCTTCCTTGCCGGGGGAACCCAGCGTGCGCTGGCGCGGGCGGCGGAGTTCGCAATCCAGCACAAAGACGACCCCAGGGGAATCAAGGCACGAACCGATATCGTAGATGCCCTGCTCGCACACGCACCGTCGTTCCACCTGAAAGCCCTGACCGACGAACGCCTCGCCGAAGTGGAGCCGATTGCCGAGGCGATCGCGCAGAGAATCGCGTCGCGCCAGCAGTCGCGACGACTCCTGCGCGAGGCTGTCGCCGAAATCTGGGGAAGGCACGGCTCCCGGAGCATGGCCGAAGTCTTCGAATCCCTTGGGCTCCGCGCTACTCCGGACTTCGACGCATGGGCAGACGCGACCTGGCCGGCGATGCGTACGGTCTTCGAGGCGCCGGAGATGGTCCGGTGGATCGACGGGCTTGTGGTGGAGTTGCTCGAGCAGCGGGACAGGCTGATCGCGCAGCGCCCGCGATGACGGCGCCGGGGCGTCGAGGGCTCGGAGCCCTTGACGACGGCGGCAGGCAGAGATGGGATGTGGTTATCATGCGCTCTGCATCGTTGATCGCTCTCGTCTGCGTGTCCCTGCTGCCCGCCTGCGGCCGCAAGACTCCCCCGTCCGGCGCCTCTCCAGCCACCTCGGGCTCCACGGCACGGCCTTCCCAGGACGCTCCCGAACGACTGCGCGTCGCCGGGATCCCCGCTGCCTCGGGTCCCGAGTTCCCGTTCGCCGATCGCCGGACACCGGACCTCCCTGCGGATGCGCGAAAGCAGCCGTTCGGGATCGACGCGCTCTACAAGGTCAAGGCGATTGGCAGTCCTCACTGGTCTCCGGACGGCAAGCATATCCTCTTCACGGTGAGCACGCCGGACCTCCCGGCGGGGAAGACCGAAACGGACGTGTACGTCGTCGGGAGCGACGGGACCGGGCTTCGACAGATGACTCGCTTCGAGGGGTCCGACTCCGATCCGAGATGGGCGCCGGACGGCAAGAGCTTCCTCTTCGTCTCGACTCGCAAAGACGGGGGCCAGGTCTGGCAGATGCCGATCGAAGGAGGGGATCCGAAGCGACTGACTTCGATTTCGACGGGCGTGGAAGGGCCGCTCTGGTTCGGGGACGGCAAGGGGATCGCGTTCGCCTCACGCGTGTATCCGGAGCATGGGGCGAACGACAAGGCGAACAAGGCTGCGATGGAGGACGCGGAGAAGAGCACACTCAAGGCGCATATTGCCGACGAGCTGTTGTTTCGTCATTGGGATTCCTGGGCCGACTTCACCACGAGCCATGTGCTGAGGGTGGATGTCGGAAGCGGCGAGGTGCGCGATCTGACTCCGGGCGCATGGGAATCGCCGACCTTCGAGGCGGGAGGCGGCGAGGGATTCGCCCTCTCCACCGACGGCACGGAGCTGTGCTTCCAGAGCAATCGGGAAGTGGGCAGCGCACAGGCGTGGACCACGAACTCGGACCTCTGGGTGGTGCCGGTGCAGGGCGGAGAGCCACGCAACATCACGGGCGAGAACAAGGCCTTCGACGGGCATCCCGCCTACTCTCCGGATGGCCGGTACGTCGCGTTCACCCGTCAGGACCGCCCGGGCTACGAGTCCGACAGGAGCCGCCTCGCGCTCTACGATCGCCGGTCCGGCAAGACGCAGATTCTGACGGAGGGATTCGACAGCTCGGTGGTCGACTTCAAGTGGGCCAAGGATGCTCGTTCCCTGGTGTTCCGCGCACCCGTGCAGGGATTGTATCCCCTCTTCCGGGTCTCGGTTCCGGAAGGGAAGATCGAGCGACTCCCGGGCGTCCCCCTGGCCATGGGATGGGACCTGGCCCCGGACGGCAGCGTGGCATTCATCCACAGCTCCGTGGGAGTGCTCCCGGAGCTGTATGCTGCATCACCGCAGGGTGCCGTGCGCAGGCTCACGAGCTTCAACCAACCGGTGGCCGAAGCCCACGACGTGCGACCCGTCGAGCAGATGTGGATCGAAGGCGCAGAGGGACGAAAGGTCCACGTGTTCGTGGTCAAGCCCCACGGGTTCAAGCCTGGCAAGCGCTACCCGCTCGTAATCAACGTGCACGGGGGACCCCAGATGCAGTGGGCCGACTCCTTCCGCGGCGATTGGCAGATCTACCCCGCGTCGGGCTACGTCGTGGCCTTCCCCAATCCCCACGGCTCGACCGGCTACGGACAGGCCTACACCGAAGCCATCTCGAAGGACTACACGGGCAAGGTGCATCGCGACGTCATGGCGGTAACCGATGCGCTCGCGAAGCTCGACTTCGTCGACCCCGAGCGCATGGGTGCCATGGGCTGGTCGTGGGGCGGCTACTACATGAACTGGTTGCTCGGCCAGCCCCACCCCTTCAAGGCCATCGCGTCCATGATGGGCATCTACGACTTGCGCTCCTTCTACGGTTCTACCGAGGAGCTCTGGTTCCCGGAGTGGGATATCGGCGGAACCCCGTGGGACTCCCCCGATGTCTATCGTCAGATGTCCCCCTCCCAGCACGCCGGCAAGTTCAAGACCCCCACTCTCGTCATCACCGGCGAGAAGGACTACCGGATCCCGTACACCGAGAGCTTGCAGCTATTCACGGCGCTGCGACGTCGCGG
>CAYMUE010000152.1:0-2550 GCA_964393505.1 uncultured Polyangiaceae bacterium
GTCGGTGTTCATACCGCCGCCATCGGTGCAGGAGCTGGAGCGCAGGCTACGGGGCCGGGCGAGTGAGGACGAGCCGACGCTTCGTAGGAGGCTGTCGAACGCGCTGGGGGAGATCGAGCACTACGGGTTCTTCGACTACGTGGTGGTGAACGACGATCTGCAGGACGCGAGCAGCAGGCTGGAGAGCATCGTGATCGCGGAGCGCAGCCGGCGGGTTCGACGGGCGGCGTTGGCCGAAGGGATGTTGCGCGACGCGCGGGCGAAGCGCTGATCGCAGAGGCATTGGAGGAACGATGGGCCAGGTACTCGCGGTGATCGGCGGCTCCGGACTGTACGAAATGGAGGGGCTCGATCAGGTTCAGGAGTTCGAGGTGGCGACCCCCTTCGGGGAGCCCAGCGCCCCCGTCGTGCGTGGACAACTCGGCGACACGACAATGCTGTTCCTGCCTCGCCACGGCAAGGGCCACGTGATCCCGCCGTCGGCGATCAACTACCGCGCGAACATCTGCGCGCTCAAGCAGCTCGGAGCGACGCATCTGGTATCGGTAAGCGCGGTGGGGTCGATGAAGGAGCAGATTGCGCCGGGCGATCTGGTGGTGGTGGATCAGTTCATCGACCTGACGCGCAAGCGTGCGTCGACGTTTTTCGACGAGGGGATCGCAGCGCACGTGTCGTTTGCGGAGCCGGTGTGTCCGCTGATGGCTGCGGCGCTGGAGGTGTCGGCGTGGAGTTCGGGGGCGAAGGTTCACCGGGGCGGGACGTACGTGTGCATCGAGGGGCCGCAGTTCTCGACGAAGGCCGAGAGCCTGTTGTACCGGAGCTGGGGGGTGTCGGTGATCGGCATGACGAACATGCCGGAGGCGAAGCTGGCTCGGGAGGCTGAGCTGCCGTTCGCGACGTTGGCGTTGTCCACGGACTACGACTGCTGGCACGAGTCCGAGGAGGCGGTGACAGTGGACGCGGTGGTGGCGATCCTGAACGAGAACGTGGCGCACGCGAGCAAGACGCTGGCTGCCATGGCGGGTCGTCTCCCCGATGCGACGAAGAGCCCTGCGCACAGAGCACTTTCCAACGCGATCCTGACTCGTTCGGACAGGATCTCGCCGCAGGTGCGCGAGCGCCTCGGCTGGCTGATCAACCCCTATCTCGCAAGCTGAGGCGTCGTTTCGTGGAGGCCGCCGTGACGGACAATCAAGACAGCGTTCTCATCGTGGGCTCGATGGCCCTGGACGATCTGGAGTTGCCGACGACGTCGGCCAAGAACGTAGTGGGCGGAGCCGCGACGTACGCGTCGATGGCCGCGTCGCTGTTCGCACCGGCCCGGATCGTGGCCGTGGTCGGAGAGGACTTCGCGGACAAGGACATCGATGCGCTCGCGAAGAGGAACGTAGACACGAGCGGGATCGAGCGGGTGAAGGGCAAGACCTTCCACTGGGCGGGTCGCTACGACGCGAAGCTGCAGGGGCGGACGACGCTCGACACGCAGCTGAACGTGTTCGCGAACTTCCGGCCGAAGCTGCCGAAGACCTACAAGAGCAGCGAGTACCTGTTGCTCGCGAACATCCATCCGGCGTTGCAGCTCGAGGTGCTCGATCAGACCGATGGCCCGAAGATGGTCTTCGCGGACACGATGAACTTCTGGATCGAGGGAGAGCCGGAGGCGTTGGCGAAGGTGCTGGCGCGAGTGGACGTGCTGGTGATCAACGACGAGGAAGCGCGGCAGCTCTCCGGGGTGCATGCGCTGCCGAAGGCGGCCAGGAAGATCCTCGAGAAGGGGCCGAAGCGGCTGATCATCAAGCGGGGTGAGTACGGTTCGATGCTGTTCGACGAGGAGGGGACGTTCTGGTGTCCGGCGGCTCCCCTCGACGACTGCGTGGATCCGACCGGGGCCGGAGACACCTATGCTGGCGCGCTCGTCGGCTATCTCGCCGCGATGGGCGACATGAGCCCGATCGGTCTTCGTCGGGCCATGGTGGTCGGCTCCGCGGTCGCTTCGTTCTGCGTCCAGGCGGTGGGGACTGCGCGACTGGCCCGTCTCGGGCGCGAGGATCTCGCGGAGCGTCTGGCGATGCTCGAGCGGCTCATGGACTTCGGCGGAGGACCGCTGCTGGCCTGATCCCGATCATCGGATCGCGCGGCAGATCCGGGTCCTTGCGTGGGAAGGAGCGCACGATTGCGGCGGTATGGAGCGATCGGTCTCGTGGTGGCGTTGGCGGCTGGCGGATGCTGCTGGACGACGACGCCACGCGAGCGCTCGTCGCGCCGCGACGAAGGGGTTGCGCTCGCTGGGGCGTTGGCGCGGGGAGTGGCGGGGTGTGCGGAGCGCGACCGCGGGAAGCTGCCGCCGACCACGCGCGCAGTGCCCTCCCAGCTGACCGATTTGGCTGGGAAGGCGTGGTCGAGCAAGCCGGAGGACTGGGCCGACGAGGCGTACAGGTGTGCGCACTTCGGGGTTGGGAAGCCGCAGAGCTGGCAGCTTCAGTGGGTAGTGACGGGGGCGCGGCAGGGGTTGGCGCGGGCGACGGCGGACTTCGACGGGGATTCGAGGCC
>CAYMUE010000152.1:2650-4488 GCA_964393505.1 uncultured Polyangiaceae bacterium
GCGAGCGCGCGCTTGACGGACAGCGGGTTGGCGTTCCTGCAGGCGAATCTCGGGGTGTTGGCGACGAAGGCGCTGGAGGGGACGGGGATGGCGAAGAACGGCGTCATCGAGTTCCCAGTGCCGGAGGCCGCAGGCGACGCGGGTCTCGGCAACTCGTACACGTTGTGTCCGGGAGGACCGGACCCTGCGACGGGCAAGTGCATTGCCGAGATCGACGTGGGGCACGCGAAGATCAAGATCGGGACGGCGACACCGCACAACATCACGGCGTCGGGACCGGTACCGATTCGCGTGAGAAACCTGC
The DNA here is from genome assembly GCA_964393505.1 of uncultured Polyangiaceae bacterium. Lineage (GTDB taxonomy): Bacteria > Myxococcota_A > Polyangia > Polyangiales > Polyangiaceae > JACRCQ01. Next base: position 2,955 of record CAYMUE010000152.1, read on the forward strand.
CGGTGAACATCAAGGCGCTCGGGTTCATCCCCATCGACACGGTTGCGGTGATCTCCGGTGGTGGCAAGGGCCAGTGCGAAGCGGCGGAGATGACGTTCAAGGACGTCACGGTGACGGCGAACATCTCGATCGAGGTAGAGCGGGACCCGAATCATCCGACGCGCGTGGGGTACACGAAGATTCGGGTTCCGAAGGACGGGATCGTGGTGGACAAGGAAGCGATCCTCGATGCGCTTCACTTCTGTCCCGACAACCTGACGAGCACGGTGATGGGTTGGTTCGTGCCGGTGATGGGCGACGCGTTGCTCTCGGGGTTCACGGACCAGATCAGCGCATCGCTCAACGAGATGCTCTGTCAGAAGGCGAACCCGAGCTACACGCCGCAGTGTCCCAACGGATCGGAGGCGAAGGACGGGGTGTGCATGTACCAGGACGGCACGTGCGTGCCGATCTTCCTGGGAGTGGACGGCAAGGCCGATCTCGGATTGCTGTTCGCTTCGTTCGCGCCGGGGGTGAGCGGCAACCTGGACTTCCTCTTTGCGGCCGGAGGTCAGGGAGCGCGCCCGGACAACGCGACCATGGGCTGGGGGGATCTGAACCCGGTGAATGGCGGAGGCACTCTGGGCTTGCTGGGGGGCGTGGCGCCGCAGCCCTCGGACTGCGTTCCGCTCGCGGATCTCAAGCTCCCCAAGAACCTACCCATTCCGTCGGAGTTGCTGGAGAACACGATCCCCGGGTGGACCGGGGAGGGGCCCCACTTCGGCGCGGCGCTCTCGGAGAGCTTCGCGAATCACGCCCTCGCCGGTGTCTACAACAGCGGCGCCCTGTGCATCGGCATCTCGACCGAGCAGGTGAGTCTGCTGCACACCGGCATCGTTTCGCTCTTGATCCCCTCCATCAAGTTCCTCACCTACCAGAAGCGCAACCAGCCGCTCGCCGTGGTGGTGCGCCCGCAGAAGCCCCCGGTGGTGGCGTTCGGAACGGGCAGCAACCTGGAAACCGATCCGATGGTGAGGTTGAAGCTGGATCAGGCGATCCTCGACTTTTACGCCTGGTCGAGCGACAGGTTCGTACGAATTCTCTCGGCGCAGTTCGACTTCGACGTGCCAATGAACCTGGACGTGGGCCCTGACGGGATCACGCCGAAGTTGGACAAGATCAACGTCGCGAATCCGAGCGTGACGAACTCGGGGCTGTTGAAAGAAGACCCGCAGAAGATCGGCAACGCGATTTCGGATGTCATCACGGGCATGGCCGGGGACTTCATTGGCAACATGCCGACGGTGAATCCGGGGAGTGTCCTCGGGTCGTTCGGTCTGACGCTGGAGATCCCTGCGGGCGGGCTGCGAAAGGTCACGTCGGGACAGGAGGACTTCCTCGGCGTGTGGGCGCGCCTGGGGATCGCGACGACGCCCACGACTTCGCTGGAGACCGACACCACGGTCGAGCTCGTGGAGAAGGTCGCTCCGGTGGAGGGCTTCCGTCTGGCGACGCACGACGAGGCGAGCAAGCCCCGGCTCCGCGTGCGCATGGG
>CAYMUE010000152.1:4588-11432 GCA_964393505.1 uncultured Polyangiaceae bacterium
GTGATCCGTGGGCGTCCCGACAAGACCAAGGCGCCTCCGGGTGGGGCGACCGGGCTGTGCTCCGTGGAAGCAGCGGGGCGCAGCGCGTCGGGAGGTGCGTGGTTTGCACTCGCCGGCGCGATGCTCGCCGGCACGGCGCTGGCGCGTCGCAAGTCGGCTCGCGATCGTGTTCGCCCCCCACTGCGCAGCGCGCTGCACGCGGCAGGCTCGGTGGGAGCGATGTTGCTCGCGGGCTCGTGGGCCGGTTGCACGTGCAGCAGCGAGACGACGTCGCACGAGGAGATCCCCGAGCCGGAGCTGGATGCCGGCGTCGAGGCCTCAAACGTGGTCACGCTGTTGCCCGGGTTGATCGGCTCCTACACGTCGGCAGCGGCGGCGTCCGACGGGACGCTCTGGGTCGCCGGGTATCTCGAGGCGGACTGGGACAACGGGAATCCCTACGGCGATCTGGTCGTGGGCAAGTACGACAAGGCGCTCGATCGGGTTCAGTGGGAGATCGTCGACGGTGTGCCGTCAACGCCCGAGCCGGATCCGACGGTGTACGACGTCAACGGGTTCCGCGGCGGCCAGACCGAGGCGGGCGATGACGTGGGGTTGTGGACGAGCATCGCGATCGGGCCGAGCGGCAAGCCGAGCGTGGCGTACTACGACGCGACGAACGGCGCTCTGAAGTACGCGGCGTACGACGGCAGCCGGTGGAAGATCCACGAGGTCTGGTCGCAGGAGTTCGCGGAGTCGGGGCGCTACGCGAAGCTGTTGTTCGTGGGGGGCAAGCCGGCGATCGGGTTCCAGTCGGTGGGCCCGGCGCCGGCCGGAGGCCATGCCCGGTCGGCGGCGATCGTCGCGATCGCGCAGAAGGCCGATCCTGCGGGGGCCGGGGACTGGGGGATGCAGGAAGTGGAAGCAGACGAGGCGACGCCGTGCAGGCAGAAGTACTGCCAGGGTGGGGAGAAGTGCCAGGCCTCGACGTTCAAGTGCACGAAGGTCGGCAAGTGCGATCCGGAGTGCGCGTCGGGGACAGCGTGCATCAACGGGGTCTGCGAAGCGATCATCGACAACACGAAGGTGGACTCGTATCCGGACGCGACGGGGGGACACATTGCGATGGCGGTCGATCCGGACGGCCGGCTCGGCGTGGTGTTCTACGACCGGATCCGGGGCAACCTGAAGATGGCGCGTCAGGATGCGAAGGGGGACTTCGGGGCCACGAAGCTCGTGGACGGCGAAGCGAACGGAGCAGACACCGGAGACGTCGGGATCGGTGCTGCGCTGCACATCACGGCGTCGGGGGACTGGCACATCGCGTACGTGGATGGTTGGAAGGAAGCGCTGAAGTACGCCATGGTGAAGGGCGGAAGCGAGATCCAGACGCCGGAGTGGGTGGATCTCGGGTCGTCGGTGGGTGGGCAGAAGTTCGGGGACGGTCGTCACATGGTGGGCGACGACGCGAACATCTGGGTGACGAAGTCGGGAGAGGTCCACATCGCGTATCAGGACTCGACGGTGGGGAGGCTGCGTTGGGCTGTGGGGGTTCCGGAGTCCGGCGGCGGGCACAAGTGGACGCTGAAGGAAGTGGAGCAGGAAGGTTTCGCGGGCTTCTTCCCCAAGCAGGTCGCGACCGAGTCGTCGACGCGGATCGTCAACTGGTGGAGGAAGGCCGGGAGCAAGACGTACGGCGACGTGCGGGTGCTCGACGCGCCGTGAGGTTTCGGCGGGTTGGCCCGGAGGCGCGGGGCGAGGCAAGATGAAGGCGCGATGATCAGGACGCGGAACGTGTTGGTGGCGGGGCTCTTGGGAGCCGCGGGGATGGGCGTGTTGGCAATGCCCGCGTTGGCGGATGCTCCCAAGGATCCGCCGCGTGCGGTTCAGCCAGGCCCCAACGGGTTGGTGGTGCACTTCGGCGACTCGTTCGTGGATGCGGGGCTGCGGCAGAACCTGGCGCCGAAGTTCGCCTCGCACCAGACCCGCTATTTCTTCTTCGGACGTCGGATGAGCGTGTTGGCGAACTGGGCGAGCAGCAGCGAGCTCGACGAGCTCTACTTCGGCTTTCGTCCGTCGCTGTTTCTCGTAACGCTCGGAGCCAACGATCTGAGCTACCCGAACGCCGAACAGCGGGTGGCGTTGGTGCGGAAGATCGTGGGGAAGATGCGGGGGACGCCGTGCGTGTGGATCTCGATCCCGTTGTGGCAGGGGGCGCCCACGGCGATGGCCGAGATGTTTCGACGCGAGTGCGCGCCGTGTCGGTACTTTGACTCGAGCGCGGTCGCGGCAACGATGTCTCGGCAGAAGGACGGGCGGCACCCGGACGCGAAGGGCGGGGCAGCGTGGGCGGAGGCCGTGTGGAGCTGGCTGCAAGAGGAGCGGGATCCTGCGCAGGGGTACTGGGGATTGAAGCCGCCGGCAGCGGGGGAGCATGGACAAGCGGCGCCGGCAGCGAGCGCTGCTGCGCCGGCATCATCGGTTGCTGTGGGGAGGTAGGGAGAGCGAGGGGGAGGATTCTACCAGCGATCGCTGCGGGGGCCGCGACGGCTTCCGCCGCTGCCGCCGGGGCGACGTCCGCCGCCGCCGCCGCCGCCGCCACCGCCGAAGCCGCCGCCACCGCCGCCGCCCTGGGTGCGCTCACGCGCCTCGTTGACGGTGAGGGCGCGGCCGTCGAACTCCTGGCCGTTCAGCTCGTCGATCGCGCGCTGCGCGTCGGTGGCGTTGGCCATCTCGACGAATCCGAAGCCGCGGGCCTGGCCGGTCATGCGGTCTGTGACGACCTGAGCAGACACGACTTCTCCGCACTTGGCGAACAGGTCGCGCAGGGCGGCTTCGTTGGTCGAGTAGGAGAGGTTGCCGACGTAAAGACGATTACCCATGAGAGCTCACTCCGACGTGGCGTGCTTGGGAGTACCCACGGAGAGAGCGGCACGTCGGCACCCTCCCGAAGACGCGTTCCACCCAGGAAGCGCGTCATCCACAAACGCGAACGTCGAGCGAGCCCGCACCCCAGCGCCGTGGCAGGAAAAAGGCTGACGGCTGAAGTTGGGGGGGAACAAACCTGAACGAGGCTCCTGCGGATAGCGGAGCTGTTATGACTCCGATTCGGGTCAGAAAGCAAGTCCTCGGACAGGATCCGGGAGCATATCGATCGAAGGCGGGCTCGGCGTTTGCGCAAACGGGGCAAGTGCCGTAGAGTTGCCCAAGCTCGCGCAGATGGTTGCGCGCAGACGCGGCAGCCACGGCTGGGCGTCCGTCCTTCCCACACGAACGGCACTGTGGATGGCAAGCGAGTCCGGTAGCCGGCGGGAAGGAAGACCGTTTGAAGAAGTCGTCGTCGCCAAACGAACCCGGGTTGGAAACCGAGCAACGCGTGACGTCGAGAGCGAGAGACGCTGCGGCGGCCGGCGCGGAGTGGGTGGAACGGTGCCGGAGGAAGCTGGCCGTTCAGGGGCGGTCGGCGAGCGGCGGCTGGCCGGGGACGTTGAGCGAGGCGAGAGCGATAGCGAGATCGCGGCTGAACAGCGGCCGCGTTGGAGACGCTGCCGGCACCTACGGCGAGATGGAAGCGCTTGCGCGGATGATCTCCGCGTCGGCGCGCCGAGCGTGGCTCCGCTCTGCCCAGAAGGAAACGTCGGATGGGGTGGACGAAGGTAAGGAGGCAATGAATGGCAACAACGTCGAGTGCGGCGAAGCGAATGAAGGAGCGGGCGCGCGAGGAGAAGCGACGGGAGAAGGAGGCGAAGAAGGCGGTTCGCAAGCAGGAGCGATCGCAGCAGGAGCCGCGCGCTCAAGGCGATGAGGATCCCGACATTGCGGGGATCATCCCGGGGCCGCAGCCCATCGCCGAGGAATGAGCATGCGCGGGACGTGAGGGGGCGCAGCTAGGCGGCCGCGGATTCGATCTCGTCGAGGTGGATTTCGCGGGTCGCCGGGCCGTCGACTTGGCGGCGTTTGTTGGCGACGATGTCGAGCAGCTCCTGCTTGCTGGCGAGACCGGAGTCGAGCAGGGCGCGCATGTAGCCATCGACGTAGCCGTGGGCGCGGGCGAGGCGCGAGTAGTTCATTCCGCCCGTCCGTGCGGCGAAGATATCCTGCAGCATGGTCTCGAGTTCCTGAAGCATCTCGCTCTTGGACCGCATGCTCGTGCTCCTGGTCGGAAGCGGTGCTTCCCAGCGCCCGTGTGTTCCGGGTCTCTCGTCACCGCGCATCCCCCGGTACCGGGAAAGGGCGTCGCGGGCCAAATTTCCGAGCCATCCCCCAAAAGTCCGGCTGGTGCCTTGAAACACACGAGGTGGTTGCCTAGATTGCGCTCGCTTGCAGGTGGACCCGCTTCTCGCAGGCCGCCATGCAGAGGTTCCGAGGACCCGATGCGACTCAACGTGTTCAAGTCCAAGATCCACCGAGCAACCGTCACGCATGCAGACCTGGACTATGAGGGGAGCGTCACGATCGATCGCGACCTGATGGATGCAGCCGGGATCCTGCCGTACGAGGCGGTGCACATCTGGAACGTGACGCAGGGCTCGCGGCTGGTGACCTATGCGCTCGAAGGGCCGCGCGGCTCGGGATCGGTATGCGTCAACGGCGCTGCGGCCCACATGAATCGTCCGGGGGATCTGGTGATCCTCGCGACCTTTGCCGACGTGGACGCGGCGGAGGCTGTGACGCACAAGCCGACCGTGGTGCGCGTGGACGAGCGCAACCGGATCCTGGAGAAATCGCACGAGGAGCGACTGGGACCGGTGCTGAACTCGGTGATGGACTGAGCCGGGAGAGACGAGGGCTCGGCGGCGAGCCTGCCTGGCGCGGATCATCAGAATACTGGCGTTGGCCGTCGCGTTTCGATAGGGAGAGACGGGACCGGGGCCGATGTCCCTGGCCGACGGAACGATGACGGTGCAGAACCTGTCCGAAGCGCTGCAGACGATTTCGGCGCACCCGCGCGGGGGAGACCTTGCGAGGCTGGTGCGGGATTCCCTTTTGGAGACGGCTCGCACGGCGGGACCAGACCCGGGGTCGGTGGCGGAACGCCTCGCGCGCGAGCGAGGGATTTCGCACGACGACGCTGCGATCGGGGGAACGAACGCGCTCGATGCGCTGGGGAGCGCGACGTCGGACCGCACGAGCGCCTTGTGGGTCGGGGCGCTGCTGGCCCAGGGGATCGCGCTCGAGCCGCCGGTGGGAGTCGACGCCGAGGATCAGCTCGCGGGGCAGCTGGCGTGGATCGCCGCGAACACGCCGGTGGACGCGTTGGGGGTCCTCGACGCAGCGCTGGGGGAGCGGGCGGAAGGGCTGTGGGGCGCGCTGGCGGATCTGGTGCAGCGTCACGACGCCCGCGGGAATGGTTCGCGTGCCGAAGCAATTGTGGCAGCGGCGGCCCTGGCCGGCTCCGCCCACCCCAGCGCGCAGCGCAGAGCCGGCGAGCTGGCAGCGAGCGTGAGTCCAACCTTGGCTCGCGTCCTCGGCAGCAAGGGTGGCCCCTCGTTGGCCAGCTCCCCGTCGCTTCATGGCGAGCTGGTGCGCGCGCCGCACGGGCCGTTGACGACCTTCCTGCTCGCCGCATGCGGCTGGCTACTCCTGAGAAACGTCGGCCGCCTGGCCGGGAGAATCGCGCTTCGCTACCGACGTCCGGCGGAGGTCAGGCTCACTCCACGAGGCGTCGAGATCCGCTCCAGCACGCGGCTGATGGGCAAGGTGCTGCGCGAGCGTGAGACGCTCATCCCGCTCGAAGGGCTCGCACGGGCCACGCGAGAGGTGAGGTACCCGCGCATGGGAATGTACGCGGGACTGATCGCCCTGGCGCTCGGCAGCTACCTTGGGGTGTCGTGGTTCATCGACGGCGTTCGCGCGGCGTCCGTTTCCCTCGTTGCCGTCGGATTGCTCGTGCTGCTGTTCGGTGTCGGAGTCGACTTCGTGCTGGCCACCGTGCTGCCAGGATCGAAGGGGCGCTGCCGCGTGCTCTTCGTGCCCAGGAAGGGGAGCCCGGTGTGTGTCGCCGGGCTCGAGATCAAGGCGGCGGACGAGGCGATGTCCGCGCTCTCCAAGCGCTAGAGCGTCACGGCTTCGGCGGCGGCGCATGCGTGTCGATGAACGCGGCGAGGGCCGACAAGGCGTTGCGCAGTTGACGCTCGTTCATGTGGGTCGCTCCATGAATCATGTCGCCATCGGTGCGGAACGAGAACGGCTCGAAGATGCGCACGCTGGTGAAGGCGACCTGGAGCAGACCGAAGCGGTCAACGTCCTGGGTGAGCCGCCGGGCGTGCTCGACCGCGGCCGCTGCTCCGTCCTTGTCGCGTACCGACACGCGCAGGTCGATCCCTCCGTCGCTCGCGGACTCGATCGAGAATCGCAGGTTCTCGAGGCTCGCCGGGACGTCGATCGGAAACCCCTTCAAGGCGTTGCGGGCCGAGCGAAGCGACAGCACGAACAGCTCGGAGCGCCCTCCTGCAGGGATGGATCGGACCTTGGAGGCCGCAGCGAGTCCGTCGGGGGGAACCACGACGAGGATGCTCGGCGCCGGCATCACGAAGAGGCGATCGGCTCGGTCTGCACGCCCCTTGGCCGCGGGCACGCCGGCGTCGAGCCACGCCCCATCGGAGCCGCTGCGCTTGACGACAGCGGAGACCGCGGCGCGGACCCGGGCTTCGGGGACGCGATAGCGGAGCACGGCCACGACCCTCGAGGTATCGCGGAACTGCGGGCCGGCCAGCCAGATGCGGTCGGTGTCCTGGACCGGATCGAGGTTGGTGTTGGCGAAGAACGAGCCCCACTGCGGATGCCGCGACAGCACGGGACCGAACTGGTTGCCCATGGGGTGGCGACGGATCCTCTCGGAGTAGATGAACGCCGCGACGTTGGG
>CAYMUE010000152.1:11532-16546 GCA_964393505.1 uncultured Polyangiaceae bacterium
GGCGGGCACGTCGGACGGATCGACGAAGTCCTCTGCGGGTGGCAGGTCGGCCTGGGGAGGTTTCTCCTCCTCTGCGAGCTCGACGGGGATGAGGGTTCCGTGGTCCTCGAGGAGGGAGTCATCGGAGGACAGGGCGGGGACGATCCATCCGCGCAGCAGGAATGCGGGGAAGGGAGCGATGTGGATGACGACGGAGGCGGCGATGGCGACCGCGAGGACGAGGCTTCGCCTGGCGCGCGTGGCGTCGGAGCCGCGGAGCTGCGTCAGGTCGTCCACGACAGGACCATAGCTCCTCGCGGCACGTGGCGCGAACCCATGATGATGCGCGATGGCACGGGGAGTGCGTGATGTCGAGAAGTGGACCGGAGCCGGATCGGAGGCTAGGAATAGGGCCCATCGGTGAAGCCTCCGGCTTCCGGGCCGGGAGGCCACGACGAGACGGCGGGGCCCTACGCAGGATGCAGCAGTCATGACGAAGACGACCAGGGCAACGCGGGCCAACGTGAAGCAGGGAGCGCGCACGAGCGGCCGTGAGCCGGCTCCCGCGCGGGCATCCGGCTCGGCCGGATGGACGACGGTGGCCGTCGGGCTTGCGGTGGTGGCCTCCGCGGGCGGCGTGATCTGGTCGAGCGCATGCTCCCGCGGTTCTCCGCCCGGGGCATCCGACGCGCCGCAGAAGCCCTCGGGGAGACTGCCTGCTGTGGTGGCAGTGCCCAGTGTCGCGCCGTTGACGGACGCGGGGGCGTCGGCCTCGCTGGACGCAGCGGCGGCGGCAGACGCGGAGGCGCCGTACGAAGGTCCCTATCTGGGGGCGGCGGCGTTGACGGTGCCGGTCTACGCGGAGATGGACTTTTCCCGCGAGAAGATGATCGGGTACCTGCGGGGCGGGGCGAAGGCCCCGGTGAATCCGAAGGCAATTCAGGCCTCGAACTGCAAGGCGGGCTGGTACAAGCTGGTGCCGCGCGGATACGTGTGCGGGAAGTACGCGACGACCGATCTGGAAGACCCGCGCGTGCGTTTGGGTACGACGCCGCCGAAGACCGACCAGACGGTGCCGTACCAGTACGCGTACAACACGAAGGACGGCACGCCGCTGTATCGGAGCGTTCCGTCGCGCGAGCAGATGAACGTGTACGAGCCGTACCTGGTCGCGTCGCGCAAGCCCAAGGCAGACTCCAAGAAGAAGTCGAGAGACGCCGACGCGGACGAGGAGGAGCGGGACGAAGAGGAGCGGCCGGACTCCGGTCAGCCGGTGTCGTCGGGGGCGGATGACGGGGCAGTGAGAGCCGCGATGGAGACGAGCGCTGGCAAGGATGCCGGTGCGGGAGATCCCGCGGACGCAGAGCCGCCCAAGCCCTGGTGGCAAGCGGGACCGGATGCGGGGCGCCCCGACGTGAAGCTGAGTGATCTCAGCGAGGGGTCGGACTCGGTGCTCGCGCGTCGGATGGTCAAGGGGTTCTTCGTCGCGGTGGACAAGCAGTTCGGCTGGAACCACAGGCTCTGGTACAAGACCACGGACGGACTGGTCGCGCCGGCGGACAGGATGGCCATCAACAAGCCGCCTTCGTTCCACGGCGTGGAGATCGGGGGGCCGAATCAGCCGAAGCTTCCGGTCGGGTTCGTGATCTCGACTAACGCCTACAAGTACCAGTTGGGGGACGGGGGGGAGCCGGAGCGCAAGGGCAAGGTGTCGCTGCACGCGATTGCGGCGTTGACGGGGAAGACGGCGCAGCGCAAGGGGGCTGTGTATCGCGAGACGACGGATGGGTGGTGGATGCGCGCAGCGGACAGCACGCTGACCGAACCTGGACCGCCGCCAGCGGACATCGGACCCGACGAGAAATGGATCGACATCAACCTCACGCGGCAAACGCTGGTTGCGTTCGAGGGGAGCCGGGCGGTGTACGCGACGCTGGTGTCGACGGGGAAGAAGGGTGCGACGAAGGCGAAGGATCACAGCACGATCCAGGGGGCGTTCCGGATCCGGGAGAAGCATATCGCGGCGACGATGGATGGGGACGGGGCAGGGCCCGGAGAGAACCCGTACAGCATCCAGGATGTCCCGTACGTGATGTACTTCAAGGGGTCCTACGCCTTGCACGCTGCCTTCTGGCACAACAACTTCGGCCACAAGATGAGTCACGGGTGCGTGAATCTCTCGCCGCTGGATGCCCGCCACGTGTTCATGTGGGCGACGCCCGCGTTGCCGCAAGGATGGCATGGGGTGTGGTCGACGCGAGACGCCCCGGGCGCGCTGGTGGTAACCCACGAGTAGGAGCCGCGGAGCGAGCCCACGGCTGACGGGGAAGCGAGGCGGCTCGAGCAGGATCCGTTCGGTGACCGGTACCGCCGAAGCCCCAGCCGTGCTACGAGGCGCCCAACATGCGAGAGATCCTGACTCCCCGGGAAGCCTCCGAAGGCCTGGAGCGAATGGCCTCCGAAATGCTCGCACGGCGCGGGGGCGCCGACGACCTCGCCCTGGTGGGCATTCGTCGAGGCGGGGTGCCTATCGTCGAACACCTTGCCAGGGAGATCGAAGCGCGCACCGGGAAGAAGATCCCGACGGGGAGCGTGGACATCACGCTGTACCGCGACGACGCGCCGGTGCCTCTGCCGATGCCGCACATCGGGCGAAGCGAGCTGCCTTTCGACGTAGCCAGCCGACGCATCGTGCTGGTGGACGACGTGCTGTTCACGGGGCGGACGGTGCGAGCGGCGATGCACGCGCTGCTGGGGTACGGACGCGCGAAGGCGATCGAACTCGCCGCGCTACTGGATCGTGGAGGCCGCGAGTTGCCTATCCAGCCCGACTACGTCGTGCGCCGCGTGGAAGTCCCTGCGATGGCAAGAATCGACGTGGTTCGCGATGACGCGGGCTTCCACGGGATGCTGGTCGATCGCAGCTGACCGCCTCCCCTGCCCTTCCCGTCATGTCGAGGCGCACGCGCCTGGCGCCGCGCCCGACTCCAACTCCCGGGCTACGGCGATCGATGCGATGGTCCCGTCGGACACCGCGGTCGTGATCTGCCTGAAGCGCTTCGTCGCGACGTCGCCGGCTGCGTACACCCCGGGCTTGCTCGTGCGCATCTCCGCATCGACTTTGACGTACCCCCAATCGTCGAGCTCGAACGCGTCAGGGAACAGATCCAGGTTGGGGCGCATCCCGACGAATACGAAGACGCCGTCGCAGTCGATGCGCCTCCGCTCGCGGGTTTCGAGGTTCTCCACCTCGACGGCGTCGACCCACTTGCCGTTGGTGGCAACGAAGGCCCGCGGCTCGTGGCGGAAGACGAACTCGATCTTGGGGTCTGCGAAGGCCTGCTCCTGGGCCCGCTTGTTGGCCTGCAGCTCCGCGAACTGGTGCATCACGGTGATCTTGCGAGCGAACCGCGAGATGAAGAGCGACTCCTCCACGGCGGAGTTGCCACCGCCGATGACGACCACGTGCTTGCCTTCGTAGTACTTGGCGTCGCAGGTCGCGCAGTACGACACACCGTGTCCCCGGAACTCGACCTCGCCCGGCACGCCGAGCAATCGCGGAGAGCTGCCCGTCGCCACGATGATCCTCTTCGCCCGGATCGTCTCGTGGCCGTCCACCTCGACCTCGAGCCGATCGAGATCGACTCGCGTGAGCTCGGAGGCGAGACGCAGGTGCACGCCCGCTTCCTTGGCTTGCTCGACCATCGCGTGCGCGAGCTGCCAGCCGGGCTGCGGCTTGGCGAACCCGGGGAAGTTGGAGACCTGATGCGTGATGGCGACGTTGCCGCCACCGAGAGCGAGGTCCACGGCGACGGTGTTCAGCATCGCCTGTGCGGTGTAGATCCCGGCGGTCAGCCCGGCGGGTCCCGCGCCGATCACCAGCACGTCGCACTGCGTAGTGCTCTTCGGCGTGGAGGACCTGATCGCGGCGGCGCGCTCGGGTCCCACGAACGGGTCGAGCTGCTGCACGAGGGAGGACCGATGGATGCCTCCGGTCAAGCGCTTGCCGACTTCGGTTCCGCGGTCGAAAAACAGCACGGTGGGCGAGGATCGGACACCTAGCTTCTCGGCGATCTCGCGGGCCCCCTGGCGGAAGATCTTCACGAACTTCACTTCGGGAGCGTAGAGCTCCGCGAGCGCCTCGAACTTCGGGGCCAGGGCTTCACACGGGGGGCACTCCGTCGAGTAGAAGTCCACAGCCACCGGGCCGTCGTGCGAGAGCACCTCCGCTTCGAAGGCTTCCGCACCGATTTCCACGATCTTACCGCCCATCATTCCACCTCGGATTCCGAATACAGCGCAACGCCCAGCCCCGCCAGCTCGCCGACCGGACGGCAGTCCGGCGCGAGGAGCCTGCCGGTCCGGTTCTTCGCAACGGACGCGCACCCTCCGCCGCAGGCCAACTGCTGCGGGCATTCACGGCACTCGGCAATCGATGTCACGTCGCGTTCTTCCCAGCACTCGATGCTGGCCCGTTCGAGCCTGACCTCGGGATGGAAGGTTCCGACTTGCTCTCCGTCCTTGCCGACAGTTGCCGTGCACGGGTAGATGCGCCCCAAGGCGTCGAAGGCCCATTCGGTCTTGCAGCCCGGGCAGGAGTCGAAGAGCGGATCGGGAAGCTCGCCCCGCTCGGTCAGGAACTTCGCGAACGAGAAGGCCGGCTTGTGGAACTGCAGAAGCTGGGGGTGGGCGCGGGCCAGGCGATACAGCTCGGCGTGGAGCTCGAGGCGGGAGTAGAGACGATCCGGCGACGCCTGGCAGTGGTGCAGCTCGTAGTTACGACCAAGCTGCGTCTTGAACAGCGGGTGGCGGGTCCACCCGCGCTCGACCGCGAAGCTCGCGAGCTCCGGCAAGCGGGAGAGGTTATCGCGATCGACCACGACGCGCAGATTCACCGCGAGTCCGCGCTCGAGACAGGCTTCGATGCCGGCCACGATCCGGTCGAACGTGGGTCGTCCTCCGGCGAGGTAGCGCCGCTGATCGTGCACCGCACCGATCCCGTCGAGCGTGATCTGGATCTCGCGAATGCGGGCAC
>CAYMUE010000153.1:0-3610 GCA_964393505.1 uncultured Polyangiaceae bacterium
CGTCATCGACGTCAAAGGCGACCTGCCGAATCTGCTGCTGTCGATTCCGGGGTTCAAGCCGTCGGACCTGGCGCCCTGGGTCGATCCCGACACCTCCCCCGACTCCCTCGCTCGGCTCAGCGATCAGCGCCGGGATTCGCTCGCGAGCTGGGGGCTCGGCACCGAAGACCTCGCCCGCTTCTGCGCAAGAACCTCGGTGCGCGTCATCACCCCCGGAGAGGCGAGCGGCGAGCCGCTGCACGTGCTCTCCGGACTCGAGCGCAGATCGCAGCGCTGGGACACCGATCCCGAGGCGGCGCGCAACGCCATGACCGCCGCGGTCTCGCTCGTGCTCCGTCTGCTCGGACGCGACCCCGACCCGGCGAAGAGCAAGGAACATGTGCTCCTCAGCGTGCTCGCCGAACGCAGGCTGCTCGCAGGAGAAAACGCCGATCTCCCCGGTCTGATGCAGGACCTCGAGGCCCCGCCCATCGACTCCATCGGAGCGCTTCCGATCGACTCGTTCCTGCGCAAGGCCGATCGCCGCAAGCTCGCCGCGGCGCTGAACAGCCTGCTGGCGTCGCCTTCGTTCGCGAGCTGGCGCAAGGGGATCGATCTCGACGTCGGCGCGTGGCTCACGCCGCGGGACAACCGCACGCCCGCCGTGGTGGTGAGCGTGGCTCACCTCGACGACGAGGAGCGCGCCCTGGTGCTCGGCGTGGTGCTCGAAGAGGTGCTCTGCTGGGTCAGAACCCTCGGCGGCACGCAGCGTCTTCGCGCCCTCCTGGTCTTCGACGAGGTCTACGGATTCCTTCCGCCGCACCCGTCGAACCCGCCGACGAAGCGTCCGATGGTGGCGCTGATGAAGCAGGCGCGGGCCTTCGGCGTGGGCGTGGTAGTGGCCACACAGAATCCGATGGATCTCGATTACCGCGCGCTGTCCAACGCCGGGCTGTGGTTCCTGGGGAGGCTGCAGACCGACGCGGACCGCGAGCGGGTGATCGACGGTCTGCAGCAGGCGCACGGCCCGGGGGATGCGGCGTCGGACCTCGACGGCGTGGTGCAGCGGCTGGCACCGCGGTGGTTCGTGGTGCGCAACGCGCAGGCGTCGTCGCGGCCGCTGCTGATGCAGCCGCGGCAGGCGCTGTCGCTGCTGCGCGGGCCGATGACCGGGAGCGAGATCCGCAGGGCACGGGGGTCCCGCGAGGCGTGGGCGAGGATCGAGCCGGAGGCAGCGGAGTGATCATGGGCACCGTCGAAGTCCGTGGAACGGTCGCTTGCGTCGACCGCACGCAGGCGGAGGTCCCGAGCGTGGGCGCACTGCACGGCCGACGCGGACCGCTTTCGATCGTGGGGTGGTGTTCCGGGGGGATGAGCCAGTGACACCGATCCGCAACGCCCTCAGGCGAGCTTCGTCTTGCAGCCGAAGATCACGTCCACTCGCCCCTTGGCGTCGGACTTGATCGCGTCGCATGCGGCGGGACACAGGATCACCAGCGTCGGCGAAGTCGGATCGTCGTAGTACCAGCCGTCCGACGCAGTCCCGCACGAGCTCGCCCCGTCTACGTGCACCAGCCACTTCGCGTCGCCCGATCCCGACGTGAAGCTCACGTTCACCCGGTTGACGTCGATCGTTCCCGACGAGGGAGTCGGGATTGGATACTCGCAGGAGAGGGCCTTGCCCCGGATCGCGTCGAGGGCGGCGAGGAACTGCTGCTCGGTCGAGGCCCCGCCGTCGTCCACAAGGAATGCCTGATCCGATCCTCCCGCGAGCGCGATCTGCTGCAGGGAGGTGAGCGACTGGCCAACCCCGATCACGAAGGTGCGAATGGAGGACTGCTCCCAGGCCACCTTCGCGGCCTGCGCCACGTTGTCCACCGACGACCCGCAAACGTTGGGCTCGCCGTCGGTGGCCAGCAGGACCACAGTGGTGTGGGTCGGGTTCGCGGTGGCCCACGTCTGCGCGTATTCGTAGGCGCCCTGCACCGCGGGCAAGGTGGGAGTCTCGCCCGCGGGTTGCGTGTGCTGCGACAGGGAGGTCGCCAGAGCCGTCGCGTTGTCGGACAGCGGCGCCATCGGTACCTCCGGCTGCCCGTACGCCTGCCACTTGCAGACATCGGCTCCGGGCAGCGGGAAGTACTGCAGCGCCATGGCGAGCTCCGCCGTCGCGTTCGCGCTCACGAAGTCGCCGAGCGCCGAGGTCACCGCGGACCACTTGCCGCCGAGCATCGATCCCGACTGATCGAGCATCACGTAGACGTCGAGCGGCAGCAGCTCCACCTTGGAGGTCTGCGTGGCGCACCCGTCGGCCACCTCGACGTCCTGCGGTCCCGTCTCGAACAGGGGAACGTCACTGGTCGTCGTGTCCGACGCCGGACCGTCGGAGGCCGAGACGTCCGCGGAAACATCCGTGGAAGCGTCCGCGGTCGTGCCGGCGTCGTTGCCGTCTGCGGGTCTGACGATCTCGGCCGGATCGCTGCAGTGCACCAGCGCGCACAGCAGCGCGATTCCTGCGGGAAACGCTGCCGATGTTCGAATACGACGCGTGTCGCTCATGGCAATCAATGCTCCTGCTGGGAGGGCAACGGAGGCCTCACTTCGTGGCGGTGATCCAGTAGGGCCAGTAGGGCGAGAAGCTGCCGGCGTGCGACTTGATTCCGATGACGAACCGGTACTCACCGTACCGATACGGCACCACATTGCTTCCGTAGAAGCACTTCTTCGTCGCGTCCGTCGTGCTCTCCCAGATCAAGCCGTCGACCACACCGTCGGCCGGTGTCGCGTGCGTGACGTTGTCCCAGCGATCGAGGTACGAGTAGACCTCGAGGTCGATCACGCGGCCGCCGGTCGCTTCCACGCAGATGCTCCCGCCCCAGTCCGAGTCGATGAGGTAGTAGTCCTTGTCCGCGGCGCTGGACAGGTAGCCGTAGAAGTCGCCCTTGGCCGTGAGTGCCGAAGGAACGCGCGTGATCTGATCGGGCATCCCGTCGGCGTTGGTGTCGATGCCCTCGTTCGGCTCGTAGGGGTCGAACTGGTTGGTGCGGTAGAACGGCCGCACGTGGGCCGGCTGGCTCGTGGCCTTGTTCCACGTGTCCTTGCCCAGCTTGTGGCAGTACACGTTGCCCGCCGCGTCGCTCGTGATCGCCTCGATCATCCCGTCGCCGTCCAGATCCCACACCGCACCGAAGCTTCCTCCGGCGCTCGTGAACGACCTGCGGGAGGCCTGGTGCTCGACGAACTTCTTGTCGGTCGCGTTCCACAGGTCGACGCGCAGCTCGGTGCCGCTGACGTAGACGCGATCCGGGAAGCCGTCGTTGTTCAGGTCGAACAGGCCCCGGCGCAGGACGTCCGAGTAGTTCTCGGGGGTTCCGTCGTTGTCGACGTCGCTGACCTCCGAGTAGATGTTGAACGACTGCGATGGGGTCGAGAGGATGGGCGTCCCGGCCAGGTCGAAGGCGTAGTAGTACGAGGTGGACGGGTTGCTGACGTTGGGAGTGTTCGTGGAGAACAGGGTAGCCCCGCCGCGGATCTGATCGCCGATCCGGAACATGTACCCCATGGCGCCGCCGAACAGCCCCGCCACGGCCGTCGGGAAGCACGTTCCCGCCGCGCAGAAGGGCTCGTTCGCGAG
>CAYMUE010000153.1:3710-16317 GCA_964393505.1 uncultured Polyangiaceae bacterium
GTTGCACCAGCTCGTGGTGAAGAACTCGATCACACCGTCGCGATCCACGTCGGCCACCAGGAAGTCCGATGCGTCGTAGACGCCGTCGGCGCCCGTGTACTCGGTGACGGTGCTGTTGGTGTTGAGCTTGTAGAAGCGCGGCACGCTGCCGTTGCCCGTCAGCACCTCCAGGCTCTGCACCGCCGCGCCGTGCTGATCGTAGTTGTCGATGTCGGCGAGCGCGGCGTAGTTGCGGCTGTAGTTGTGCACGGGGGCGGAGTGCTCGAACAACGCCGCTCCCGTGGAGCTCAGGATGCCGAAGCCGAACGCGTCCTGGATGATGATCTCCCGCTTGCCGTCGCCGTCGAGGTCCGCGATCTGAGACATCGGAGCGCCGTTGGTGAAGTCGAGCTTGAACGGCCACGTCCCCGCGCACGTGGAGAAGCAGAGCCGGTCCACGTAGCCCGAGCAGGCGTTGTCCTTGCCGTCGCCGCACACCTCCGACGCGCCGGGAAAGACCGTGACGTCCGAGTCGTTGCAGTCCCAGTCGCTCACACCGTCGGCGTTGACGTCCTTGGCCGGCGTCCAGCCCACAGGCACGTCGCACTTGTCCTGGCTCAAGGCGTTGGGGGGCGCGAAGCCGTCACCGTCGTTGTCCTTGTAGATCTTCTGCGTCACGACGTCGTTGTCGATCGCACCGTCGCAGTCGTCGTCGATGTTGTTGCACTGCTCGGTCGCGAACGGATACGTGTTCTTGTTGAAGTCGTTGCAGTCCCCCGACTCGGCCACGTAGCCCGCTGGGGCCGTGCACGCCAGCGTCGAGGTGGTCCCTCCCCACCCGTCACCGTCGTTGTCCTTGTAGAACGTCGGCTTCTGCACCCCTTCGTCAACCACTCCGTTGCAGTTCTCGTCGATGTCGTTGCACTGCTCCACGCCGGCCGGGTTGATCAGGATGTTGTTGTCGTTGCAGTCTCCCGGCTTGTCCACGTAGCCCGGAGAGGGCTTGCACCCCTTGATCATCGACGTCGTGCCGTAGCCGTCGCCGTCGTTGTCCAGGTAGTAGTTCTGCTGCGGAAGCCCGTTGTCGATCGCACCGTTGCAGTCGTCATCGACCTCGTTGCAGACCTCCGCCACGTTGGGCGCGATCTCGACGTTGTTGTCGTTGCAGTCGCCGGACTTGTCCGCATACCCCGCCGGCTTCGCACAAGCCTCCAGGCTCGCCGTCGTGCCGTACCCGTCACCGTCGTCGTCCTTGAAGTACGTCGCCGTCGCGAGCCCCTCGTCCTTCATCCCGTCGCAGTCGTCGTCCAGACCGTTGCAGCTCTCCGCCACTTCCCCCGGCCCGTGATCCGGTACGCACGAGATCACCCCCTTGATGCAGTGCTCGAGCCCCGTCGCACAGATGCCGTCGAGCCCCGTCGTGCACGTCCCCCCTCCCCCGGGATCCTCCTCGTCGATCTGCCCGTCGCAGTCGTCGTCCACCCCGTTGCACAGCTCCGGCCCGTCCGACATGCACCCGGCCTCCGCTGCGTCCGCCTCCCCGTCCGGCCCCGCCTCGGTCCCCGTCTCCTGCACGTCCGGCGTCACGTCCGGCACCGCGTCCGACGGCGCATCGCCTGTCGCCTGGTCCGGCTTCGCGTCCGCGGCGTCCTGCTTCGCCGCGTCCTTGGCCGCGTCGGTCCCCGCATCTGTGGAACCCTCCGCCGCTGCGTCCTGCGACGGAATGCCGGGCGTCTCGACGCCAGAGTCCGAGGAGCCGCAAGCTGCGAGCTGCGGTGCGGCCACGGCGACGAGGGCTGCCGCGAGAAGCGTGGTGGTTCGTTCTGCCAGAAGGCCTCGACGAAAACGGAGCGATCCCGACATTGAGTCTCCTTGACGGCCCAAGCGCATGGAGGCCGCACGATAACCAGGATCTCTCCTATGCCCTTCGAGATCAAGCGGGTCGGCGGCGAGCGAAATGCCTCGCAGGAGCCCGCCTCGGAGCCGCTGTCAGGTCAGGGCGTGCGCGCACTCGCGACGGTCCTCTTCGGATTTTCCGCTCGCCCGCGGATTCGAATACGAGGAGCCCCCGGAGGGGGCGTGTGCCTCCGATCGACCGGAGCTGTTCAGCCGTCGGCCTTGGCCGGCGACGATGGCCACACCGGCTGCCACGCCGATGGCGGCAATGGCTCACCCCGCCATCGCTCTCCCATTTCTCATCTCCCGTTCCTGCTCTACCCTCCGGCCGTGCGTTCCGCCCGGCTCCTGACCGTTCTGTCCGCCGCCGCGCTCCTGTGCTCCGCGCGCGCGCGCGCGGCCGGCCCCCTTGGCGCCAAGGGCGACCCGATCCAGACCTCCGCCTACGCCATCGACCTGTTCCAGGGACCGGTGCTCGCCAGCAGCCGTGTCACCTCCCTGGGCGGCTCGTACGCCGGCATCGCCGAGGGCGTGGAAGGCGGCCAGCTCAACCCCGCCGCACACGCCGTTCGCGTGCCCTGGTCCATCGACTGGTTCGACTACGACTGGACCTTGGGCTTCACCTTGCCCAGCTCCCTGGCGAACACCGACTTCGACAACAACGGCACGCCGGGCTTCTCCTACGACTCGTTCCGCTTCATGACCCTCGGCGCCAACATGCAGACCGGCGCCTGGGCTTTCGGCATCCTCACCGACGCCCAGACCTATCACCTCGCGGGCATGGAGTCGGTGGATGCGAACCTGCCGAACCTCCGGGTGGATCTCATGCGAGCCCGCGCGCACATCGCGCGGGCCTGGTTCGGCGGCCAGCTCGTCGTGGGCGCCGGCTTCCGCATGGTCACGATGTCCTTCACGGCCAGCAAGGATCCGATGTCCGACCAGGAGGACGACCGCGAGCTGTTCAACACGACCGGCGCTGCACCAGAAGTCGGCGCGATCTGGGCCCCGAGCAGGCTGCCCCTGCGCGCCGGTATCACCGGGAGGCTGCAGACGCGTTCCGAGACCGATCTGGCGAGCGAGACGAAGCCCAACGCCGAAGGGGACATCCTGCTCGGCTCGATGTACCTTCCGGAGCACGTCGAGCTCCCGTGGGAGGTCGAGGCCGGCTTCTCCTGGCAGTTCGGCAAGCGCCGCCTCAACCTGCCCTGGATCAACCCCCGGGACGTCGTCGCGCCCCTGACCGCCGAGATCAACCGCGCCCGCGCCGCACGCCTCCGCGCCCGCGTGTCCGAAGCCGCCGAACGCAAGGCCCGCGCGCTCGAGGACGACCGCATGCGCGCCTCACGGGCCGACGCCCGCAGTCGCCTCCAGGCCAGATACCGCGCGATGCCCCGCCAGAAGCTGCTCGTTTCCGCCTCGCTGCTGGTGACCGGGCCCACGTCGAACGCGGTCGGCCTCGAGTCGTTCCTCCGCCAGCAGGTGGACCGCTCCGGCCGGCGCGTGTCGTTCACGCCCAGGCTCGGCGTGGAGACCGAGCTGGTCCCCGAGCTGCTCATGGTCCGCGCGGGAACCTATCTCGAGCCCTCGCGCTTCCGCGCGGCCAACGCCCGCTTGCACGGCACAGCGGGCTTCGACTTGCGACTCTTCGCGTGGCGCGTCTTCGGCCTGTTCGAAGAGGGCACCGCCTGGCGCGCCGGGGCCTTCCTCGACGCCACCCGCGGCTACCTCGGCTGGGGCGCCAGCGTCGGCGTCTGGCACTGATGTTCGTAATACGAACCAATCCGGCGGCGCCTCGACACCGCCTTCTCACCCCACCATCCCGAGCAGCGCAGCCCCCAGCACCCCCGCCGAGTCGCCCAGCTCGTGACGCACGATCGGCGTCGTCAGCTCGTCGTTGAACACGCGCTCGCGCACCCGCTCCACCCCTTCGTCGAGCAGCAGATCGAGATTCGAAACGCCCCCGCCGAGCACGACCATCGACGGATCCAGCATGTCGATCAGGTTGGCCAGGCCGCGGCCGAACGCATCGAGGAGGCTCTCGATGCAGGCTGCCGCCGCTGCGTCGCTGCCTCGACGGCTCGCGATCTCGGCGAGCCGCAGCTTCTTCCCCGTGCGCGCCTCGTAGTCCCGCTCGACGGCCGTGCCGCTCGCGTAGGTCTCGAGACAGCCGCGTTGTCCGCAGTAGCACGGGCGCAGCGACTCCTCCGCATCGGTCGGTGTCGCGTACACCGCGTGATGCCCCCACTCGCCTGCGATGCCCTGCAGCCCGGACCAGACGCGCCCGCCGAACACCACCCCGCCCCCCACGCCGGTCCCCATGATCACGCCGAATACCACCCCATCCGACACGCTCCTCGCTGCCCCGAGCAACGCCTCGGCAAGCGCGAAGCAGTTGGCGTCGTTGTCGAACAGCAAGCGACGCCCCACCCGCTCTTCCAGATCGGCGCGAAATGGTCGGCCGTTGAGACACGTCGTGTTCGAGTTCTTCACCGTGCCGTCCCGACGTCGCACGCCTCCGGGCATGCCGACCCCGATCGGCAGATCGTCGAGGGAAACCGGGGCCTCGCGCGCGGTCTCGAGGAGGAAGCCCGCGGTGGACGCGAGCACCGCGTCGTAGCCTTCGTCGCGCGGGGTCGGGATGCGACGGCGCTGCACCACGCGCACCCGGCCGTCTGCGCGGCACTCGAGGAGCGCGGCCTCGCTCTTGGTGCCCCCCAGGTCGAAGCCGAGGCGGTATCCGGGGTGCACGATCCCTTTCGGCAGCGCGAGCTCGCAGCAGGAGTCGAGAGGCATCCGAAGGCTGTAGCAGAGATTCGATGACGCGGACGGGGGAGCGCCTGCCGGGGGAAAGGGCATGCGTGTTTTCCCCCGAAACAGCGCCCCTACCTTCCGTGCGCTCGACGCATCGACGAAGGTCGCCGCCCCCTACGGCTTCACGAACCCCACCAGCCCCGTGACCAGCACCTGCAGCGCTCCGCCGTCAACCACCTCCAGCGGAAACCCCACCAGCGCCGCCTTCCCCGGTATCCCCACCGCCGCAATCCCTCCCGTGCCGTACGTCAGGATCGCCTGCGATTCTCCGTAGGTCGTCAGCAGGTCCGGGTAGTCCTCCGGATAGGGCGCCCCCGCCCCACCGAATCCAAACGTCCCGACGCCCGACAACGCCCCTGTCCCCGCCGCCTGGTTGCTCCCCGCATCGTCGCCGGCATAAGCGGCCCCGAGCACGTCGTTCAGGAACACCTCCCCCTGCCCCAAGGACCCCAGCTCGTACGCCACCTCACTGCCACTCACAATCAATCGCCCCCCACCCTGCACATACGCCGACACAATCGCCTGCTCCTCCGAGCTGAACGATCGATCCGACGTCGACTCGTCGCCCGAAAGCCAGATCACCACCGGATAGCCGCTCAAGCCGAACCCGTCCTCCACCAGCGCACGATGCGAAACGGTCACCGCTCCCCCGGCGGCTTCTCCCACCCTCGCCGCGAAGTCGTGATTCAGCCCGCCATACGACCCACCGAGTATCCGATCGAACCCGTCGACCACCAGCACCGACGCGTTCCCGTCGATTCGCCCGGTGTCCGACGCCAACGCCTGGTCCGGCCCCAGCGCCTTCAGCTTCGGCAACACACGCACCCGAACGCCCAGCGTGTCGAATGTCGCCGTGTCCTGGTCCGCGGCCACCTCTGCCCCCAGACTCCAGGTCTTCCCGTCCGCCGACGTCTCCACCCGGAACCCCTCGAGCTCATCATCCTCGGGCGACAGCCAACGAACCTTCGCTTTTCCCCCCTCCACGATCGCCTGACGCAGCTCGATCCGAGGTCCCCGACGATGGTGTCGCACGCCGAACCGGATGGCATCTCCGTAGATCCCGTCGAGCCGCGTGACCCCGTTGTGCGTCGTGTCCGCAAAGCTGATCACGGCCTGCGTGTCTCGCAGCGCGCGCTGCGTGGGATTGGTTGCCACGGTCACGCCTGCCGCGGTCAGGTCGTCGGCAAAGTCGAGGTTGTCGATGTCCGTGCCCCCCGTCGCGGTGAAGTTGGAGAAGATGCTCCCCCCGCCCACCACGAACGTCTGGTAGTTCGACGCCATCCCGTACAACGAGTCGAACAGGTGCACCCGCGAGATGGGGAGTGTGGTCCCGGCGAGGATCGTCGCCACGGCCTGGTACCCACCCGAATGCGAGGTCAACACCATGTCTTCGATCGCCGCGCTCTTGATGCGCCCTTCGCGGTACAACAGGGCAACCACCTGACGCACCATCGCCTCCAAGCCCCCCGCGTGCATCAGCTTGCCGAAGTCCCCGCTCGAGGCCTGCACCGGGCCCTGCGGCAGGACCAGAATGACATTCGCCCCGCTCGCGTACACGTGCTCCTGGTACGCATGCCCGGCCAACGTCGCGTCCAGCGTCGTGTTGAACCCGTGGAAGTGCACCACAAGCGTCTGCGCCCCCACGTCGCGATACCCCTCGGGAACGAACACCCGCACGCTGTCGTCGCCCCACGCCGTACCGTCGTGCGGGAATGGCGCCGTCGGCAACGAGAGGGTCGTCCCTTCGCCGCAGACAACCCCACCAGCACCCGTCACGGGCTCCCACGTGGCCATGCCGACCTCGGGGTCTCCCGCCACTGCCCACACCTTCGCCGTCACGACCGCCGTGCCGTACGTTGCTGACAGCGTCGCCCCGGCAAGCTCCTCCGTGGCGGAACCGTCATAGGCGATCGTCAGCTCCGCGCTCCCGCCCCCCGCAACATCCGACGCAGGCGTGCCCTCGAGGTGCAGGTGCGCATTCCCATCGAGCTTCCAGGCGATCCCGGAGACAGCCTCGCTGCCCGGATTGCTCACGGGGACCTTCACACTCTGTCCCCCGGTCCCCGCCACCACGTACGGGACCGTGACGACCGCCGGCAACACGATCGCACCAGGAATCATCGCATCCTGCTGGCCATCCTCCTGCGCATCCGGTGCCGCTCCGTCGGTCGCGTCATCGGCGGACGCATCGGCCACGGCACCCTCTGCGAGGGCATCGGCCAAGGCACCATCGGCGACGGCATCGGACTCCCCACCATCGGCCGCACCGTCTCCGGTCGTAGCGGCGTCCATCACAACCGCGGGATCCTCCGATGAAGCGGTGTCATCGCCGCACCCTGCCGCGACGAGGCCGAGGAGCAGGGTGGAGATGAGGCGCGATCCGACGTGGCTGCTGATTCCCATCCCGCGAGGATAGGCGTGACCCGTCTCGCCGACCAGGACCTGATGGAAGCGATCAGCGCCTTTCGCGGTCGTCGTGATCCGTCGAAGGAGCGTGCCGAGGATGGCAGGTGCACGGCACCCGCAGCTACCGGCGCCTGCTTCTTCGCCGAATGCCGGACACCGCTGCCGCGGTCAGCAGGAGAGCGGGCCACTGCCAGCCCCCACGCGACTCGCGCGCGCTCGACACGCTGCATCCCGATTCCGAGTCCGACGACGCGGACGCGCTCGGAGACGGATGTCCCGACGGGCTTTCCCCCGACTTGACTCGCACGCTGGCCGTGAAGCTCACCGCAGGGCACTTGAGGGCGGCGCCGCTGTCGTCCACGAGGTGGAAGGTCTCGCTGACCAACGTCTGCGACTCATCGCGGACCTGGAGCATGAACGGAAGCATCGCTTCCTCGCCCGGGGCGACGACCTGATCGAGCACCGCCGCCACGTCGTACGCCGGCCAGGTCTCGGGATCGTGCAGCGGGCTCGCCTCCTCGCTCCAGGTGCTCGTGGCCTCGAGCCACAGCGATCCGCGTTGCCAGGTTTGCTGCCCCTCGTTGCGGAACACCGCCCAGCCGGAACCTCGCTCGCCTTCGCCCATCATCTGCGGCACGGCCAGATCGACGAGCCTCGCCGCCATCTTCGGAGGCGGGTCTCCCATCGTTGCCGGCTGCCCTTCGTCGGCCTGCCCGCTGCAGTCGTTGTCGATGTCATCGCAACGCTCGGGCTGCGGATCGTAGATGCGGCGGCAGGTGCGGCAGCCCGACACGCAGCGGATGATTCCCGGCGCGCAGAGGCCCGGCTCGCCCGTCTCGCACTCCTGATTTCCACCGGCAGGATCCGGCCCTTCGCACGCCCCGAATGCCCCCCAGGAGCAGTCGCTCGAGCACGTACGGGAGTGTGTTCCGCAATCGCAACACGCCTCTTGCTGCGTGGCGCCGGGCGTGCACTCGCCCTGTCCCGTGCACGCGCCCCAGGACCCCCAATGGCAGGTCGAGTCGCACGAACGGCTGCGATGGCCGCACGCGCCACACCCCTCCTGCTGCGTTTGCCCGGCCGAGCAGGTGCAGGGCGACACGACCCAGAAGCCGAGTCCGCTCTCGTCGATGACGCTCTGCAGGCTGCTGTTGTAGTGCGCATAGCGCTGCGACCAGCAGCTGTAGGAGGGCGCGCAGCCGTTGTAGTAGTGGGTCACGGTCTTGATCCACTGATCGCGCAGCGTGCCGTTGTTGATGTCGAAGTTGACGATCCACTGCAGCGCCTTGGCGTCGGTCTCCGCGTTGGTCGTGTACGCGGAGATCCTCACCATGTTGATCGCGTAGTCGATCGCATGGCTCGTGTTGCCCGCGACGGTGAGCACGTCCGATCCATACTTGTTCAGGGTGTCGCTGAACGTCCCGGCGTCGAACTGGAACATCCCCAGGCCGCCCTGCTGCGCCGAGCAGGGGCCGTCGCTCGCTCCCGCGATGACCGGACCCCCGCCGCAGTCGGGAGAATTCGGGCCCTGGCAGGCCCACGTCGCCTCCGACCAGCAGTGCGCAAGGCCGGTCTCGGCGTACGCGATCCCGGCGAGCAGATACCCCGTGTGGTCGATGCCTCGCGCGGCCGCGGCATCCCTCATTTGCGCGTACCGCGCCATCCGCTGGGCCAGCGTCAAGTCGGCCGTGACCGAGCGCAGGGTCTCTTCCGGCAGCGTGCCGCCGCCATCACTGGAGCAGGCCGGCAGGGCCAGGAACACGGCGGTCGTCCAGAGCAGCCCGGAGGCCACACCCCCGCGCACGAGCGCACGCTGGAGAGGTGTGATGTGCCGATGTTCGTTCATCGCAGCTATCCGGACGGTGACGAGGCGCTTGCTGCAACTACCCTCGAGCGTAGCACAGGTCGCGTCGGCGCGATCCCCGCCGGCCGATGCCTTCCCGGCGCACGCTGCGCCACCGCACTCGCGTCCGGACGCGTGGCGGCGTAGGGTCGCGACGATGCGCACGACGACCCCGACCCCGCGGAGAGCCTTTGACCCACAGCCTCTCGAGCCGTGAGCGGCTCACCACCCACGACCTGCACAACTTCCAGGGGTCCAGCCTCTTCCACCATATCGCTCGCGTCGTCTGCGAGACCGGCTGCCTCCCTCGCAGAGAGCTCTACGAGTCCTGGGAGGTCGCGCGCCGCGCACGCAGGAGATTCCGCGGAGGAAGAGTCGTGGATCTCGCCTGCGGCCACGCGCTCATCGCGCACATGCTGCTGCTGCTCGACGACACCTCGAAGACCGCGCTCGCCGTGGACAAGCGTCTCCCCCGAAGTGCCGGAGTGCTCGCGCAGGCCCTCGTCGCCGAGTGGCCGCGGCTCGCAGGGCGCGTCGAGCTCGTCCAAGGCTCGCTCACCGACGTCGCCCTGACCGGCGATGACCTCGTGGTCTCGGCCCACGCTTGCGGCGAGCTGACCGATCAGGTGCTCGACCTCGCCATCGGCGCGCGCGCCCGCGTCGTGGTGCTGCCGTGTTGCCACGCCTTCGGCCGGGGTGACCTGGGCGGCGTGGGAGGCTGGCTCGACGGTTCGATGGCGATCGACGTGACCCGCGCGGCGCGGCTTCGGGCGCACGGCTACGCGGTCTTCACGCAGACGATTCCTGCGGAGATCACGTCGAAGAACAGGCTTCTGCTGGGCGCGTGCGACTGAGCGGCACCCGCGGACGTCCGGGGGGCTTCCCGGCCGCGCCACCTCGCCCCACATTCCCCGTGTCCCTCTCGCCCGCGGCCGTTGCGGGCGGACGGGTCATCCGAGGCACGGAACGCTTTCGCCAACGACTCGGGGGATGATCACAGGTGGCCAGCCCGGCTCTCACGTTCGCTCGATTGCCGAACGCCCGCTCGCCCTACGGCGAGCAGATGTACGCTCGCGGGCGTGAGCTCGTGGCGGACCACGGCGTGCGGATTGACGAGCTCGTCTGGGACGCCGATGAGGTCCTGTGGGACTGGGTCGTGGATGCGCGGGCCATGCTGCGCTCCTCGGCGCGCATGGTGTTGCGGGGTGACCTCGGACACTGCGAGCACTTCCGCATCAAGCCCGGCATCTTCGAGCTGCTCTGGGGGATGCACCACGCTTCGATCGAGCGAGGGCTCGACCCCTACATGCGCGTGTGGACCAACGGCTACCCCTGGCGCGCCTGGCGGGTCGCGCGCGAGGTGCCCGGCTGGGACGCCCTGCTCGGCCCCCCCGCTCGTTCGAGTGCTTCGGGTCACGAATCATTCGCCTGGCACCCCCGCTTCTTCTGCCGCGCCGACTTTGCCAGGGCCCTGCGCGCCCTCATCGGCCCCGACGATGGCGCCGCCCGCCTCGGCGTACTCCCCCCTGAGGCGCGCGAGGTCGTCGTGCGCCAGCTCCGCTCCTGCCCCTTCGACTCCACGCTCAAGGTCCCCGAGCTCGCCCTGCTCGCAGGCAAGGACGGCTTCCTCACTTCCCGCGTGCTCGTCGACGACCAGGAGTGGAACGCCGAGCGCTTTGCCGCCTCCGGACGCGTCGCCGTTCACGTCGTCAAACCCCCGTCCCCCCTGTCCCTCGGCCCCATGCAGAACGCCGTGTGGACTGCCCCGCATCGCGCCTTCCGTCCCCTGGCCACTCGGATCGCCTCCGCCATCGCCTCCGCCCTCGTGCGCGCCGTCCGCTCCGAGCCCGGCACCGTCATCGATGCCTGGTCCGGCCAGCCCCTCGACGACTACCCGTTCGTCGAGTTTTCGATCGAAATCCCTGATACGATGGTCCGCAGAGAGTGGGTCGAGCCGTTGCGGTGTCTGCGGCGCGATGCCAGACCGTGGCGCAGGTGATCGAATCCGGGGACGGCAGGGATGCAGAAGCTCACGTGCAGGTGCGGCGAGGTCCTTCGATACGGGATGATCCCGTGCCCGATCGAGTGGCTCATGATCTCCGATCAGCGCTTCGACGAGATCACCGTCTCCGACGTGCGCATGGACACCGCTGAGATGTCCAACGCGATGACCCGCCTGCTTCGATGCCCGTCGTGCGGACGGCTCTGGGTGTTCTGGTCTGGCTACGACGACGAGCCCGTGGAGTACGTCGTGGCGGCGCCGCGCCCGCGGTGACGGCCTCGAAGCCTGCGCCGGATGGTCTGATCACGATTGCTGCGGCTCCTTGTGCCCCGAATCACCAGAAGACGCGGATCAACGTCTCGCGCGCGCTGAGGATCGGCGCGCTTCCGGGCGCGCAGCCGGCATTGACCCGCGTCGATCCGGAGCCCTACACTCGCCCGAATGAGTCAGGTTCGTGACGGTTCCGAGGTTCGAGCTTCTCGCTTTTCTCGCGCGAAGATGAGGATTCTCAGGGTAGGCGCGCCCGCGAGTGCCGTGATAGGCGCGATGGTCGCGAGTCTCGTTGCGCTCGACGCCGGTTGTGTTGTCGTCAGGCCCGCACAGGACCCCACGACGGCGCAGGATGGTGCGCGACCCGGAACGGATGGGCCGTCCTCGGCGTACGACGATCTGTCGGCGTACAAGGACATCGGCGCACGGGTCGAGGCTGCGTTGCGGCGCGGCGACTCCGATCCCACCGGCGCCCTCGCGGAGCTGTCCGAGCTGCGCGTTGAGACCGTCACCACGCGCCTCGGCCAGCACGGGATCAAGGCGGATCCCAAGGGTTCGGCCATGGCCCCGGAGCAAGACCCGCGCGCGGAGCGCCCCGCCGAGTCCTACTCGGTGCGCTTCGGGGGCGAGGGCTTCTTTGGAAGTGCGCGCTCGGGCGACGGCGACAAGCCCGATCCTGCCGAGGCGCTCCTGCGCAAGATCAAGCACGCGCGTGGCAAGCTCCTGGCCAAGGGTGGCCAGCGGGATGATCTGCTCCGCGAGCTGGCGCCGCCTGGGCTGTGGTCGGAGCGATTCCGCAGCGACGGCACCGGGCGACAGGTCCTGCACTACCAGGACATCGAGAGCTGCACGCCCGACGAGGCGGTGTGCAAGGAGGCATACCGCGCGCTCGTCAAGGCAACCGACGAGGGCTGTCGGGTCAGCCCCTATGTGTCGGACAACTTCCGGGACAGCGGAGCCGAGGCCTACATTTGTGATTTCGCCAATGAGACCTGGATCGAGGGAACGCAGGACAAGAAACCGTTCTTCTATGACGTGCGCGTCCGCGGCATCACTAAGACTGCCGCCGGGGAGCTCGTGATCCAAGGAGCGTCGAGCAACCCCAGCGCGTCGAAGACCTGCGATGGTGAATACCAGACCGACAAGATACTCTCCGTCACGGACAAGGAAATCGTCGTGGAGCGTACGACCTGGTGCCAGGGGCGACGTACGCTGTTCCTGGACGGCTATGTCTATGTCGTGAGGCTTTCTGCGGGCGCCTTCGAACCGCGCGTCGGGGACCAGATTCGGGTCTTCGTTCGCCCGAAGGACCTGGCCGTTCGGAAGCTGGGGCGCGTTACCCACGTCACCGTGAATCGTCCGTTGCTCACGCAGGTGAGCGTTCCGCAGGGCACTCGCTA
>CAYMUE010000154.1:0-3151 GCA_964393505.1 uncultured Polyangiaceae bacterium
CGCTCGACTATCCCGACGCGCTGTTCGACACGGTGGTGTGTGCGCATGCGTTGCACAGAGGAGCCGTCGTCCGGGCTCAACGGCTGAGCGCCCAGGCGAACCAGGCGAAGGCCACGGCGGTGAAGACGCCGACCGCGATGCGCAGCCATCGGGGCGTGCTGGTGCGAGGAGGTTCCCTGGAGGCTTCGAGGGCATGGACGGCGAGCAAGGCGACCGTGCCGAGGCGCTTGCGCGCCTGATCCCTGCGATCGTCTTGCAGGCTGGCATCTCCCTCGGGCACCACGAGCCCTTCGGCGACGGCCTTGTACTTCGAGGCTGCGTGGCCGAGCATCCCGCGCTCGTGGCACACGGACACGAACCTGTCGTGGGAGGGCTTGTGGTCCCAGTGCTCGAGGACCCTGCTCCACGCGGCGGTGACGATCGGATCCTCGTCCATCGTGTCCCCCGTCAGAACAGCTTGCGCGAGTCGATCAGGATCGTGACCGGCCCGTCGTTGTCGGCGCGAACGCGCATCATCTTGCGGAAGCGTCCGGTCTCGACACGCAGGCCGGAGCGGCAGAGGGAGGCGACGAACGCTTCGTAGAGGCGCTCGGCGGCGATCGGTTCCATGGCCTGGTCGAAGCTGGGGCGTCTTCCGCGCCGGACGTCGCCGAACACGGTGAACTGGCTGACGGCGAGCACCGCGCCGTTCACGTCGCCCACGGAGCGCGCCATGCGTCCCGATTCGTCCTCGAACACGCGGAGTCCGGCGACCTTGTCGGCCAGGTATTCGGCGTCGCGATCGCCATCGTCGGAGGCGGCGCCGACGAAGGCGAGGAGCCCGCGATCGATGGATCCGACGATGGCGCCATCGACCTCGACGCTGGCCCCGAACACGCGCTGGACGACGGCCCGCACGGCGGGGCTCTCAGGACAGGCCCAGCTCGCGGGCGAGGCGGGTGGTGAGCTCGAAGTAGGTCTTGCGGTCGTAGGGCTCGTTGAGGATGTGGTAGTCCTTGTTGGACAGGCCCACGCAGCCGAAGCAGTAGGTGCAGTGGGAGAGGCCCACGCAGCGGATCAGGTAGGCGCTGCGCATGCATCGTTCGCAATGCGAACAATGGTGGCAAGCGGTGCAGCCGGAGCACTTGCGTCCGTGGGAGCAGTCGGAGCAGTCGGAGCAGCCGACGCAGTAGTGGCAGCGGACCAGGCCCTTGGAATCCTTGCAGAAGGTCGAGCCCGAGCAGCGCTCGCAGCGCTCGCATTCGAAGCAGCCCTCGTTGTCGCGGATGGCGGAGAGGTTCCGCACGAGCTCGCGAAAGCGGGCTTCGAACTCCTGCCCCTTCATCGGACGCG
Organism: uncultured Polyangiaceae bacterium; assembly: GCA_964393505.1. Taxonomy (GTDB): domain Bacteria; phylum Myxococcota_A; class Polyangia; order Polyangiales; family Polyangiaceae; genus JACRCQ01. Next base: position 1,333 of record CAYMUE010000154.1, read on the forward strand.
TCCGGGCTGGGGGGTGAGAGGACGACCGTGGATCAGCTTGCGCAGGTCGGATGCGGCAGCGCGCGTGGAGGGGTCGTCGGCGTGCTCCTCGATCCGGCGCAACCGCTGATCGAGCACGTGCTTGCGCTTGGGGAGCTCTCCTGCCAGCAGCCGCGCCAGCGCGTCGACCGCAGCGCGCACCTGCTGCTCGTCGTTGTGCTCGAGCAGCTGCAGGAAGACCTCTTGATCGTCGGGGAACTGGAACCCTTGCCCCACGAACTCGTCGGCGACCTTGGAGATCGCCGCGGGGCCGGCCGCGGTGAGCAGCTTGCCCAGAAGACGTCTGCGCTCCACGGACTTCGGGTCGGCGTTGGGCGCGGGAGGCAGCACGATGCGCGGCGCGCTGCGCGTCTCCTGCACGGGCTGCACGGCCTCGACCTTCGGGGAGAACAGGGCTTCCAGAGCGCTGCGCGCCTCGCGCGCCTGCGCGTTGGACAGCGCATTGTCATCCCGACGGCGCTCCGGCGGCCCGTCCTTGCGGTGCTGAGAGCGCTCCCGCCCCCGGTCGATGTCACGCCACGACTTCTTCTCGCGATCGCGTTCCATGAGACGTTCCTTGCTGCTTGTTCCTGCTGGCCGGCTCCGATTCGACGATGTCCGCGTTGCCCCACCGATCTCTTCTCGCTGCGTCACCGTCGTGATTCCGTGCGGCTGCCATCACGCACGATTCCCGGGCGCCGGCTGCTGGAACCGATGTTCAGGCTCTATCACCGTTCGGAGCCCGCTGCCGCAGAAAATTGGTATCGACGAGCCATACCGTGGCATTGGCAAGACCGAGGACGGCTGTCCGTACACCGAACAGATTCCCCCGCCCCAGGACGCTTGCCATGCGCACTCTCACGATCCTGCGCCGCACGCTCATCGCGTTGTCCCTCGTGACCCTCGCCTCCACCGCCGCGGCCGGCTCTCCCGACGCCGCGAAAACCAAGCAGGACTCCTCCATTAAGGCCGCCAAGTCCAAGGTCTCGTCCAAGACCGCGCACCCCGCGAAGGCCGCAGTCGCCTCCACGCACCGGGGCAAGACCTCCCAGGTGTCCAAGTCCCAGACCGCGTCCCGCTCCCGTCAGCCCGCTTCCTCTTCCCCCAAGACCGCGCCCGTCGCGGCCAAGCCCCGCGTGTCGAAGACCGACAAGGTCGCCTCCAAGTCCGCTGCGGGGGCGTCCAGGAAGGCAGGGACTGACAGCCGGGCCGCTGCACCGCACGGCAAGACCGCACGACGCGCCGAGCCCAAGAAGGCATCCGCAGCGCCCAAGGCGTGCTTCCACGATCCGGTCGAGATCGTCCGAGGTTCCGACAACCACACCGAGAGCCTGGTGCTGACCCGTTGCAATGGACGCCCGGTGGACGGCGCGCTCGACAAGCTCACGCGTCTCATCGCGCCGAACATGCCGCAGCGCGCTGCCGACAACAAAGGCAAGGGGACTCGCAGCGTCACGCCCGCTCTCAAGAACCTCGATTCGGGCGTGCTCTCGCGCGTCCAGGCGATCGCCTCCCACTACCCGGGCAAGGCCATCCGCATCGCCTCGGCCTTCCGTCCCCTCGCGGCCCGCAGCTACCATCAGACTGGGCGCGCGCTCGATCTGGTCGTCGCTGGCGTGCGCAACGAGGATCTCGTCGCATTCTGCAGAACCCTCCCGGACACCGGCTGCGGGTACTATCCCAACAGCACGTTCATCCACCTCGACGTTCGGAGCCCGGGAACGGGACACGTGTACTGGATCGACGCATCGAAGCCGGGAGAGGCGCCTCGCTACGTGACCACGTGGCCGGAGAAGACCGA
>CAYMUE010000154.1:3251-16123 GCA_964393505.1 uncultured Polyangiaceae bacterium
GCGGCGCCTCCGTTGGGCGACTCCAACTTCGGGCGATCGGTGGTGCTGATGGCCCAGCACGGGGACCAGGGCGCCCTCGGGTGGATCGTCAACGGCAAGGAGATCGTCGAGGTTCGACAGCTGCTGCGAGATGCAGGGCTGACCCCGCAAGGCATGACGCTGCCCGACACGCCCTCCTACCGTGGTGTGGCTCGCGTAGGAGGGCCCGTGTCGCCCCGATCGGCGTGGCTGCTGTATCGTCGCGCACCGCGCTTCGAGCACGAGGGGCAGATGGAGCTGAGCGAGCACTGGGCGGCAACGGGTGCGCGTGATCTGGTGGAGGCGATTTCGAGAGGCGAGGGGCCTCAGGAGTTCCGCCTTCTGCTCGGCTACGCGGGCTGGGCTCCCGGTCAGCTCGAGGCCGAGATCAGCGCCGGCGCGTGGATGCCCGCACCGCTCGACGAATTCCTCGTGTTCGGCGAAGACCTCGACGACCTCTGGCAGAAGGCCTACCAGCAGCTCATCGGTGTCTCCCCGTTCGCCTTCTCCGGCCTCAAGCCCGGCCTGGCCTGAGCCTCGTAGCGAAGGCTACTTCCCGAGCGCCGTGCGGATCGCCGCGACCACCTCCGCGTCGTGAGCCAACGCCGCGACTTCGATCTTGTCGCAATCGACGTTGTCCTTGACGTGCACCTGGCTCTCGGGCGGCTCGCGGAACGGGACGGTGGCGTTGTCGAGGCGGACCATGCCCGCCCAGGGGATCAATCGCGCCGGTGAGGTGCCGGAGCCGCTGACCAACGCGAGGGCGACGCATCCTCCGCGTCCGGAGCGAGAAAGCAGGACACCCACGGAGGCGCCTGCGCAGCCGGAGCGGGGGCAGACGCGTTCGGGCTCGGGGCGCATGTCCACGGGGACGCCGGGGAACTCGCGGGCGACGAGACCCGCGATACGCTTCTGAAGCTGGGCGGCTGCAGCGTGTGTGGCAGCGTCGGGAGAAGTGGAGCCGGAGCGTGGCTGGACGATGCGCGGCCACAGCACGACGACGCCGCCTGGGACGCCGACGCCGCGGCTGATTTCGGGTGCGTCCCGTTCCTGTCCGGGCTCAGCCGCTTCGGGGAGGCTCGTGTCGTACTGCACGCCGCCGGTGTTGACGGAGTTGCCGGCGCCGCCGCAGCCGGCGAGCAGGCAGAGAGCAGAAGCCGCGATCGCAACACGCTCGATCATGGGGGGAGTGTAGGGGATTTTCCGGCCGTGAGCAGCGTCTCACGCGCTGACGCGGAACTCCTTCCAGGCCTCGCGGCGGAGCCAGGGGCGGAAGGACGGATCTGCGACGGAGATCACCGCCTTGATGAAGTCCCACTGCGTGAGGCCGGAGACCTGCACGATGCCATGCTCGGTGACGAGCATCACGCGGGCTCCCTCTCGTCCGCCCATCAGATCGGGACCGATCTGCCCCACCGGTGTGCCCCGGGGCAGATACGGGAAGATCGAGGAGCGTCGCTCGCCCTCTGCCGTGCGGTGCGTCGACTTCAAGCACAGATAGGCCACTCCGCCCCGCGTCAGCCCGCGATGGATCATGGCGGCCCCGCCGATGCCGGACAGGTGGTTGCGATCGCGCGCCGCGCAGTTGACGTTTCCGTGGAAGTCGACCGCGAGGATGTTGTTGATGCCGAGGCCGTCGTAGAAGCCCTCGGAAACCACGACCCGCGCGGCCGGAGCGACCACGATCGAGTCGTTTCGATCGAGCTTCCGATAGAAGTCCGAGCCCTTCTCCGCGAACGTGAAGGTGCACACCAGCTTGCCGTCGAGCATCGTTCGGGTGCCGTTCTTCTCGACGAAGTGCGATCCCTCGATGCGACCCGACTCGAAGAGCGACATCGTGAAGGGCTCGAGCATCTCCGTGTAGCAACGTCCCTTCCACTTCGACTCGCGCAGGGCCTTGATGGCGAGCACGCCGGTCGTTCCGATCCCGACCTGCAGCGCGCGTCCCGTCATGCTGGCAAGGTTCAGCTCGATGTGGTTCACCACGCTCTTGGCGATCGCGTCCTCGGCCTTCGAAGGCGAATCGAAGGAGCCGGCCGGAAGGGCGGGGACCGGGGAGTCGTCGAGCACGATCCGCAGCCGCCCCTTCTTCGCGAGGGCCTCGAGCTCGGAGACGTGGAGCGTGTTGCGAGCGTCACGGTAGCCCCGCGTGAACGGGTGCTGCGAGTTGACGTACAGCAGGAGATCGACGTCGCACTGGCGCGAGATTTTCTCGATGATATCGGCGTTGGCGCCCGAGGCCGCGCCGTGGCTCATCTCGCCGCCATCGTCGGGCGGCGTCATCGGCGCCGCGAACGTCGCGAACTTCGGGCTGCCGTCAACATTGTAGGCGAGCCCCTCGAGGCCGTCGGGGAAGTGCAGCGACTGCATGTTCACCACGCCCATGCGCGAGGCGTTGCGCCCGGCGTACTCGGGGTACAGGGCGCGCGTGACGGCGTTGTCGGGGACGACGATGTTGGAGGCTGGCCCCATGAACGCGGAGTCGAAGGTCACGCGCCGCTCGCGCAGCTCGCGATAGTGCTCGATCAGGGACTTGAGGGCAGAGAGCTTGCGCGCCGTGCCGGTGGCGGAGCGTGCAACCGAGCCCGCAACGCCGGGCAGCTTGTCGAAGCGCCCGGGCTCCCGCGGACGTCCCGCCATGGCTGCGAGGCGATCGCCGACGCAGATCGGGTAGGCCCCCATGAACAGGGCCTGCCGGATGACCAGGTCGGTGATGTCCTGCTGGCGGATGAAGTCCCACAGGGCGTTGTAGAAGGGGGAGGGTTCGGAGGTGGCGAATCCCGAGGCGACGGTGGTTCCGCTGCGCACGACGTGGCGCAGGGCTTCCTGCTCGGGACAGACGCAAGCGGCGAGGAAGGGAGGCCAGGACGCGGTATCCATCGACTCCGCGTCATGTCACGAAAGTCGGGCGCGTGTCGACCCCGATCGATTGTTGTGGGAGGCGAGAGGGGAGTCAGTGGGGCAGGGCGAGGGAGGCGGTGATGAAGTCGTAGATGGGGCCCCAGTAGACCCCGAGCACAAGGGTCGGGACGGCGAGGGCGATGGTGGTGGTGGCCCAGCTCTCGCGCGTGGAGAAGGGCTCGGGGGTGGCGGCGGGGGTGAGGTACATGGCCCGGATCACGCGGGCGTAGTAGAAGAGGGAGACGACGCTGTTGACGACGCCGATGGCGGCGAGGAACCAGTTCCAGTCTCCGCCTGCCTGGATGAGTGCGGCGAAGATGTAGAACTTGCCGACGAATCCTGCGAACGGCGGCAGGCCGGTCAGGGAGAACAGGAAGATCGCCATGGTGGCGGCGAGCACCGGCGAGCGCCCCCCGAGCCCGTTGAAGTGGGTGATGTCTTCGCTGTCGCCGTGGCGCTCCGCGACGGCGGCGACGACGAGGAAGGCGCCGAGGTTCATCAGGGCGTAGGTGACGATGTAGAAGAGGATGGCCTGCTTGCCGACGACGTCGAAGACCCCGAAGCCGAGGAGCATGTAGCCGGCGTGGGCGATGCTCGAGTAGGCGAGCATGCGCTTGACGTTGTTCTGGCCGAGGGCGGAGAAGTTCCCCACGATCATGCTCGCCAACGCGAGCAGGCCAGCGAGCAGGGCCCACGGCGTGAGCTGGCCGTTGAGGTGCGTGGTGGCGTGGACTCCCTCGTCGAAGAAGCGCAGCAGGACGGCGAAGCCAGCCGCCTTGGGGCCGACGGAGAGGAAGGCGGTGATCGAGGTGGGCGAGCCTTCGTAGACGTCGGGGGTCCACATGTGGAAGGGCGCCGCGCTGATCTTGTAGCCGAAGCCGGCGATGATGCAGACGACACCGACCAGGAGCACCAGCGGGACGCGACCGTTCTGCGCCGTGGCGAGGGCGACCTGGTTGCCGATCTCCCCCAGGTCGAGGGACTGCGAGATGCCGAACAGCCAGCTCATGCCGTAGAGCATCACGCCCGATGCAGTGCCGCCGTAGATCACGTACTTGAGCGCGCCTTCGGCGCTGCGTCGATCCCCGAGCTTGAAGCCCGCGAGCACGAACGAGATCACGCTCACCAGCTCGAGGGACAGATAGATCATGAGCAGGTTGCGGCTCATGGCCATCAGGTTGAGGCCGAGGGTGACCACGAGCAGGAGCGTGAAGAACTCGCCGGAGCCGCGTCGCTTGGGGTCGTGGGCGCCGGTCTCGGTGGCGGGGATCGCGAAGATGACGGCGATGCCAGCGGCGAAGGCGAAGACGACGCGCATCAGGTGCGCGAAGGGGTCGAACGCGAGCAGTCCCTGGAACAGGGTGACGGTCTGGACCTGTCCGTCGAGGGCACGGAGCAGGTAGACCATGCTGAGGCCGCCGGAGGTGAGCAGGGCGGCGACGGTGATGGCGGCGACGCCACGGATGCGGTTGCTTCCCTTGGTGGCGAGATCCCAGAGCACCACGAGCAGCACGCCTGCGGTCAGGGCGAACTCGGGGAAGAACCAGGACAGGCTCTGCAGGTTGTCGAGGGCGAGGGGGTTCAAGACCGGCTCCTCCGATCAGGGCAGCAGCGCAAGGACCTTGGAGGCGACTTCGCCCACGTGAGCGATCTGCGAGGCGCCCGGCGGGTTGACCAGTGCGGTCAGATCCATCACGCCGGCGTCGATGAGATTGAGCAGGGGACGGGGCCAGAAGCCGAGCACCAGGACGATGATCGCCATGGGGGCGAGGGTCATGGTTTCGCGGAAGTTCATCTCCGGGAAGCGGCCCTTGGAGTCTTCGAGCGCGTGGCTGGTGCGCCACTCCTCGCGGAACTTGCCGAAGAAGATGCGCTGCATGGCCCACAGGTGGTAGGCGGCGGTGAAGATGACGCCGCTGGCGGCGAGGATGGTCAGCACGGGGTAGACCGGGAAGGCGCCCATGAAGGTGAGGGCCTCGCCGATGAAGCCCGAGAGGCCGGGCAGGCCGAGGGATGCCATGAAGGCGAAGCCGAAGAACGCGGTGTAGAAGGGCATCTCCGTGGCCAGGCCGCCGAACTTGCCGATCTCGCGGGTGTGGGCGCGGTCGTACACGACGCCGACGAGGGCGAAGAGCATGGCGGTGATCGTGCCGTGATTGAACATCTGGACGATGGCCGCCTCGATGCCGTGGGGCGTGAGGGCACCCATGCCAAGCAGGCAGTAGCCCATGTGGCTGACCGAGGAGTAGGCGACGAGTCGCTTGAGGTCCTCCTGGGCCATGGCACAGAAGGCACCGTACAGGATGTTGATGACGCCGAAGATCGCGATGGCGGGAGCAGCCCACTGCGTCGCCTCGGGCAGCAGCCCGAAGTTGATGCGCAGCATGCCGTAGGTCCCCATCTTCAGCAGCACGCCGGCCAGGATGACCGAGATGGCCGTGGGCGCCTCGACGTGGGCGTCGGGCAACCAGGTGTGGAAGGGGAACATCGGCACCTTGATGGCGAAGCCGATGAACAGCACGATCCAGATGAGCTTGACGAAGCTCAGGCCGAGGATGGTGAGGTCCTTGCCGGCGTAATCGACGCGCATCAGCTCGGGGATCGAGAACGTGTGCGCCACCGGTGTGCCGTCGACCAGGAACGTCGCATCGGCGTTGTAGTACAGCGCGATGAACGCCAGCAGCATGAAGACCGAGCCGGCGAGCGTGTAGAGGAAGAACTTGATGGCCGCGTATTCCTTGCGAGGCCCGCCCCAGATGCCGATGAGGAAGTACATCGGCAGCAGCATCACCTCCCAGAACACGTAGAACAGGAACAGATCGAGGGCCACGAACACCCCCATCATCCCCGTCACCAGCAGGAAGAACATCGCCCAGTAACCCTTCAGCGACTTCTTCACGCTGAAGCTCGCCAGCGCCGCCACGAACGACACCAGCGCAGTCAGCAGCACCATCGAGATCGAGGTCCCGTCGACCCCCACGAAGTACTCGACGTTGAGGGATCGAATCCACACCCCATGCTCGATAAACTGGAAGCCGTCGTTGCCGGCGGCCCGGCCGATGCCGCTCTGGTACGCGCTGAACAGCCAGATCGCGAGGGCGAGCTCGAGCCCCATGAGCCCGACGCCCAGCCAGCGCAGGTTCTCGTCGTTCTTGTAGCCCTTGAGGTAGAGCCCGAACACGATGAGCATCCCGATGAGGGGCAGGAACGTCAGCCAGCTCAGGATGTGGTTGAAGAGCCAGGGCGCCCCGCCCAGCTTCTTCTCGGCGTGGATCCCGATAGCCGCCAGCTTGCGGTCCTGCGTGTCGGACTCCGCGGTGACGTGGCCGTAGACCTCCGAGAAACCGGGAGCCTTCGTCGGATCCCAACGCACCACTGCTCGCTTCGAAGCGTTCGGCTGGATGATCGCCGCCGTCTTGCCGTCCTCGAACGTCACCGTCACGCCCGCTGGAACCCTCGGATCCACCTGGGAGTTGCGCACCCCGAGCCGGGTGACGTTCAGCGGTCCGACGCCGTCGTTGGCGACCCAGAACCAGCCGCTGAAGACGTCGCCCTCGCGAACCATCTCCACCATCGCGTGGGGTTTGCCCTCCACGCGCAAGGCGATCTGCCCGGGCGATCCCTTGAGCGCCTCGTAGGCGTTGCGCATCATCTGCGGGGTGAAGTTCGGCGGCGGGCGCTTCTGCGCCAGCGTCGGGGCAGGAGGCTGCTCGCCGGGCTGCTGCGCGCCGGGTTGCTGCGCGGCGGCGGTGCTCGCCATCATCAGGGCGAAGAGCGCGACAAGCGCCGCCCACAGAACCTTCGGGTTCGATCTGCTCATGTATCGGAAGCTCCGCATGACGTTCACGCGTGTCACCGTGCGTAGTAGCGAACGAAGTATTGAATGAGCGCCAGGACCGCCACGCCGCCGAGCAGTCCGTAGGCGTAGCTCTGGATGCGGCCCGTCTGCAGCTTGCGCAGCCGCGCTCCCGCGCGCAGCGTCACATCCGCCACCAGGTTCACCGCTCCGTCGACCAGGTACTTGTCGATCGCGCCGTTCACGAACGCGACCCCGCGGGTGATCCAGCCGGTGGCGTTGACGATGCCGTCCACGACCCACTTGTCCAGGTCGCGGCAGACAAGTCGCAGCGCGAGCACGCCCCGGATGACCGTGGCCTGGTAGATCTCGTCGACGTAGTACTTGTTGTTGAGCAACTTGAAGGCGCCGATGCGCTGCTCACGCGCTTCCCAGTCCTTGGGGCGGTCTGCGCCGTAGCGTTTCTTGGCGGCGGACCAGGCGACGACCGCCAGGCCGACGGACAGGGCCATCAGCCCGAGCTCGAGGCCGAGGCCGTGCGGCTCGAAGGCCACCTGCGCGTGCTGCAGGGCAGGGTGCAACCACTCCTCGAGCAACGGCTCGCCGTGTCCGCCGAGGAAGTGCATCGAGAAGCCGAACAGCAAGCCGGAGACCGTCGCGAGGAACGCGAGCACGGCCAGAACGTAGGTCATGACCGGCGGCGACTCGTGCACCTTCTTGGGGATGTCCTTGGTGGCCGGCTCTCCCTCGAAGGTCAGGTAGTAGCTGCGCCACATGTAGAACGACGTCCCCACCGCGGCGACCAAGCCCATTGCGTAGATCAGCGGCCCGGGCATCCACCCGGTGCTCGCCGTGGTGAACGCCTTCCACAGGATCTCGTCTTTCGACCAGAAGCCCGCGAAGAACGGGATCGGTGCGGCGGTGATCGCGAGGCACGCGATCAGGTAGGTCTTGCGCGTCAGCGGCATGACCTTGCCGAGCCCTCCCATCAGGCGCATGTCCTGCGCCTTGTCCGGGTCGTGCTGCACGGCGTGCATGCCGTGGATCACGGAGCCCGACCCGAGGAAGAGGCAGGCCTTGAAGAACGCGTGCGTCATCAGGTGGAAGATGCCCGCCCAGTACGCGCCCACGCCCACGCCGATGAACATGAAGCCGAGCTGGCTCACGGTGCTGTAGGCGAGCACCTTCTTGATGTCGTACTGGAAGAAGCCGATCGACGCGGCGAACAGCGCGGTGAGGGCGCCGACGCAGGCGACGACGCCCGAGGCTGTCGGAGAGAGCGAGAAGATGATGTTGAGCCGGGCGATCATGTACACGCCCGCGGTCACCATCGTCGCGGCGTGGATGAGCGCGGAGACCGGTGTGGGACCCGCCATCGCGTCGGGCAACCACACGTACAGGGGAAGCTGCGCGCTCTTGCCCGTAGCGCCGATGAAGAAGCCGAGGCACGCGAGGGTGAGCAGCGAGATGCCCCACAGACGCTTGCCCGCGAGGCCCTCCTGGAAAGGCTGCGCCCCTTTGGCGTCACGAACCTGCAACTGATCGGCAAGCTGACGGAAGCTCAGCACGGGCCCCACCGGCGCCAGGGCGATCTCCTTGCCCTCCGGGAACACCGCGTAGTCGAGCTGGAGATCCTCGGTCGCTCCGCCCATCACCACGCGGAAGCTGTGACGTGTCGCGCTGATCTCTTTGCGGACGAACGGCGAGACGCCGATCGGGTTGAGCATGTCGCCGTCGGCGTAGAGCTTCGCGCCCGGGAAGGCCGTGAAGGTGAGATACGACTTGGTGCCGGGGATGATCCGCGGCCGGGGCCGGTCGGGGCGCGCACCGGCCGGGCTGTGCGGGTCGAACGGGGGCGGTGCGCTCGCGGCGCCCGCGGACACGTCGTGCGGCTGGGGCCCGGCAGCGCGCATGTCGTGCGCGTCTTGCGGTTCGGTGGCCTTGTCGTGGCCGGCAGGCGTTGTCGCGGACTGGGCTCCGTGCGTGCCGGCGTGATGCGCGGGGTGCTGCTCGTGGGCGACCTCGACGGCGACGAGTCTGGGGATCTGATCGGGGACGTACTCGCCGCCGACCCAGGAGCCGCCGAGGCCCCACACGAGGATGAAGAGGCCCGCGAGGAAACCGAAGTCACCGACGCGGTTGGTGAGGAACGCCTTGGTGCCCGCGGAGGCCTTCTTGTAGTCCTTGTACCAGAACCCGATGAGCAGGTAGCTGCACAGGCCGACACCCTCCCAGCCGAAGAACATCACGAGGAAGTTCTCGCCGAGGACGAGCAGCAGCATCGAGAAGATGAAGAGGTTCAGGTAGCTGAAGAAGCGCCAGTACGACGGGTCCTTCTCCATGTACCCGGCGGCGTAGACGTGGATCAGCAACCCGACGCCGTTGACCACGAGCAGCATCACGCTCGAGAGCACGTCGAGCGACAGGTCGAAGGACAGGTCGAACGTACCGACGCGGACCATCGGCCAGAGGTGGCAGTAGAGGAAGCGCGAGTGGTGCGGGAGGTTGACGAGCCGCACGACCTCGACGATCGAGAGAGCGAAGGCGAGGGCAACGGAGCCGATGCCGATGCTGGAGACGCCGAGGTGGCCGATGTGGAGCTTCTTGGCGCGTTCCGCGCCCCACGGCGAGCGCTGCAGCCTCCAGCCCAGGGCAGCGTTGAGGATCGCGCCGAGGAAGGGGAGCAACGGGATCAGCCAGAGCGTGTTCGACAGCTCGACGGATTGAAGGGGGCCGGAGTAATCGGGCATGGTTGCGGTGACCTTGCGGGCAACCCGAGCCGGTGCGGACGCCACGGGCCGCAATCGGGAAAGGGGCGCGAAGGCGCGGGAACACTAGCCAACCGCTGTACGACAGGTCAAGGGAAGACCCCGGCATCGGCGGGCCAGGCACGCATCCCCGGACCTGGATTTCCGTTCCCTGCCTCGCGTCGCCCCTCCATGCTCGCGCGGACACTCACCGCTCTTGCCCGGCGCGACCGTGCGGGCTAGCCTCCGCCCCGCTGCCATGGGTGAGTTTGTCGTCTTCCTGATCCTGGCCGCGCTGACCTGCGTGTCAGCCGGCATCGTGGCCCTGTCGCGCAACATCATCTACTCGACGATCGCGCTGCTCGGCACGTTCCTCGGGATCGCGGGCCTGTACATCCAACTGTCCGCGGACTTCCTCGCCGCCGTGCAGGTCCTCGTCTACGTGGGCGGAACCCTCACGCTCATCCTGTTCGCGGTCATGCTCACCGCGCAGATCGAGAACATCCGCACCTCCAACACCTCGCGCGGACGCTGGGGCGCCTTCGCCCTCGTCGCCGTCGTGCTGCTGCTGCTCGGCGCTGTCGCCAACCGCACCGAGTGGCCCGTCCGCAACACCACCGCCACCCCCTCCACCGCCAAGCTCGGTCACGCCTTCCTCAGCGAGTACATGCTCCCGTTCGAAGTCGGCTCCGTCGTCCTGCTCGGCGCCATGATCGGTGCCGTCGCCATCGCCCGACGCGCCGTCCGGCGTCACCCCGAAAAGGAATGACCATGCAGCCGCAGCTCATCCACTACCTGACCGTCGCGGCGCTGCTGTTCGGTTTCGGCCTGTTCTGCGTCCTCACCCGACGTCACGCCGTCGGCATCCTGCTCGGCGTCGAGCTCATCCTCAACGCCGCCGCCCTCAACTTCGTCGCCTTCGAACACTTCATCTCCGGCGGCATCTCGGGCCAGGTCTTCACCGTCTTCATCATCACCCTCGCCGCTACCGAGGCCGCCATCGCCCTCGCCATCGTCCTGATGGTCTACAAGTCCCACCGCACCGTTACCGCAGATCAGATCTCCGACATGAAGAACTGACCTGCGTCCCGTTCCCCCCATGCACGGGCGACGGTCACCCTCGCAGTCCTCGAGCTCTACGACCGGAGCGCGAACGCCAGCCCCGCGATCACGGCGATCACCACCACGGCGATGAACCACAGGGTCCGGTCCGAAGATCGCGCAGGGGTCTTGCGGGTGGCTTCGCTCGGCGACAGCACGGTCACGCGCACGTTGAGCGAGGGGGAGCGCTTGCTGTCGGGCGACGATGCCGTCGGGCCTGCCGAGGCGAGGATTCCCACGACCTCCGCAGCCTGCGCGTCGGCCCCGGAGGAGCCGAAACGGGCCAGGTCCAGGGCGAGGTCACCGACATTCGGATAGCGGTCCTCGGGCTTCTTCTCGAGGCACTTGAAGACGACCTTCTCGAGATCCGCAGGCACGTCCTGGCGGACCGTGGTCACCGGACACGGGGGCGCCTTCATCACCCGCTCCAGCAGATCCGAGATCTGATGGAGGCCGTCGAGCTCCGGCTTCTTGCGGAAGGGCGGCCCGCCGGTGAGCAGGCAATAGAGCGTGGCCCCGAGCGCCCAGATATCCGCCGGCTCACGCGCGTTCATCGCGTTGCCGAACTGCTCGGGGGGCGCGTACTCCGGAGTCCCCAGCAGGATCTCCTCCCGCGTCAGCCCCTCTCCCTGATCCGGCTGCGCAAGGCGCGACAGCCCGAAGTCAACCAGCTTGATCTGCTCACCGCCGTCTTGGGTCCGCGCGAGGAACAGATTGGCCGGCTTGATGTCGCGATGGACAATCTCGCGACGGTGCGCCGCCGCCAGCCCCGCACAGGCCTGCAGGATGTAGTCCACCGCGCGCACGACCGGCAGCTTGCCGTCTCGACGCAGCACGCCGTCGAGCCCCATCCCCTCGAAGTACTCCATCACGATGAACAGTTCGCCCGTCTCGAGCTGCGCGCAGTCGAACACCCGCGCCAGGTGCGGACTCTCCAACCGCGCCGTTGCACGCGCCTCGCGCAGGAACCGCGCCGCCGATTCCTCGTCCACCGCGCGCTTGAGGAACTTGATCGCCGCGACTGTCCCCAGCTTCGTGTGCGATGCGCGCCACACGACCCCCATCCCGCCCGCGCCGATCTCCTTGTCGAGCCGGTACGTGTCATTGATGACCACGCCCGGCTTCAAGCGGCTCGTCGTCGTCGTCGCCTGGTCCGCCGTCTCGATGCTCACCGCCTCGAGGCTGTCGGGGCCCATGACCGAGCGCAGGCTGCGCCCGCTGCCGCTCGAAGAGCTCGAAGGCGGCGCCAGGGGCGGGCTCCAGGCGCCGTTGCCCAAGGCCTCCCTCGCTGCGCGCAACGCGTCTTCGTCGCTCAGCCCGTGCTCCGCAGCCTCGTTGGAGAGGTGCTGCCACTCGGCCCAGTCGATGCGCTTGTCGTTCTTGTAGTAGACGCGCGCCGATACGACGAGCTCACGGAAGGCTTCGGTGTTGGGGATGCGGTCCGCCTTGTCGCGGTCCTGCGCCATGCGTGCGACCTTTCAATGCGAGAGGGTACCACGCTCCGCTCCCACGGGCCTCGAAAGCCGCGAACTGTGGTACGTCATGACGCGCGGAATCGCGCTGCCTCACCCCGTCCCCGCACCGATCCCGGGCCTCGAGATGAACCTCCCTTCCACTCCCTCCGGGTTCCGAGAGAAGGTCGAGCGGCTCGTGCGATCCGCTGCCCAGTCCCTCGGCCTGCAGTTCTCTCCGTGGGACGGCCCCATGACCCCGCCTTCGGCCGAGGGTGCCGTCAACGGATTCCCCGTTCGACTGCTCGGCCCGGTCAGCGAGGACTTCCCGCGTGTCGAGGTGTGGGCCGGCCTGTCGCCCTCGCTCGACCTCGGCCTGCACGTCGCGAGGCGGGGCGGCTTGTCGCTCATCGCCGAGTCGTTTCGCCAGCAGAGCGACTTCGAGCTGGAATACGAGGTCGAGGCCGACGATCACGCCAGAGCCGAGGCGCTGCTCGTGCCCGATGTGCAGTCGTGGTTGCGGGAAGTCCACGGCTGGATGAACGACGAGGGGCACTGGCTCGTTCTGCAAGGCACCACCGACGCGGGGTTCGTCGCGCTGCCGAAGGTCGAGCGAGTGACGCATTGGGTCCACCGCGCCGCAGGGATTTCCGCCGTCGTGCGCGAGATCGCGCGCGAGGTGCCGCCCGCCTCCGCGCTCGCCGGGCACGCCCGCTCCTGGGCCGCACTCGCTGATCGCCTCCAGCTCGAGGCGTCACGGACCCCGTTGCTCGTCGAGGGCAAGGTCGACGACATCGCCCTGTCGGCCCGCGCCGCACGCACCGCCGCGGACACCTACGAGATCACCGTCCGGGCTTC
>CAYMUE010000155.1:0-15996 GCA_964393505.1 uncultured Polyangiaceae bacterium
TGTAGTTAGACAGCCCCCACGGGTGGGAGCGCAGCGTCTGCGCCAGCGGCGATGCCACGCACGCTGCGCCGATCAACACCGGCCCCGCAACCTTGTGCGCGACCACCGGCACCCCCGACTGCCGCGCCTTCGAAAGCACCCAGTCGAGCCCCGCCCCCGCGAACAGCGCCAGAAACGGATACGCAGTCATCCAGTGCTTCGTTCCACCGAAGATCGGCGTCGAGGTGGACAGCCACGCCGCGTAGTTCACCCCGACGGCCAACAGCCACAGAAGCGCCGTCATCCCCTCGTGCGCACGCTCCGACCCGCCGCGCAGCCTCGACGCAGCGATCGTCACCATCCCGGCCGCGGCGCACACCAGCGTGATCAAGGGGACCGTCGCGGCGGTCATCACCCACGCGTACCCCCGCGGCATCGGCGGCTTCCAGTAGGTGACCCCGAGGAACTCCATGTTGTAGTACTCGTGGCCCATGTGGAACGCGACGTAGCCCTCGAGCCGCTGTGCCGTGTCGTTCCAGATCCAGGGCCACGTCGCCCAGAACAGCAGCGGGCCGATCAGCGCCATCGCCAGCAGTGCAGCCGGGATGCGCGATGCCCCCGTTCGGAGTTCCTTGCGCAGCGACGGCACCTGCAGCAGCACCGCGTGCGCCACGAAGGTGATCGGCAGGAACCAGGAGTTGTGCTTCGTGTTGAGCGCGAGGCCGAACAGCACGCCGGTCGCGATCGCCCAACGCAGTCCGCCGCCGGTGAGCGATCGCCAGTAGGCGTACGCACACGCCAGCCATGCCGCCACGATCGGGATGTCGAAGCAGTCCAGGTGCGCGTGGTAGAACACGCGCGGCATCAGCGCGAACCCCAACGCAGCGGCGATCCCCGCGGCCCGCGAACGCGCCCTCGTCCCCCACAGATACAGGATGAACAGGACCAGTCCCGCGCTGAGCATCCCCGGGAACCGGAACGCCGTCCCCTCCATCGGGAACAGGTGCCACTTCTTGTGCAGCAGCAGCCACGACAGGGCGAACGCGCTCTTCGCGAGCGCAGGGTGCTCGTGGTTGATGCTCCACGCGCGATCTACCGCGGCCCGGGTGAGCGCTTCCTTCGGCGCCCGCACCAACAGCTCGAACCAACGCCCGTACGACTCGGCTGCCGAAAAGTAGAAACCCTCGTCGCGCGCGTACCCGAGCGTCCCCACCGTGTTCAGCAGCAGCACCACGTACAGCGCCGCTACGCCCAGCGCGATCGCGTAGTCCCACCAGCGCAGCCAGCGGCGTTGCTCGCTCATCGCGTGTCCGCCTCCCAGCACATCTGACGCTGCGCCTCCCTCGGCGAAGACACCTTGAACGTCACCGACGCCGTCTTGCCCGCGTGCGGTCCCAGCTCGATCCGCCACGGCTTCCAGTACTGCCCGTCGCGATGCTCGTCCTGCCCCACCTTCTCACCATCCACGAACACCTCGAGCAGGATCGGCGCCCCCGTCAGCTCCCGCTCGATGATCATCCTCATCCCCGAGTGCCCTCGGATCTCCTTGCCGAGCGACACCTCGCGGAACGTCGCCTCGATCGCCCCCTTGTCCGGCGCGTGCATCATGATGCACCGTCGCGGCAAGTAGTCCTGATCCTCCACCACCGTCACCCCCACGAACACGTGCATCGGCGCTCCAGGGCACACGAACCGACGCGCCGGAAACATCGGCGGCCCGCCCAGTCCTCCCGATGACAGAGGCGCCCGGTCCGTCCACTCGCACGCTCGTGCCACGTCCGTCACCAGCGACGCCGTCGCAGCCTCGGCGCTCACGTGGTCCACGAAGTCGTACAGGACCTTCTGGTGTGAAGGGTTCTCCAACCGCCGCACCACGAACTTCCCCTCGTCGTGACGCTCCAGCTCCCGCCACCCGCGCGTGTGCTCCGAACGCTGCCCCAGAATCGAGATCTCCGTCGCCGCCGCGTAGCGGCTCTCATCCGGACGCGCCACGTCGCGCATCGGCATCACCGCGTCGCCGAGCACTTGCCGCGCCACGGGCTCCGCCCATTGCGGCGCCACCACCACGAGATCGCCTTCTCTCCGCAGCGCCGAGAGCCTCGGAGCCGCCGCCTTCCACTGGGACTCGTTCGGTGGACGCTTCGCGAACCAGAAGTGTGCCGCGAGCTCCCCCACGCCGAGCACCGGGATCAGCAGGAATGCCAGATGGCTCCACTTCATCGGCGCCGAA
The DNA here is from genome assembly GCA_964393505.1 of uncultured Polyangiaceae bacterium. GTDB lineage: Bacteria > Myxococcota_A > Polyangia > Polyangiales > Polyangiaceae > JACRCQ01. The sequence goes on from CAYMUE010000155.1 coordinate 2,210, forward strand.
TCTGCCACGCCCGGCCCCGCGCACCAAGCGCATATCCACGACGCGTCCCCGTTCTGCTCCGCTCCCCTCCCCTCACAACATCGGCTCCCAACTCGCTTCGATCCTCCGCGCGATCAGCATGAGCAACACGAGCACCACCGCGATCGCGATCGCCGCTGCCCGGCGTGCCGCGGTCCCCGCCGCCCCGCGCTCCAGACGCGCCACGAACCACGCCGCCGCTGCGTCCAGCACCCCCAAAAACAAAGTTGCCCTCACCAACCCCAGCCTCGGCATCATCCACAACGAGAACGCGAGCGACCCCAAGAGCGCCCCCGCGTAGTCAAACGCAAACGACTTCGCCACCACCTCCTCGAACCGCTCGGTCTTCTTCAGGATCCGCATCATCAACGGAAGCTGCGCCCCCACCAGCACGCCCAGGCTGATCGTCCAGCCGTACAGCGCAACCTTGAACGGCCCCCCCCACGCAAACGTCGCCAGCAACCCCAACCCCGAGGTCCCCCCCCGCACCGCCGTAGCGAGCAGCGCATACACGCACCACGCCTCCACGCGCTCCCGTATCCACCCCGTAGCCCACGCCCCCGCCCCCAGCGCCGTCATGTACGTGCCGATCACCAGCGCGAAGTGAACCACCGGATCGCCCAACAAGAGCGACTCCGAAGCCCCCAACGCGAGCTCGTACGCCAACCCCGCCGTCGCCACCATCAAGAGTGCCGCCAACGCCGCTGCGCTCTCTCCACGCCCCGCCCCCGATGTCGCGACCCGCTCCGCGTCCTGCCTCACGCGCACGCTCCGGACTCTGCCGCGGCCCTGCCTCGCTCGAGCTTCCGGACCTCCACCCGCTCCGCTCCAAGCACGCTGCGCAGGCCGTCCTCCCACCGCCACTCGCATCCCCGACGGCAGCAATACAGGTTGAACGCCGCGAACCTCCGCTCGGGATACGTGTGCACCGACAGGTGCGACTCCCGCAGCGGGATCAGCCCCGTCACCCCCGCCTCCCCCGGAAAACGGTGCCAGTAGCCGGCGTCGAGCACGTTCAGCCCCGCCTCTTCCACCACGCGCCCCAGCAGCGATCGCAGCAGTCCCTCGTCACGCAGCCGCCACGGATCGCACCCGTACGCGTCGATCACCCACTCCTCGCCCGGATCGCTGTAGGAGCTCGCCTCCAGCGCCACCGGACTCCCGGACTCGACTCGCTCGGACATCGCGCGCAACCTAGCATACCCCGGAGCGCTGCGGCGCCCCTTGGCCCCGCCCCGCCCCCGCGCTACGTCTCACGCAGCTTCTCGCGCTCGACGCGGCCCATCACCATGCGCTCCACCCTCCGCACCGCTGCTCGCCTTCGCGCCCTCGCGCTCGCCATCCTCTGCGGCGCATCTGCTCTCGCGCTCGCCGCTCCGGCCGATGCCGCTCCCGCCAGGAAGCCCGGCACGTCGAAAGCCAGAAGACCCGCTGCGGGACGCCACACCGTGGCGCCTGCGCCCGCCCCCGCGCCGTCTGCAACCCTTGACCCTCCGAGCGTCCCCGCCTTCAGCCTGCCCATCGACAAGACCACCCTGCCCAACGGACTGCGCGTCGTTCTCCAACCCGACAAGTCGTCCTCCGCGGTCGGTGTCGCCGTCGTCTTCTCCGCAGGCCCACGCCACGAGTCCAAGAACCAACAAGGCTTCTCCGCTGCCGTCGCCCGCGTCCTCTCCGAGGCCCCCGCCACCCTTGCCCCCGATCGCGTCCGCGAGCTGACCCTGCGCGGCGGTTCCCTCTCCACCACGTCCACCCCGGACCTCGTCGCGTTCGTCGATCTCGTCCCCCCGGGCGCTCTCGACTTCACGCTCTGGCTCGAGGCACGACGCGCCGCCGTCTCCTCCTTCCCCGCCACCGCCGTCGAGGCCCTGCGTTCCTTGCAACAGGGCTTCGACCGCCTGCTCCCCGTCCCCGGACAGCTCGGCCCTGCTGCGCCTCCCCTCGCCCGCATGGCCTTCGAGGGCTTCTGGCCCTACGAGCACGACGCTTCCGCGATCGATGCGTCCGCGTCACCGGAGACCCTTCAGGACTTCCACCGCGCGTGGTTCGGAGCTGAAAACGCGGCCGTTTGTGTATCGGGCGCCATCGATCCCGATGCGGCCAGAACCCTGGTGGAGCGCCACTTCGGCCAGCTCCCGCGCAATCCGCGACCCCCCGCGTTCAACCCCGCTCCGCTGCCCGACCAGACCCACCAGCGTTCCGCTGTCGTCCGCACCGAGTCTCCTCGCCCGCTCATGGCGCTCGCATGGGCCGTCCCCTCCGCCCGCCAGCCCGAGCACGATGCCCTTGAGCTCGCGGCATCCATCCTTGGAGAAGGCCCCGAGTCACGCCTCGCGCAGCGGATGTCCCACGCGCGATCGCCCGCGACGTTCGCCGTGGAGATCGACGAACGTCGCGGTCCGAGCCTCTTCACCGTCTCGCTGCAAGCAGCGGACGACGCCGCGTTGGTGGCGGCACGCAGGCTGGTCGACGAGGAGCTCGATGCCCTCGCGCGCCTGGGCCCCTCGTCCGACGAGATGCTGCGGGGCTGGCGGTCGGCACAGTCGAGCTTCCTGCGCGGGCTGCAACGCCCCGAAGAGCGCGCCCTCCGCCTCGCCTCGCTCGAGCTGCTGCATGGCGACGCCCGCCTGGTGCACGCGGAGCTTGCGAGACGCATGTCCGCAGGCAAAGACGACGTCCGCAAGGCCGTCGCGAGGTTCCTGTCGCCCATGCGACGGAGCGTGGTCGAGTCCAATGCCGCCGGCCGATCCGTCGAGACCCCGCCGCCGGCTCCCGTCCCCGCAGCCGCTGCGCCTCGCCCGGCTCCGACCGCTGCGGCGTCGCCACGGGGCAAGGCTCCCGCTCACAAGAAGCCGCCGGCCTCTGCCCCAAAGAAGCCTGCGAAGCCGAAGAGGAGATAGACGCCGACTTCTTGCGCATCCCATCGCCGGATGGGACATTCCGCGACTCGCATGAGGCCCTCCCGCACGCCCAGCTCTCCCTTCGCGCTCTGCGCCGTCGCCGTCGTCGCTTTCGCCGGCGCGTGCACCTCCGCATCCGCTCCCTCCGGACCCCGTCCTCCGGCAACCGCTGCGCCCCCGCCGGCGTCCGCTCCCACCGCTCCCCCATCCGCTTCAGCTCCCTCGGCGCCTGCGATCACGACCCAGCCGTTCGCTCCGCCCACCGTGAGCCACGGCACCCTCCCCAACGGAATGGCGGTCTGGCACGTCGGCTCGCGAACCCTCCCCACCGTCCACTTGCGTCTGGTCGTTCGCACCTCCGCCGCTTCACCGGCTGCCTCCCGCCTCGCCGCGCTCGCCGTCGAACGCGGCCGCTATCCCGTTCCGGTGCCCGGAGCGCCCAAGCCCGCGGCCCGGCCGTTCCGTGCCGACATGGAGCTGCGCAGCGTGGAGGGTGCCGAGGTCTTCGCGCTGGACCTTCCTCGCAACCAGCTCGATCCCGCGGTGGATCACCTCGGCGCGATGGTTCGTAGGACGAAGATTTCCGGCGTGCCGATGGCTGCGCTTCGCGCTTTGGACGAGGCCCGCTCCGCTGCCTTGATGGGCGACGATCCTTGCGCCGTGCTCCGGGCAGTCGCCGCGCGGGAGCTGAACGGTGCGGCGCCCGGGGGCGCAGAAGATGCCGCACGCATCACCGCTCCCGACCTGGAGACCTTCCACAAGACCTGGTTCGTCCCGCGAAGCACGGGGCTGATCGTGACGGGCGATGTCACGTTCGACGAGGCCATGGACGCCGCGCGCCGCGCCTTCGGAACCTGGGAGGCCTCCGCCCCGCCCGCCTCCTCCGCATCCGCTCCCGCCGCTCCGCAGTACGTTCGGCTCGTCATCGTGGACCGGCCGAAAGCGCCCGACCACGCGGTCGTCGTCGCCGCCCCGGGAGCCTCAGCGTCCGCGCCGGACTGGGCTGCACTGTGGCTCCTGCGCGATCGGATCGCCCCCCACGCCCCTGCGCCCGCGCAACAGCTCCCGCGCATCTCCAGCGAGCTCCCCTCGAGCTCCGCAGCCCTCGCGGTGTGCTCGCGCACGCCGGCGGACCGCACCTCCGACGCCGTCGCCTCCGCCCTCGAACGCGCCCGTTCCCTCGTCGGCGCGGACCTCCCGGACAACGAGCTGCGTAGCGCTCGCGACGGCTGGATCGATCGGCTCGCCACGGAGCTCGCCTCCGTTCCCGACCTTGCCGACTTCGCGGCCTCGGCGTTCGCTTCCGGTCTCGAGCACGATGCCCCCTCCCTGCTTCCGTCGAGAATCGGCGCCACCACCGCCGCCGACGTGCGCCAGGCCGCCCGGGCACGCCTCGCCAACGGCGCCCTCGTCGTGGTCCTCGCCGATGCCGACCGCGTCGGCGTCGAGCTGTCCCGATTCGGTGACGTGACGGTGCTCGACCCATCGTCGGGATTCGCGCGCAAGAAGGTCATCCCGGCCGACCCGCGCGCAACGGCTCCTGCCCCATGAGAGGCCTCGCCGTCCTCGCGTGCGTCGGCGCGTTGACCGCAGCCGCGACGCCTGCCCGGGCCACCGAGCCGCCGGGGGTCACGTTCGACTTCGCCGCTCCGAAGGGAGCCCGCCCGGCGGGACTCCGGACGTGGAAGGGGCGGGCCTGGATCCCGCCGCAGGTCCTCGCTACGCCCGATGCGCCGCATCCGCTCATCGTGTTCATGCACGGCCTGAACAAGGACCGAGTGCCCTTCCGGTGGATGGGCGTGCCAGCCGATCCGGATTTCCGTGAGCTGGTTGGGACTCTGACCGACGCGGGACGCATCGAGGCGCCGATCGTGGTCGCGCCCACCACCACGTTCGAATGCGACGTGCCACGAAGTATGTGGCCGGGATTCGACCTGCCCTGGTTCCTCGACCTGGCGATCCGGAACGTCGAGCCCCGGGCCACCGTGGACCGCACCCGCGTTCTGCTCGTGGGCCACTCGGGCGCGGGGTGCAACACCACCGGGGGCATGGCGAGAGCCGTCGGCTCCGGCGTCCCCTTGCGAGCCGTGCTCGTCATCGACACCTGCATGGACCCGCCGGCCGGGCCGCTCTTCGCCCGTGCGGCTCCGGATACCGATGTCGTGATCACCTGGCAGCCTTTCACCTGGAAACGCCCGGTCCAGGAGTTCACCGCAGGATTCCTGCAGGCGAGCGAGAGTACCGGGGCCCGAGGAGCCCGGAGCGTGATCCGCTACGCTCCTTCGGGGTCGAATCAGCACAACGCGATGGTGGAGCTTTCGCTCGCGTGGTGGTTGCCGATCTGGTTGCCGCCGGGCTGAACGCGGCGCTTGTCGCTGCAGGGGTCGACTCGGCGTTGCGTCCACAACGCCACGATTGGCGAAAAGACCCCGCGGAGGCGCTTGTCCCTTGCAATCCTCTTTGCGGCCGGATTGACCCGCGATCCGGTCCGCCGAAGCCCCCGTTCCGGGGGTTTTTGTTCAGGCGTCCGCGCGTTCAGCAACTCTCCATCCGGTGACACCAGGAACCGGCCGCCACTTCGCCAACTTGCGCGATCTGTGGTGTCCGCCGCTTGCATGGCCACTACATCTTGGGGTAACAGAAGGCTTCCATGGCTCGTTGCCCCTGCACGCCAGTCCAGCATCGTCCCCATCGCGATACCGATGGGCTCGACCCGCACCTGAACATGTCTCCCGGCTGAGGGGCCGGAACGTTCAGAGCGCGGGCAAGTTGGGCAGGGCGGCTAGGAGAGGCGAGTTCACGGGCACTATCGGGTCAGGTTGGGAGGCGGGAGATGACGCAGTCGATGACGGTGGGGCACCCCGGGCGAGTGGAATCCAAGAACATGGAAAAGCGAAACGAAAACCGGAAGACCGCGACGGCGGTGAAGAAGAAGTCTCCTGCGGCGGCGGCCGCGCCGAAGAAGACCAAGCCCGGCCTGAGCCTGAGCCGACGCTTCACGCGCCCCGGCCACGACCCCATCGCCGAGATCACCTGGGAGCGTCGCACCAGCGTCATCAACAACCCCGACGGCTCCGTCGTCTTCAAGCTCGAAGGCGCCGAGGTCCCGGCCTCCTGGTCCCAGCTCGCGACGGACATCGTCGTATCGAAGTACTTCCGCAAGTCCGGCCTCTACGGCCACAAGGAAATGGGCGAGACCTCGGTCGCCCAGGTCGTCGAGCGCGTGGCGCGCACGATCCGGGAAGCCGGCGAGGGCTTCGGCGGATACTTCGCCTCCCGATCCGACGCGGACACGTTCCAGGCCGAACTCACCTTCATGCTGCTCAACCAGTACGGCGCCTTCAACTCGCCGGTGTGGTTCAACTGCGGCCTGTGGCACCGCTATCAGATCGCCGGCAGCGGCGGCAACTACGCCTGGAGTCCCGAGAAGCAGGAGATCTTCGAGACGTCCAACGCCTACGAGCAGCCGCAGTGCTCGGCGTGCTTCATCCAGAAGGTCGAAGACGACCTGATGAGCATCTACGGGCTGGTCAAGACCGAGGCGCGGCTCTTCAAGTACGGCTCCGGCACCGGCACGAACTTCTCCGCGCTGCGTGGACGTCAGGAGAAGCTGTCCGGGGGCGGCACCAGCTCCGGCCTCATGAGCTTCCTGGAGGTCTTCGACCGCGCCGCCGGCGCCACCAAGTCCGGTGGCACCACCCGCCGCGCCGCCAAGATGGTCTGCCTCGACATGGACCATCCCGAGATCGTCGACTTCATCGAGTGGAAGGTCCGCGAGGAGAAGAAGGCCCGCGCCCTGATCGCCCAGGGCTTCGACTCGGACTTCAACGGCGAGGCCTACAAGACCGTCAGCGGTCAGAACTCCAACAACAGCGTGCGCGTGACCGACGACTTCATGCGCGCCCTGCTCGCCAAGGGAAACTGGCAGACCCGCTCGCGCACCACCGGCGAGATCATCGACACCTACAAGGCCGAGGACCTCTGGCAGAAGCTCTCCTCCGCCGCCTGGGCCTGCGCCGACCCCGGCGTGCAGTTCGACTCCACCATCAACCGCTGGCACACCTGCCCGAACTCCGGACGCATCAACGCGTCCAACCCCTGCTCCGAGTACATGTTCGTCGACAACTCCGCCTGCAACCTGTCGTCGCTCAACCTCACCAAGTTCATGGCCGAAGACGGCTCCCTCGATATCGACGCGTTCCGTCACGCCGCCCGCATCTTCCTGCTCGCGCAGGAGATCCTCGTCGACTTCTCCGCCTACCCGACCGCCGAGATCGCCCTCAACTCCCACCGGTTCCGCCCCCTCGGCCTCGGCTACGCCAACCTCGGCACCATGCTCATGCTGCTCGGGGTCCCCTATGACTCCGACCGCGGCCGCGCCATCGCCTCGGCGATCACCGCCATCATGACCGGCGAGGCCTACGCCACCTCGGCCGACATCGCGCGCATGAAGGGCCCCTTCGACGAGTTCCCCAAGAACCGCGAGCCCATGCTCCGCGTCATGCGGATGCACCGCGACGAGGCCTACGGCATCGATCGCGACAACTGCCCCGAGCCCCTGTGGCGCGCGGCCTGCGAGGTCTGGGACGGCGCCGTGAGCAACGGCCAGCAGCACGGGTACCGCAACGCCCAGGCCACGGTACTGGCACCGACGGGCACCATCGGCCTGCTCATGGACTGCGACACCACCGGCATCGAGCCCGACTTCGCCCTCGTGAAGTTCAAGAAGCTCGCCGGCGGCGGCTACTTCAAGATCGTCAACCAGTCCGTGCCCGGCGCCCTGCGCAAGCTCGGCTACTCCGATGCCGAAGTCCAGGACATCGTCTCCTTCGTCTCCGGCACCAACACCCTGCTCGGCGCCCCCCACATCAATCGCGCCTCCCTCAAGGAACGCGGCCTCAACGACCAGGACCTCGCCAAGATCGAGGCGGCCCTCCCCGGCGTCTTCGACCTCGAGCAGGCCCTCGCCCCCTGGGTCGTCGGCATCGAAACCTTCTCGCGCCTCAACGCCCCCGCCGACGCCGCCTCGCGCCCCGGCTTCTCCCTGCTCAAGCACCTCGGCTTCTCCGCCGAGGAAATCACCGAGGCCGGCGACCACATCGTCGGACGAATGACCGTCGAAGGCGCCCCCCACCTGCGCGAAGAGCACTACCCCGTCTTCGACTGCGCCAACCGCTGCGGCCGCACCGGCAAACGCTTCCTCCCCCCGACCGCCCACATCCGCATGATGGCCGCCGTCCAAAACTTCCTCTCCGGCGCCATCTCCAAGACCGTCAACCTCCCCAACGAGTCCACCGTCGAGGACATCGCCCGCGTCTACGAAGAAGCCTGGCGTCTCGGCCTCAAGGCCGTCGCCATCTACCGCGACGGTTCCAAGGCCTCCCAGCCCCTGTCGGCTTCAAGCAAGACCAAGGATGAGGAGGCCCCCTCGAGCTCCGAGACGCCGATCGTTGTTCGCGACCCCGACGTCCGCGATCCGGGCATCCGCGTCCGGCTGCCCAAGAAACGCACCGGCTTCACCCAGGAAGCACGCGTCGGCGGTCACAAGATCTTCCTGCGCACCGGCGAGTACGCCAACGGCTCCCTCGGCGAGATCTTCATCGACATGCACAAGGAAGGCGCCGCCTTCCGCTCCCTGATGAACTGCTTCTCGATGTCCGTCTCCATCGGCCTGCAGTACGGCGTCCCCCTCGAAACCTTCGTCGATCAGTTCACCTTCACCCGCTTCGAACCCCAGGGCATGGTCGAAGGCCACCCCAACATCAAGATCGCCACCTCCATCGTCGACTACATCTTCCGCGTCCTCGGCGTCGAATACCTCCACCGCTACGAGCTCGCTCACGTCCCGCCCACCGAACAGCCCCAGCACAAGATCGAGGATCCTACCGAGCACCGCGCGGCCGATCCGCGGTCCATCCCGCCCCCCGCGCCGCTCCCCACGCCGATCGAGAACCTTGCCTCCGGCCGCATCCTCGCCGAGGGAGTCGGAACCTCCGGTGTCGGCGGCGCCCTCAGCCAGCACCTCGAGGAAATGATGGGCGACGCCCCCGTCTGCGATCAGTGCGGCCACATCACCGTCCGCAACGGCGCCTGCTACAAGTGCCTCAACTGCGGCAACTCCATCGGTTGTTCGTGACCCGTAACATCTGACCCACCCGACGAGGCCACGCCTCCCATCCCCAGGCGCGGACTCCATCGTGCGTCATCCGCAACTGCCCCTCCCTGTCGCGCCCCGCCCACAACCTCTCGGCGCACGCGGCGTCGTTCGCGCTCCGCACCATCCGTTCCCCCCCCCGCCGTTCTTGCGCTATGGGGGTGATCGACGCCCTCTCTCCACATCCGGAGTCGGATTGCCGATTGCCAACGGAGCGAACATCCGCAGGAGATCCCCATGCCCCGCTCACGTCTCGCGCTCGGCCTCGCTTCCCTCGCCGTCTCCTTCGCCCTCGCCGGTTGTTGCTCGGGCGACGACCCCGGAGCCAGCAACAATTCTCCCGACGCGAAGACCCCCACCCCGCTCGATGGCTTCGCCGGGTACTGCACGGCCACGCTCCTGACGGAGCAGAGGTACCTGGCGTTCAAGGCTCCCGGCGAATGGGTCTCACGAAACAACACCGGGACGGTCCCCGCAGGGACCGTCTTCCTCCTCAGTGGCGACGATGGCAACCGGAAGGGATACACCCTGCTATCCGACGGCGCCCCGGTCGTGCTCTGGCGCGGCGTCGGCGAAGGACTGAAAGAAGGCACCGACTTCGAATCCGCCTGCGCCTCCACCGTCAAGAGGTTCGGCGATGTCCGAGTCCTCCTGCGCGAAAGCTCTTTCTACGAGACCAAGGACCTGACGGGCACTGCCTGCACCCTGCCACGAGCGACGCGCCTGACCGACTACTCCGGCGGCACCGGATTGAACGAAACCGTCGCCGCCGTTTCCGCCAGGGAAGTGGAAGACAAGTGCGGCTGGGACACCGCCTACTCGGCTGACATGGCCTACGGCGAGCTCTACCCCCTCGCTTCCAACTAGGCTTCCGCCGCCTTCCCACTTCCCCTTCGCCTTCCTCTCGTACATCCGAGCGCTTTGCGCTATCATCCCGGCCCGTCGATTTGGGAGGACTGAACCGTGACCAACGCAAGGTGGATGCTCATCGGGACTGCGGCTGTGCTCGCGCTCTGTGCTTCCGCTTGCAGGAAGTCCGAAGAAACGCCCGCCCCCGCCGAGTCCGCGAGCGCAGAGCTCGCCCCGCCTCCCCCCGCCCCTGCAGAGTCCACGTCGGCCGCGCCTGAGGTTTCGGCCAAGCCGGTAACCCCTGCAGTGACCAACGTGGGTGGCGATATCTCAGGGTGCTGCTCGGCCCTCAAGTCCACCAGCGCCAAGGCCGCGGCAGCGGACAAGGGAGCCTACGCGGCCGCAGCAGCGGTCTGCGACGGCCTCGCCCCCAAGGTCAAGTCGGGGGCTGTCCCCGTCGCCGGTGCCAAACGCACCATCCGTGCTCAACTCCAGCGCGCGCCGTCCATTCCCGGGGCGTGCCAGTAACGATCGGTTGCAACACGACCACAGGAGAACCCATGCGCAAGTACTTCGCCGCTGTAACCCTCGGTGCCCTCGTGGTGGCCCTCTCTGCGGCTTCCTGCAAGTGCAACAAGGACGATGAGATCCCCCCGATGCCCTCGGCCACCGCAGCTCCGTCGGAGCCCCCGCCCGCGGTCGTCCTCACGGTCGAGGAAGACGCCGCCGCCGACGCTCCGGACGAGGCGGATGCCGCCAAGAAGGCCACGGGGACCTACACGCCCAGCGGCCTGATGGCGTGCTGCAATGCCATCGCGCAGAACGCCAAGTCCGCCCCCCCCGCCCAGGCTCCGTTCATGCTCCAGGCCGCCGCAGCCTGCAAGGCCGCGGCAGCCGGTGGCAACGCCGCGGCCGTCAACGCCGCCCTCCGTCAGGCCGGTCTGCCCGGCTGCAAGTAGCCCCGGTCAGCCCTCGTCCAGCTTCTTCTCCCGATCGATCTCCTGCAGGAGCTCGTCGATCCGCTTCTGCGCGTCGATCCCCTCGTCGAACTCGAACCGCAGCTCCGGCGTCCGCCGCAGCTCCAGCTTCCCGCCCAGCGCACGACGCAGGATCGCCGACGCGGACTTGAGCGCACGCACCGCGTCCTTGCGGGCTTCCGGCGTGTCGTCGTGAGTCAACCGCACGAACACGCGCGCAAGCTGAAGGTCCGGCGTGACCTCCACGCGCGAGATCATCACGCGCGCCACACGAGGGTCGCGCAGCTCGCGGATGAGAAGAGATGCCAGTTCCTCGCGGATCCTGCCCGCTACTCGCACGCCCCGGTTCTTGCCCTCGGCTCCGGCCATCTCAGTCGTCTCCCTGCTCCCCAATTCCCCCACGAATCCCGCTCCCCCCGAACCCAAACGGGATGATCTCGTTGGCCCTGTCCGCGAGGATCGCATCGGGAAGGGTGGAGGCCGCCGCCGCCACCCTCTCCAGCACCTCGTCGCACTGCGCTGCCTCGTTCGACACCACCGCGACCGCGATGGTCGCGTGCTGCGGGTGCTCCACGTCGCCCACCTCCGCAATCGACACCCGCAGGCGCGCCTGCACGCGATCCTTGAAGGATCGCACGACCTGACGACGGTCCTTGAGCGATCGCGCTCCGGGGATGTGGAGCACCAGACGTTGCACGCCGACGAACATGGCGGTGGATCTTACAGGGTGGGAGCGACTTCTTCGACCTCGTAGCACTCGACGACGTCGCCGACCTTCAGGTCGTTGTATCCCTCGAAGGACAGACCGCACTCGAGGCCCTTCTCCACCTCGCGCGCGTCGTCCTTGAAACGCTTGAGGCTCGAGAGCTTGCCCTCGAAAATCTGCACGGAGTCGCGGATCAGCCGCGCCCGCGCGTTGCGACGGATCAGGCCGTCCTGCACCATGCACCCCGCCACCGTGCCGATCTTCGCGATGTGGAACGTCTGCCGCACTTCCGCCTTGCCCAACGCCTTCTCTACCTTCGTCGGTGCAAGCAGGCCCAACATCGCCTTCTTGATGTCGTCTACCGCGTTGTAGATGACGTTGTACGTGCGGATCTCGATCCCCTCGGCCTCGGCCGCAGATCCGGCCTTGCCCGCAGGTCGCACGTTGAAGCCGACGATGATCGCCTTCGAAGCCACCGCCAGGTTCACGTCGCCTTCCGTGATGCCGCCGACGGCGGCGTTGATGATCGCGACCTTCACCTTCTCGGTGCTCAACTGCGCCAGCGCCTCCGCCAACGCCTCCACCGACCCCTGCACGTCGGCCTTGATGATCAGCCTCAGCTCCAGGTTGTCGGACTCCGCCATCCTCTTCGCCAGCGTCTCGAGATCGATCTTCGCACTCGCCGGAATCAGGCTCTTGGATACCTTCGACTTGCGCGATGCCGCGATCTCCTGCGCCTTCTTCGGATCCTTGACCACGTGGACCGGATCGCCCGCGTTCGGCACCTCCGACAGGCCCAGGATCTCGACCGGCGTCGATGGCCCCGCCTCGGCCACCATCCGACCGCGATCGTCCGTCATCGCCCGGACCTTGCCCCACGCAGGCCCCGCCAGCAGGATGTCTCCCGTGTGCAGCGTGCCGTCGGTCACCAGCACGCGCGCCACCGGCCCTCGACCCCGGTCGAGCAGGGCCTCGAGCACGTGCCCAACCGCAGGTCGCGCCGCCGATGCGCGCAGGTCCATCACCTCCGCCTGCAGCGCCACCATCTCCAGCAGCTGATCGATCCCCTGGCGCGTCTTGGCCGACACGTCGCAGAAGATGGTTTCCCCACCCCACGCCTCCGGCACGAGCTGCAGATCCGCAAGCTCGCGACGCACGCGCTCAGGCTGACACCCGGGCTTGTCGACCTTGTTGACCGCGACGATGATCGGCACCTTCGCCGCGCGCGAGTGGCTCACCGCCTCCCGAGTCTGCGGCATCACGCCGTCGTCCGCCGCAACCACCAGGATCACGATGTCCGTCACCTGCGCGCCACGCGCACGCATCGCGGTGAACGCCGCGTGACCCGGAGTGTCCAGGAAGGTGATCGGTCCCTTCGCCGTGTTCACCCGATACGCACCGATGTGCTGCGTGATGCCGCCGGCTTCCGACGCAGCGACGTTGGCCTTGCGGATCTGGTCGAGCAGCGAGGTCTTGCCGTGGTCGACGTGTCCCATGACGGTCACGACAGGCGGACGCAGGGCGAGCTCGACCTGCTCCTCCGCTTCCTCGGAGCCTCGCGCCAACCCCAACGCGGTCTCCTCGGAGACCGCCACGTCCTCGACCCCCCAGCCGAACTCGGACGCGAGCAGCTTCGCCGTGTCCGCGTCGAGGGACGAGTTGATGTTCACGCCCGGCATCCCCATCGAAAGCAGCTTCATGAGCACTTCCGTTGCCTTCAGGCTCATGCGCTGGGCGAGGGTCTGAAGAGAGACCTTCTCCTCGATCTTGATGACCTTCTTGTGCTCCGACATCTCCTTGGTGGAAGGAGCCGCGGCGCGACCGCGAGGCTGCTGCCCCCAGGCTTGCCCCTGAGGTCCGCGGCGTCCGCCCGCGCCCTGCTTGCCCCACATGGGGCCCTTGCGCGCGCCGGCGCCGACTCCGCCGCGAGCATCGCCAGGCTTCCCTGCGGCCGCAGCCTTCGGATCGTACTGCACGCGGCGCGGGACCGGAGCAGGCGGACGCACCGAAGGCGTCGACGGCATCGGCACGCCGGGGCGTCCTCCCCAGACCTCCACGCCGGTGCGCGGCGCTGCCGGCCTCGCGGGCGGCGGGGTGGGTGCGGGACGCGCAGGGGGCGCTGCAACGGGCGCAGGGGCCGCGACAGGCGCGGGTGCGGGCGGCTCGGGCGCAGGGGGCGGGGG
>CAYMUE010000156.1:0-15871 GCA_964393505.1 uncultured Polyangiaceae bacterium
CGATCTGTCCGAGAAAGTACAGCGCGTACCCCAGCAGATCCAACGTCACCACGTCGTCGGGGGACTGCTCCAGCAGCTCCCGCGCGAGCCGCGCCGTGGCGCCGTAGTCCCTCGCCTCGGCTCGCCGACGCGCCTCCGCCAGCTTGTCCTTGTCGACCATCGCGCCGAGCGTACACCAATTCGTCGCCCCTACGGCCCGCTCGAGTCGTTCCTCCCTTCGGGGCCGGGATTTGCTGCCACGCCCCCCTGCCCCCGAACCACGACAGGTTCGTGCCTCCACTGCCCCCTCTTTGTGCTAGGTCATCGCGCCACTCCCTGCCACCCCCACCGTGCGAGTCGTGCAGAACCTTCCCCCCACCCGAGCCCTGCAGGCCCTCCTGGCCGCCGCCCATGCCTCCAACGGCGCCGTGCTGACCGGCGTCGGGACGCTCCCCTCCGAGGAGTTCCAGGCTGCGCTGCAATCCAGCCGCGCCCAGGTCCGACTCGAGCTCGACCGCGTCCTGATGGGCACCGTCCCCGAAGCGGGGCTCGACTTCCTGCTCGAGTGCGGCGCGCTCAACGCGCTCCTGCCCGAAGTCCATGCCCTGGTCGGTTTCGGCGACGGCGAGTGGCGCCACAAGGACGTCTGGAAGCACACCAAGCAGGTCGTCGGCCAGTCCGTGCCGCGACTCGCCGTGCGCTGGGCTGCCTTGCTGCACGACATCGCCAAGGTGCGCACGCGCACCATCTCGGCCGACGGCGAGGTGCACTTCTTCGGTCACGCGGAGCTCGGCGCACGCATGTTCGACAAGCTGGCGCGCAGGACCTTGCTGTGGTCCGACGAACCCGATCTGCACGCGAGCATCCGCTTCCTCGTGCTCCACCACCTGCGCGCCAACCAGTACGAGGCGTCGTGGACCGACAGCGCCGTACGACGCTTCGCGCGGGAGCTGGGCGCCGAGCTGCCCGACCTGCTCGATCTCGCCCGCGCAGACATCACCACGAAACGGCCCGAAAAGCGACGTCGCGGCCTCGCCCAAATCGAAGAGCTCAGCTCCCGAATCTGCCAGCTCGCCGCCGAAGATGCCGTCGTTCCGCCGCTGCCGTCCGGCATCGGCAACCTCATCATGGAGGCCTTCGCCCTGCCCCCTTCGCGGCTCATCGGCGATATCAAACGCGCCCTCGAATCCGCCGTCGACACCGGCGATGTCCCGGGCCATGAGCCCGGCGAGTTCTACGTGGAGCTCCTCCGCAAGGACCCGAAACGCTGGGGATTGCCCGGCTGATCGACGCGCGCGGCCTACCTGCCGGGACGCGGCCTCTTCATGTCGCGGAACGTACGAATCGCAGGCTCCTGTCCCGACGGAGCGGCTGCGGGTTGGATCCTGACCGAGGCCGGGGGAGGGGAAACCACCGGCGCGGAGGGGGCGGACGCCGGATCGCCCGGGATCGCTGCGCCACGCATCTGCTCGACCGTGGGCTGCGATGGGCGCGTGGCCAGCCACGCGAGCCCGGCCAGGGCGAACAGCCCTACGCCGAGCGCCGTGAGCCAGGTCGGCGTCTGCGGTTCATCCTCGAGGGTCTGTTGATTCCGGGGAGAGGTCATCGGCATCCTGGATGCCGAAGCTGCGGGAGGGAGTCAATCCGCTACCACTCGCTCACAGGCACGAGCCGCGGCGTGTAGTGGATCTTGAGCGAACCGGCCTCGGTGCGACGCCCCGTCATCACGAACGGGATCTGCCGCGTCTGCCCCACCGCGCGCACGGTCAGTGTGCCGCGCACCGGCGACGTGCTCTCGCCACCGTCCGCACGCGTCACCTCGATCACGTAGTCCCCCGCCGGTAGGTTGACCACGCCGATGCTTTCGCTGCGCGTCGAGGTCGCCGACCGCGTCGTCACTCGCCCCTTCGCCTCCCCCATCCACGACCACCGCTCTCCCTTCTTGCCGATCAGCGCGATGTCCAGGTCCGCGTCGCTCTCCCATGTCCCGTCGATCTGCACGTCGCCCTTGAGCACCCCCGCGCTGACGGTCTTCGCCAGCTCGCGGTCGATCGAAGTGCGCACCTTCGCGTCGGAAACGTCCGACAGCAGCGCATCCCCCAGCGCGCTCCAACCAGTGCTCCTCGCACAGCGCACCGCCGCCGCCACCGCCACCGCGTCGGCTTGCCGGAGCTCCGCCAACGCGATCCGGTGACCGCACGCACGCCGCGCGTCGCCCATCGCGTCGAACATCGACGCGACCCAGTTCTGCATCGCCGGGTCGGCCGGACGAAGATCCGATAGCCCGTCGAGGATCCGGATCGCACGCTGGCGATGACCGTCCCGCGCCGCCAGCGAAGACCGCGCGATCAGAGCCCCCGGGTCGAGGGCATCGCGACCCGACCACCGCACCGCCAGGTCGTTGGCACGGTCGAGCTGGCCGTTGAGCGCGTAGCCGCCAAGCAGCGCTTCGAGCTTCGCTCGGCTGTCCGCGTTCGCCTGGAAGTCACTCTCGAGCTGCCCGAGATTGGAAGCGACCGCCGCCCGCGCGGGGGTCACGTCCGCAGCAATCGTGGCGGCACGATCCCACACCCTGCGCATCGCCACCATGCGACGCCGCCCCCAGTCGTCGCGAGGCGGCGGGCGCCTCGACGGAGCCACTGCAGTGGTCGACGTCGCCAAGGGCAACGGAGTGGCGGACGGGGGCTGCGCCCAAGCCTCGTCGGCGGCCATATCGCGAGACGGAGCAGCCGCCTTCGCACGCGGCCCCGCCTTGCCCGCCCCGCCCGACGTCCCGCTGCCGTAACCGAGACCGTCGGTGTAGGCGTTGGCTGCCATGTCCTTCTTCTTCTCCGCCTCGCCCGCCTCCTCGCCCCGATCCTCGTAGTCCTTGTCCCCCGCGGAGCTGGTGCTCTCGGTCGCGCTCTCGCCCGACCAGGTCGGCACCGATGCCGCCGAGTGGTCGATGCCGAAGGCCTTGAACATCGCTTCGCTCTCCAGGACGAGCAGCGAGGTGTAGCTGCTCGCCACCGCGAAGCGCTTGGACAGCTCGACGAGCTCGGTCTTCGCCAGCTCGCCCCGCGTGGCCTCGAGCTCCGCGATCTTCGTGGCTGCGTACAGTCTCGGCACGAACGCGTTGCCCTCGGCGCTGCTCGCCAGCACCTTGATCGGGAAGGTCTGCTCGTAAGCCTCCCCGCCGACCTTGCCCTTGAGCTTGATGCTCCCGCTGACCTCGGACGACGTCATCCTCGCCACGACATACTGCTCGCCGCCCGCGCGGATCGTGTCGAGCTGCTTAGGATACACGTCGCTGAGCCCTTCGGGCAGCTCGACCACCGGATTGCGCAGCGCCATCCCATAGCCGGCCCCGAGCACCTGCATCGCTACCGTCGTCGCTCGCTCGCCCGGCACGTACGGGATCATCACTCCCCCGCCGCCACGGGCCATCGCCGCGAGCACGTTCGAGTCGGCATCCGAACCAACCGCCACGGTGGTCAGAGCCCCCTCTCCCTCGGGAAGCTCGCGCGCGATCTCCTGCGCCACGTGCGCCGGCCTTACCGCCCCCACCGTCGAACCGCCGTCTCCCACGTACACGATCCGCAACGCCCGCCCCTCGCGTCCGTTGCCCGCCTTGCGCGCCTCACGCACCGCTCCCACCAGATCGCTTCCCCCCTCGGGCTCCACAGAGGCCAGGAAGTCGCGCACGCGCGCCGCCGTCGCTGCCCCGGGCCCCGCCTTCTCCTGCGGCATCGTGCGACACGAAGAGTCGCACGCCATCACCGTCACACGATCCTGCTTGTCCATCTCCCGCACGAGCGCCTCGGCCAGACGCGTCGCGCGCTTGTACCTCTCGCCCACCATCGAGCGGCTCGAGTCCACCACGACCACCTGATCGCGCAGCTTGCCCTCGGCCCACCGCGGCAGCTTGGGTCGCAGCGACAGCGCCACATACGCGCTCTGGTCGGGACCGCTCGCAGGCTTGTACGCCCACGCCGTGGTCTCCAGACGATCGCTGGGCAGCACGTACTCGACCACCAGGTCGCCCGAGGGCACGAACGATCGCGCGGTCATCGCGAGACGCGAGACCTCTCCCTGTCCCTCCGTGCGCATCTCGTAGCCTCGCGTGCGTACGCCGAACGACGCGTCGTGACCGCGCACCTGCACGTCGGCGTTGAACTCCCCCGCCTTCGCCCCGCCGCTCGGGTCGTACGTGAGCGGATAGGTGTAGCGACGCACCCCCGCCACCGCAGGCACGTTCTGCGTGTACGCCAGCACCACTCGGCGCGACCCCTTCGCCGGGATCGGGAAGATGCGAAGCTCGAAGCGCCCACCCCGCTGCCACTCGAGCAGCGCCGGATCCCGCCACGGCCCCGCCACCCAGATGATCTCGTCGCGGGGCTTCGGCGCCTTCGGCGCCGCGTTCTGGATCGCTCCCCGCCAGATCGCCGCAGCCTTGTCCTTCTCGACGAACGCCCCCTCCTCCATCTTGCCGTCCACCTCGAGCGCCAACCGCTCGATGTGCGCGTCCGGAGGCAGCGGGAACCGGTAGATCCCCTCGAGCACCTCCCCAGTCTCGTTGGAGAACGTCTCGTCGATCTCCGTGCGGACCACCGAGTCCACCACTCGCACCTTCAAGTCGTGCTTCGCCAGACGCACCGCGTCCTTGCGCTCCGTTTGCTCCCCCGGCTTGCGCGCCTTCAGCTCCCCCAGCCCCCTGACGATCGTCTCCTCGTTGCCAGTGTCGTCCCCCCGCTCACTCCACGCGATCGAGTCCGCCACACCGTTGGCCGGTGCAACCTCCGGTCCCCTCCCGCGCTGGATCGTCCCCTCTTCGCCCGCGCGCACCACCACCGCCCCTCCCGACGTGTCCCCCAGCCGCACCGCCCCGCGTACCACCTCCACCGTCGCGCGGTCCTCGGTCGCCGTCACCGCGAACTTGGTGCCGAGAACCTCTAGCTTGCCGATCGGTAGATCCATGCTCGCCCCCGGCCCCTGCTCGAAGTGCGCCACGTCCGCTACGACTCCGCCCTTGCGAAGGCGCGCCTGCCGCCCCCCGGCGTTGACCAGCACCAACTCCGTCCCCCGCTCGATCGCGAGCCGGCTGCCGTCGGCAAGCTCGACGTGCGCTCTCGTCCGCAGGTCCGTGCGCAGCATGGTCCCGGCAGGAACCTGCGTGTCCCTCCCCGCCTCGCGGCACCCGCCGCCCGACTCGCTGCAGACCTCCAGCCCGCCCTTGCCATCGCTCGATGCGCTCGAAACCGAGACGATCTTGCCGCTCCACGCATCGCCGGCCGACGCCTGATCGACTCCGGTGCCGCGCAGATGCAACGTGATCGCGGCTGCCGCCGCGAGGGAAGCAAGCCCGACGATCCCCAGCGCGATGACCTTGGCCCCTCGTCCACGCAGCGCCTCACCGGCCTTCACGCCCACCGTGTCCGACGCGCCCGCGCGCTCCGCGTGCTCCGCGGACGCCGACGCATCGCTCTCTTCGGACTGCGCAACGGGCTCCGTGGAGGACTCCGGCCTGGCCGCCTCCTCGACTCGCGGGACGTACTTCTCGTGCTCCCGCGGAATCGGCTTCGCCGCCGTCGCGGAGACCTCGACCGCTTGCGCCGGCTGCGGCTCCGCCAAGGGCGGCGCCGCTTCGTCGATCTTCTGCTCCAACGCCATCGCGGCCACTGGCACCGCCGGCATCGGCTGGGTCGTCTGCACGGGTTGATCCTCCGACGCCGCATCCATCGGCTGGGTGACCGCCGCGGGGCCCGCCGCCACGGCCGCCGTCAGACGCTCCAGCAGCCTCGCGTCGAAGTCCGCCGGATGCACGTAGTCCGACGACGCGTCTCGCATTCGCTCGACCAGCCGTGCAGCCTCGTAGCGCAGATCGCGACAGCGATCGCAGTCGGCGATGTGATCGAGCAATCGCGGATCGACCTCGCCTCCGTCGATCAGGGTCGCGATGCTCTCTTCCACCGTCTCGCACAGACTCCGGGAGGTGTCGTTCGACATGATCCTGCTCCTCACAGCTCTCCAAGCGATTCGCGCAGACGAACCAACGCACGGCTCACGCGCTTGCGCGCCGTCGCTTCGTCGATCCCGCACGCCGCCGCGACCTCGCGGAAGCTCAGGTCGCTGTGGTACCGAAGAACCACCGCTTCGCGCTCCGTCGGACGCAAGCCCTCGAGCGCCGAACGCGTGCGCTCCGCACGCTGCCGCGTCGCCAGCAGCTCCGCCGTGTCGCTCCGATCGCGGTCCGCGTCGTGCACCAGGCGCAGCTTGCCGTCCCTGCGCGTGCGCTGCTCGAGATGACGAATGCAGACACGACGGGCAATGCCGAACAGGAACGCGCGCACGGTTCCTTCACCCCGGTAGCTCGCGAAGGCGCCGTGCGCCGCGAGCAGCGCCTCCTGCGCGAGCTCCTGGGCTTCGGCCTGCGAGCCGACCATCGCCATGCACAGACGCCCCACCGCGGCGCCATGCTGTTGCGCACAGAGCGCAACCGCCTGCCGAGGATCCCCCCGACGAATCGCCGCCATGACTTCCTGGTCCGGACCGTCGGCCTGTGGCTCCGGCGGCGATTGCCCTTCGGCGTACGCTGGTGTGTTGGTGCCCATCGCGTCCTCTCGTCGGTCCTGTTCCATGTTCCTGCGAAGCCCCGAGTTGTGACCGTGCACCGGCTCTTTCTTCCGGGCAGGGCTGGCGAGGTCGTGCACACACCCCTGCCGCTCCCTCCCAACGCTCCTTCACCGCCCCACCCTACACCCTTCGCTCCTGGCACGGAGACTGCGGGTGAAGTGAAGGGCCGGGACAACGACCCATCGCGATCCGGCCCGCCGTCCTAGTCGTTCAAGAAGGAGAGCCCGAGCATGCCTACGCGCGTCCCCGCCCCACGGTCTTCTGCCCCCTCACCTTTTCCGTGGGCAACGCGCTACACTCACCCCGTGAATCCCCGTTCCCTTCGCCTCCCTGCCGCCACCGCTGCCGCAGCAACGCTCCTGATCGCTGCCTGGTCCTTCGGCCGCCCCGCCCCGGTCAAAGCCCCGCCAGCGCCTTCCGCCTCCGCCGCCCCCGCACCCCAACCCTCCACCACCGAGCGCGCACGCCGCGGCGTCGTCTCCCTCGAGCGCGCCAATCGCCCCGTCGCCCTCGGGTTCGTCCTCGGCGGCGATGGTCGCATCCTCAGCTCCCTCTCTCCGCTGGGCGACGGCAACGGACTGGATGCCCGCTACGCCGACGGAAGCATCGTCCACGTGCGCGTCGGACACTCCGACCGAACCTGGGACCTGGCCCTTCTCGTCCCCCAGGTCGGCCGCTGGTCCGAAGGACTTGCCGCGGCGACCGGAAGCGATCCGCTTCGTCTCGGCTCCCAGATCAAGACCTTCACGCATGCGAGGGGCCGCGCTGCGCCTGCGTCCCTGGTGTTCAAGGCGCGCGCAGACCTGATCGGCGGCGACGGCGAGCTGCTGCGCGATGCGCTCGAGGTCTCGACACGCATCCCGCCTTCGGACCTGGGCGCCCCGGTCATCGACGATCAGGGGCAGGTCGTGGCGCTGTTGAGCCGGGCGTGCTCGGCGAAGACCGACGCGGGCGCCTGCCAGCAGGTGATCTACGGTGCCCCGGTCGAAGCCCTGCGTCAGTTCCTGCGGAGCGCCCCGGCCAACGCCATCCCGCCTGCTCCCTGGTTGGGAATCCAGGGAATCAGTGCAGCCCACGCGGTTGCTCGCGGAGTGCGTGTGGTCTCGGTGCATGCCGAGAGCCCGGCAGCCGAGGCGGGCTTGCGTGGAGGGGACGACCAGACCTCGGATCTGATCGTGGCGGTGGACGGGGTTCCGGTACAGACGCCGGAGAAGCTTGCGGAAGTGGTTCGGGGTCGAGCGGTGGGTGACAAGGTCGAGGTGATCGTGGTACGGGACGGCAGATTCCGTGTTGTGCAGGTCGCCCTCAGGGCCAGCCCGTCTTCGAGGCCCGCGGCGGCAGGCTCGACCGCCCGGCCGTGATGCCACGGCCCGGCTGTCTCCTTATAGAACAGCTTTTTATTACATGGGGCACCGGGGCCCCGCGTTGTTGTGTCGTCCGCTACAGAGTTCGGGTATAGATAGGCCGTGGGTCAAGTGCTCCGCGTAGAGGTGGCTGGCGATACCAACGTCGGTCGCAAGCGCAATCACAACGAAGACTCGTTCGCGATCATCGGCGAACACGGGCTCTATGTCGTCGCCGACGGCATGGGCGGTCACGCGTCCGGCGAGGTCGCTTCTCGCATGGCGGTCGACACGCTCAAGGAGTTCTTTGCCGCGACGGCGGACGATCCCGAACGCACCTGGCCCTACAAGATGGACCGTACCAAGGGGTACGAAGAGAACCGTCTGATCACCGGCATCAAGCTCGCCAACCTCCGGATCTACGAGGCCGCCCAGCGCGACGCCCGACGGCGCGGCATGGGCACCACGATCGTCTCCATCTTCACTGTCGAGGACGGCCTCTACGTCGCCCACGTCGGTGACAGCCGCGTGTATCGCATCCGCGATGAGAAGATTGAGCAGCTCACCGAAGACCACTCGCTGCTCAACGACTACATCAAGATGAAGCGACTCACCCCGGAGGAGATCGCCAACTTCCCGCACAAGAACGTCATCGTCCGCGCGCTCGGCATGAAGGAGACCGTCAAAGTCGACACGTCCTTCTTCCCACCGCGCGCCGACGACATCGTGCTGCTGTGCACCGACGGCCTCTCCGGTCCGGTCAACGACGACGAGATCCTGAAAATCGTGTTGGAGTCTTCGGATCTCAAGACAGGAGTGCGTCGCCTGATCGAGCGTGCCAACGAGAACGGCGGCCCCGACAACATCACCTGCATCCTCGCCAAGTGGATCGCCTGATCCGCCGCGTACGCGAACCAGAACGAGCGAGGTCGTAGGTGCAGCGTGCGTCGGCACGCCGCACACCAGCGTTCCATCAGGTGTCGCGACCAGCGGAGGAAGCCGCCCGCTGCTTCTCCTCCTTCGACTGCAGTTCCTTCTGCAGCTCGAGGAGCAGCTGGCGTGCCCGAGACGAGATCCGCTTGGGCACGTCCACCTGCACGATGACGTGCAACGCGCCTCGTCCTCGACCGTCGATGCGCGGCACGCCCTTGCCCTTGAGTGTGATCACGTCTCCGGGCTGGCTTCCGGCAGGCAGCTCCACATCGAGCAGGGAGTCGTCGAGCAGCGGGATGTGAATCGTCGTGCCCAGCGCCGCGTCGGAGAACGCGACGTGCACGCGGGTGGCGAGGTCGGTGCCGTCGCGCTCGAAGCGTTCATCGGTCTCGACATCGACATCGACATACAGATCGCCGGCAGGGGCTCCGTGCGGTCCTGGAAGACCCTGGCCGGGCACGCGCAGGCGTTGTCCGGCGTCGATCCCGGCGGGGAATGTGACCAGCACCTTGCGGCTCTCTTCGACCTGCCCCTGACCACGGCATGCGTCGCAGGGGTGAGTGACCACGGAACCTTGACCGCGGCAGGCGGGACAGCCGGAGGTGAACATGACGAAGCCGCGTGCCGTGGCGACCTGTCCCGTTCCGCGGCAGTTCGAACAGGTCTCCCGCGAGTGCCCCGGCGCCGCACCCGTTCCGTCGCACTGCTTGCAGACAACCGGGGCGCGGATCGAGAGCTCCTTCTTGCACCCGAGCACCGCTTCCTGGAGCGTGAGGCGCTGCTGCACGCGCAGGTCGCCGCCGCGCGCCGGGCCTCGACGTCCCCGCGGCGCCCCTCCGAAGCCTCCGAAGAACTCCGAGAACAGGTCTTGGAAGTGGGAGAAGATGTCGTCCCCTCCGAAGTCCATTCCCCCCATCCCCTCGAGGCCGGCGTGGCCGAACTCATCGTAGCGCTGACGCTTGGCGTCGTCGCTCAGCACGCTGAACGCCTCGGTGGCCTCCTTGAACTTCTCCTCGGCCTGCTTGTCGCCCGGATTGCGGTCCGGATGGTGCTTGAGCGCAGCCTGCTTGTAGGCCTTCTTGATTTCGTCGGAGGTAGCGGTGCGGGCAACGCCCAGCACCTCGTAGTAATCGCGCTTCGAGCTCATGGGATGCGGGATGGGAAAGCGGCCGGCACGCAGACGAAACCACGCGACAAGCTAAGTCGGGGGGTTGCCCTGTCAACGGAGCCGGATCACTTCGGTTCGACGGCCTCCGGGGGCGCGGACGGTGAGGGGCTTGCGGGCTGGGAATCGGAGGGGGCCTGAGGAGCTACGGTTGCGGCCTCGAGCCTGACGCGAGCCTGGTGCTCCTGGATGAAGGACTGGCGAAGGACGTCGAGCTCGACGTGGACGGCTGCCAAGGCGCGTTCGAGCTCGGCGACTTCCGTGCTCGGTTCTGCCCCACCGGGCGCCATCGCGCCCAGCTCCTGCTCGAGCTGCTGCACCCGCCACCGGGATGCCTGCAGCTCCGCCTCCCTCTGAGCCGTCACGGCAGCAAGTCGGTCGAGCTGCCCGTGCAACGACGTGATCGTCTCCACGAGTCGGTTGGGACCGCTTCCGTCTGCTCCCTGCAACCGGGTCTCGTCCAGCACCACGACCAGCTCGCGCACGAGCTGTTCTCTGTGCGCGTTGTCGCGGCGCAGGGCAACGACTTCGCGCCCCCGTTCCCGCAGGATCTCCTCCAGCCGGGAGATCTCGCTCTCCTGCTCTCCGCGCATCTGGCCCATCACACGCAACGCCTCGTCGCGCTCCTGACGGGCCCGCGCCAGCTCCTCGTCGTTGCGAGGACGCGCCGACGCCTCGGCTGCGCGCTCCTCGAGCTCGAGCACCGCGGCGTCGAGCTGCGCCACCCGTGCGTCGCGCTCGCGTACGGCCGCTTCCAGCTCCCGCACCCGCTCCGCATGGTGCGTCTGGATCGCTCGCGCGTCCTCGAACTCGTCGCGCGCTGCCGCCAGGTCGGCCGCAAGCTGCGCGATGCGCTCCTGGGCATCGTCGAGCTCGGCCTGTAGCCGCTTGCCTCGCGCCTTCTCCGCCTCGATCTCGGCCAGGACGGCCGGCGGCACCGGCTGCTCTTCGATCGGCTTGGGCAGCTCCGAGCTGCGACGCGCCATGCCGAGCTCCACCTCCGCTCGCTGTCGCGCCTTCTTCTCGTCTTCGACCTCCCGGCTCAGACGGAAGGCCCGATCGCGTTGGTGCCGGAGCTCCTCTTCGAGATCCCGCACCTTGCCCTCGAGGCGTCCCGCCTTGACGTGCGAGTCTCCGGCGCGCGCCTCGGTCTGCTTCAACTGCTCCTCGAGGCCGGCAAGTCGTTCCGGATCGATCTGACGCGCCATGGCATCGCGCAGTGCGATCCGCTGCTCGCCCAGCTCCGACTCCAACTCGCCGACTCGCTGGCGGGCGGCCGCGAGCTCGGCCGACGAGATCTGCGGCGTCGCGGCCGGGGTCACGGCGCCGACCTGCGCTGGCACCTGTACGATCGCGTAGGCGTCGAGCCGAACCGAGCGCTGGGAAGCGAGCGCAAGGAACCACTGAGGCTCCTCGGCCCCGTGCTCCATGAGCGAGGTGTCGACGCTCACGTCGGGTTCATCGTCAGGCGCGAAGTCGGCAATGACATAGCCGACGAAGGGCGCCTGACCGAGCATCCGCACTTCGGGGAACTGCAGGGAGACGGCGTCATACAGCTCGTAGTACGACAGCTCGCCCGGGAGCCGGGGGGGGCGGGTGCCGGGGACCTCGACGTTGCGCGAAGCGAACAGGGCTGCGCCGCCGGACGACGAGAGCCGGGCAGCCCTGCGCACGATCTCCGCGGGCCGTTCGAAAAGCGACAGGTCGGGGACGATGACGGCGTCGAAAGCGCCGTCGCGAACCGCCAGATCCGCGTCGGGGAGCTTGGCGATGACGAGGGATCTCTCCGCGGCGAAGCGCGCCGCCGATTCCGCAGCGCGGACAGGGTCGGGATCGTAGACGTGGACGAGGCGGGCTCCGCGGTCGATCAGGCTCGCGCAAAGGGATCCGGACGAATCACCGAGAACCACGACGCGGCGTCCGCGGACGAGCGGTTCGAGGTAGGGGGCGAGCACGACGGAAGGGTCGACCATGTCCATGTTCTGCAACCTCGGGGCCGAAGCGCGGGGACTCTAGCAGCGCCGGGGCGCTTCGCCTACGCTCTTGCGCGTTGCGCTTCCCTCCGCTGCGGCGGGACGGCGCAGACAGGATGGAACGATGAGGCCAACCGCTCTGCTCGCTGGACTGGGAGTGCTGTGCGCGTGGGGCGCGACAACCTCCGCGGCGCGAGCCGACCTCGTGCTGCTGCTGCCCGCCCGCGGCCAAGTCGCCGGCGCCATGCTGTCCTCCACCCTCGAGCGCGAAACCCGCTTCAGTATCGTCGAAGTCGGTCACAAGCTCGTCGATCAGCAGGAGTTCACCGGTGCGCTCCGCCAGATCCCCGATGGCTCACCCGACGACGCGGACGAGTTCGCCACCCTTGCCCGCTTCGCCCACGCAGACTGGGTCGTGCTCCCCACCGTCTTCCCGCAGGACAGCGACCACCGCCTGGAGCTCGTCGCGTACTACGCCAAGGGAGCTCGCAGCGAGAGCGTCACCCGGGACGTCGAGACCGACAAGATCCACGCGCAGGTCGTGGAGATGCTGCGCGTGCTGCTGCGGGCCGAAGGGGTCGGAACGGCGGCGCTGCCTTGGGAGACATCGGCCGTGCGTCCGGCGCCGACGACGCCCCCGCTGGCTCCTGTGCCGGAGCCGAAGACTCCCGCCCGATCGGTCGCCCCCGTGCCCTCGACCCCCTGGCCGTTGTTCTTCGCAGGCGTCGGCGTGGGCGTCAGCTCCGCCGTCTCGCGCCCGGAGCAGGCCGCGGGCAGCTCGACCTCCTCGGCCGTCACCGCTCGCGCAGGGGTGTCCCCTGCGGAGCCGATCGATCTCGGGTTGCAGCTCACCAGCTCCATGAGCGGTCCGCGGGCAACGACGGTCGACGCCTCGGCGCGCTACCTGATCCCGGTGGCAGGCCCCACGCTCCGTGTGGGCCCCGAGGCCGGCGTCGGAGTGTTCGTCGCCCACGGAGGCTCGGAGTCCAAGTCGCTCCTCGTCCGTGCGACGGTTGCCGCGTCGCTCACCGTGTCCCAAAGCTTTGCCGTCGATGCCCAGCTGGGCGATTTGCGGTGGGTGCCGGCGTCGTCCGGAACGATCGTGCTCGCGGGAGCGACGCTGCACGGAGTACTCAGGTTCTGATGACGGAGCTGGCTCGAGTGCAGTGGCCGTTGAGAACCCGTCGGGAGACCGTCCGGTTCGGAGGTGCGCTCGCGGACACGGCGCGGCCCGGCGATCTGCTCGTGCTGGTGGGCGATCTCGGGGCGGGCAAGACGTTTCTGGCGCGTTCTCTGGCGCGAGCGCTCGGGGTGTCGCGCGAGGTGCGGGTGACGAGTCCGACGTTCACGCTGGTGCACCTGTACGATGCGAGGATCCCGTTGGTGCATGCGGATCTGTATCGGGTGGGGAGCGCAGACGGCATCGACGAGCTGGGACTGGTGGAGCATCGGGGCGACGGGGCGCTACTGGTAGTCGAGTGGGGAGAGCCGTACGTCGAGGAACTCGGGGGCGACGCGGTGGTGCTGGAGTTGTCGCTGGCGGAGCGCGGGAGGATGGCGCGGGCGGGAGCGACGGGGCCGCGGGCGCGGCAGTGGCTCGAGGAGTTGGCAGCGCGTCGGGAGCCGGCGCGCAACGGAACCGAAGGCGGGTAGCGATTGCGGGCCGGGCACGGCTCGGAAAGCGGTGGTCGGGTGGCAAACGAGCGCGGGCGATGGAAGCGGATCGGGAGAGCGGTCTCCGACGCGATCGCTCCGTTCGTCGAGCTGCTCGACGGCATGGGCACGACGGTCAGCTTGACGGCGCAGACGCTGCTGTGGATCTTCCGCAGACCGGTGCGACCGGGGCTGATCGTGTCGTCGATGGAGTTCGTGGGGGTGCAGTCGATCTTCATCGTGGGGTTGACGGGCACGTTCAGCGGGATGGTGTTGGCGCTGCAGATGGTGAACATCCTGCGCAGGTTCCAGGCCGACGCGATGGTGGGTGGGATCGTGGTGGTGGCGTTGCTGCGGGAGCTGGCGCCTGTGTTCACGGGGTTGATGGTGACGGCGCGGGCGGGGAGCGCGATGGCCGCGGAGTTGGGGAACATGCGAGTCACCGAGCAGGTGGATGCGCTGACGACGATGAGCGTGAGCGCCGTGCAATATCTGCTGTCGCCGCGCATGGTGGCGTCGATCCTGATGATGCCGCTGCTCTTCATCCTCTACTCGGTGGCCGGCACGATCGGTGCGTACTTCGTGGCCGTGTCGTGGCTCAACGTCGATCCGGGGCTCTTCTTCGACAAGATCCGCCAGTTCTCGGCGCCCGACGACCTGTACATGGGGCTGGTCAAGGCCGCGGTGTTCGGCTTCCTGATCTCCGCGATCTCGTGCCGTCACGGGTTCTACGCCTCCGGCGGTGCCAAGGGCGTGGGCCTCGCCACGACTCGGGCCGTCGTGCAGAGCGCGGTGGCGATCCTCATCTCGAACTACATCATCACGAGCTGGATGAGCTAGCCGCTCACGCCCCCCAGACAATTCCCGCAACCATCGCGCCCGGTGGCCGATAGGGGACCATGCAAGCGCCGATCGGGTCGAAGGACGCCCCGGGGAGCGCCAGGCGAGGATGTCATGGGCGTGGATCGGATTGGTGGGACGGGAGTTGCGAGGGCGAATGCGGTGGTGGCAACAAGCACCGCGGGGCGGGTGACGCCGGCGACCCCGACGTTCAAGGAGATGATGGGCGGTCCGACGGCGATGCTGATGCGCGGGGCAGAGGCGGCCGTGCGATCGCTGCCGATGTCGCCGATGATCGCGGCATCTATTCGGCCGGGGGCGTCGATGACTATGCGGCCCGGCTATCCCGGCATCGCGGCGTCGTCGGTGGGCGCAGGGGCGTCGGCCGAGGGCCCCGGGGCGACCAGTGCGGGGACGGGATCGGTCGGAGGGGGGGTCGAGGCGGCCCTGGCGCAGAGCCAGGAGTTGAACCTGTACTACCTCGAGTTGCAGGAGAGGGTGGCCGCGGAAAACCGATCGTTCACCACGCTGTCGAACGTGCTGAAGGCGAAGCACGACACAGTGAAGAACGCGATCGGCAACATCCGGTGAGGGAGCGCGGGAGCGGAGGCGTGCGTTCCGGGCTGGCCGGCCGGGTCCCGATGGCATAGACACAAGGGGAGTCCACATGGGAATCGACAGGATCGGACGCATTGGAGGCAGCGCGGGGGCAATCCTGAAGGATCCGGTTCCGGTGGAACGAACGGGGGCTTCGGGCGAGACCTTCCAGTTGGATCGCACGCACGAGGCACAGAAGCCCGAAGATGCGTCCCCCCTCGATCGGCTGCGCGCGGGTCAGATCGACCTGCCCCAGTACCTGGACATCCGTGTGCAGCAGGCCACCTCGCACCTCGAAGGCAAGCTCGACCCGGAGAGACTCGACTTCGTGCGGCGGTCGCTGCGAATCCAGATCGAGAACGATCCGTCCTTGATCGAGCTGGTGCACGCGGCCACCGGACAGGCCCCCAAACCCTCCGATGACCGCTGATCCCACGCTGTCGCGTCGCGCGTGGATCGCCTCGATCGCCTCCGCGATGCTGACCGGGTGCGGACGTTCGGGGTGTGCAGACCGTCGCCCACAGACTGGTTCGGAACACGACACGTCTTCTTCGCTCGAGCTGCGCGAGCTCGACTTCGCCGACTCGCCCGTGGGGCCGCAGAAGGCCGTCGTGGTCGTCCCGAAGTGGGGCGGAGCGCAGGAACGCTTCCCCCTTCTGATCGCGCTTCACGGACGGGGCGAGGCGAACCACGGGCTCTCCGTCGGCGCGTGGGGGTGGGTGAAGGACTACTGGCTGGACCGCGCGATCGTGCGGGCGCGCAAGCCTCCGCTCGAC